>DASQMR010000116.1:0-13895 GCA_035645375.1 Rubrobacteraceae bacterium
TGCTGGATGAAGAGGTCGTGCTCGGGATAGAGCCCAGGCGCCGTCATGGGGCTCTTGAAGTAGAACGAGAGCCACTCCTGTATACCGTTCATTCCGGCCCTTTGAGCGAGGTCCAGAAAGAGGGCGAGGTCGAGGACTATAGGGGCGGCGAGGATTGAGTCGCGGCAGAGAAAGTTTATCTTGATCTGCATCGGGTAACCGAGCCAGCCGAAGATGTCTATGTTGTCCCAGCCCTCCTTGGCGTCACCACGCGGAGGGTAGTAGTTGATCTTGACGACGTGTGAGATGTTCCCGTACAGCTCGGGGTTCTTCTCGGGCTGGAGTATGGTGTCGAGCACCGAGAGCTTACTAACCTCCTTGCTCTTGAGGCTCTGCGCATCGTCGAGCACCTCCCCGTCGCGGTTCCCGAGGATGTTCGTCGAGTACCAGCCTTCTAGCCCGAGCATCCTGGCCTTGAGACCCGGAGCGATCATAGTCTTCATCAACGTCTGGCCGGTCTTAAAGTCTTTGCCGGCTACGGGCACGCCCCTATCGTCGGCGAGTTCCACGAGGGCGGGAATGTCCGCCGCGAGGCTCGGCGCGCCGTTAGCGTAAGGGACATCCTCCATGATGGCGGCGTAAGCGTAGACCATCGCCGGGGAGATGGAGGGGTCAGAGCGGTCGAGCGCCGCCTCGAAGGCGTCGGGATCGAAGTGGGCCTTCTGAGGCTGGGCGTACGCCTCGGTCGAGGCGCAGTTGACCATTACCGCCGAGTGGAGGTCGTTCTCGCTCTTGAAGGCGCGGATGTCCTCGCGCACCTGCTCGGCGGCCTCGCGCAAGGACCCGCACTCCTTTTTGTGGGTCGCGTCTATTCTGACGACGTAGGCGGGGTCGAAGACCGCCGGGTACGGCCGGATCTCCTTGAGTTCGTCCCGAACGGCGTTGAGATGCTCTTTCTCCAAGACCCCGGCAACCGTGGCGGCGTCGTAGGCGTCGTCGGGGAAAGCGTCCCACCCGCCGAAGACCAGATCCTCCATCTTCGCCAGCGGTACGAAGTCCTTTATCTTCGGAACGCGGTTCTCGGTACGCTTACCAAGCCGTATGGTACCGGACTCGGCCAACGAGCCCACCGGCTGGGCAAGCCCCTTCTTTATCATCTCCGCGCCTGCGAACAGAGTGGTCGATACAGCCCCCATCCCCGGCGTCAGCACGCCCAGCCTGCCGGTCTGTTCCCTTATCTGCCTTGCCTCGCTCATCGGTACTTCTCCTCGCTAGTCTCTTATATGCTGCTTCTCAAAAGCGGAAGCATCTGTCAAGCTACACGTCCTCACCTTTTCACACAGTCTAGCCTCAAATATATCAATATAGCCGGTTCTCTCCCATAGCAGCATCTTCCTTCTCGTTGCTGAAACCCTCTTACAGGAGAGAGTAGGGTGGGCTTGTTACCCGCTATACTCCGCAAGAACTCAAACAGAGGATGTCTAATCCTCAGATTTCAAAGACGTGATAGGGGTGTTCGAAACCTGAGTGCTCAAGGACCGGGACACTGACGTTGAAGACCGGGACGCCCCCGGCGGTACTCCCCTCGAAACTACCGGCGTGCGCATGCCCATGGAAGGCTACCGTAGCCCGTCCTGCATCAAGAGCGCGGGCGAGATGGCTCGTGCCCAAGAAAGCGTGTATCTCCGGCGGCTCGCCCTCCACAGTAGCCCTGACGGGCGCGTAGTGAAGCACCGCTACGCGCCGCTGCGTCTCGAGACTACGTAGCTCGCTTTCCAACGCCTTTGCGTCCTCCACGCCCTCGTTGACCCAGGCTTTAACGAGGTCTTCGCCGAAAGCGTTTGCCAGATTCCCGTCGAAGCCGCCGCAGAAACCCTTCACTCCCGAGAAGCCCACCCCGTCTATTACGATGCTAGAACGATTCAGGAGGTGAACTCCGGCCTTCATGAAGACGTCCGAGATCTCACACGCCCGGCCACCCTCGTGGTCGTGGTTGCCTAAGGTAGCGACGATCGGAAGCGGACTACCCTTTAGAGCTTGTAGGAGAACCTCCGCCTGCTCGGGTCTTCCAAGATCGGTCAAGTCTCCGCCGATGATGAGCACGTCCGCGTCTCGCGCAGCCCCCTGAAAAATGGAGCGCAGGCGTTCGGCGTCTCCTATGCGGGCGTGAATATCGGCGGTGGCGGCAATCCTCACGATTGCCTCACTCTTGCTCCCCGTCCTCGCATCCCCGCGACTGCCTCGTCGCCGTTCGCTCGTCGGGCAGTCCCCACTCCTCGACATCCACCGCGAACGAGTCCTTATCGAGCATCCTACCCCGGAAGCGTGGGTGGGCGTCTGCCATCGTGTCAACTGTTCGCTCGTAACGTTCGCGTAGCGACTCTAGAAGCTGGTCGGGTAAGTAGTGGACGTGACTCGGGTATACGTAACGGTAGAAGTGAAGGTAAGCGAGGAGTAGCTCCCAGTGCTCGCCTATCTTGGCTAGCATGCGGCTCCAGTCGAGATCTCCGCGGGCGGCAAAGATAAGGTGGAGCACATCGTCCACATCACAACGGTCCTTGGCGACGACAAAGATCTTCGAAAGGATCATCTCTTCGGCGGGGGTAACGAAGACCCGTCGCTCTAACAGCGTGATCTCGTTGGAGTGGGCAAACCAGGACTCGTCCACCGGGCCGGTGCCGTTGTGGCTGGCGTGGATGATATCCACGAACAGATCCCCGCTGTGCGCCTTGGCGAGCCAGCAAGGGTCGGTGGTCTCTGTCTCGAAGCCTGCCGCCTTAAACTTCTCCAGCACCTGCTCCACGACGCCTTCAGGTACGAAGATATCGAGGTCCTTGGTGTCCCGCCAGATACCCGTGTAGGCGTGCAGGGCCAAGGCTCCGCCGAGCATGTAGCGGATTCCCGCCCGGTTCAGAGCATCGATAGCTTCTCCGTAGAACTCAGCCTGTTCAGCCTCGAAAGAAGGTTCCCGAATCATGCGCGTCTCCTCGACGGACCCCGCACCTCAGGCTCCGTTTCTCGAACCGACGAGAGGATCGGACTCGCCCGGGAACTGCCGGAGGAGTACTTCCGCAATACCTTGCGGGAGCTGCGCGGCGAGATCCAGCGCTTCGCACCTGGCCAGGCATTTTTCCAGAGCGCCGTTAGCGTCGCCCGCGAAGCCGTCTGCGTCTCCTCAACCATGTCGAGACGCGCCCGCCGTCGGATACGGTCGATGAACTCCTCGTACTGCAAACGTCCCCTCCTCTCGGTTTACCCGCCCCCGTGTACCCGTAGCAGTAAGGCGCGAAACGGATCAGGCGTGAGCAGTTAGTCTACGGAGCCGGACGCTGATCCTAGCAAACCACCATGGTGCCGATCGGAGCGAGGCTACAATAGTGGCGAGTTCTAGGAACTGAAGCCGAGAAGGTTCCAGACCGCGTCAAGTGATGCTCGTACGAGCCCGCGAATCTTGATCAGCAAAGACCGTACAGTCTGCCTTTCCTACCGCTCATCATCCCGGGATCTAGGGGAATCGCGCTTCAGTACCGGATCGCTCCACCGGGTCTCCGAGCTACCCTGTCCAAGCCGTTCGGGAACGCTTTAGGAGACATGCCCTTCGTCGTCGGGCCCCTCTAGAGGATTTACAAGCGGCTCATTCGGGTCGAAGTGGTCTGGCTCCACCTGTGCCGATCCGCAGTTGGGGCAACGAATCTCATCATCCTCCACCTCGAAAGCACTCGCGCTCGCCTCGTGCTCCGTGAACGTGCTCCCGCACACCGCGCATACGAACTTCGTATCCGCCATGACGCCTCACCCCGCTCTCTGGTTCGCCTTCATCCGACGTGACACCCTACCCCACGCTTCTGGATCTCACACGCAGCAAGCGCCTTAAAAAGAGGCCAGCAACAACACCACGTACCTTATTCTAGCGTCGCAGTGTTCGCACCCTGAGGCGAGCGCGTGTAGGATACCCTCGACGCTCTCCGCATGTGCGTTACTCACCGGCCTTGGCCGCCCTATAGTATCTTCTTCATCTGCTGACGCCCCCTTGCCCGCCACGATTCTCAGCTCTTATACCTCCCGCGCAAGAGGCGAGCCGGCTGCGTCTCTGGGCGGCCGTGGCGACGCGCAGGCCGATCAAACCACTCACTCGCCTTATCGAGGTCCGACTCGCTCAGCAACACAAACCTTCCGTATCGCTTGATGAACCGCCGCGCCGGCTCTTCCCCGAGCCGATGGGCGGGTGCGTAGACGGCCAGCGCGCCGATCAGAGATCCGGCCGTCGCCGCCAGCATCAATACGGGGAACGAGAAGAAGCCTCGCCCAACCAGGAAGCCCGCGAAGGGCAACACCAGTTCAGAAGGTACGGGCACAAAGAGGTTGGAGAGCAGCATCAGTACTGCTACCCCGGAGTACCCGAAGTAGTAGACAACCTCAACTGTCCACTGAGCGAGGCTGTCGAATATGCACTGTGTACGTCCTCTTCATAAGTTTGAGTAGTGGTTCTAGTACGCCTTCGATAGTATCCCGTGTCTTTCTATAAACTTCTGCTGCGAGCGAACATGCTTAGTAATGCTTTATAGCTACTCCTCCATCCGAGCCAAGCCTGAAACGCCTCGCTCAGTCTTCTCTGAGCGAAACTATTAACCGCCGTTTTAGCTGATTCGCAAAGGCCGAGGCCGACTCTATATGCAGGCGCCCGGTGACGGGCCTATCTACAGGCGGCGGGTCCAGCAGAACATAAGAGACGCCGGAACTTTCGAGCACCTCGAAGACCTCTAGGCCGGAGAGCTCTACCAGCTCTCCGGATGACGTCGCATCATACGTCTCCCCACGCGTCCATCCCCGGTGCGCTTCCGCCATGTTCAAGTGTTTCGTCCGGTCCAGGCTCTCAATGCCTCGCGTCTCCGCTGCCGCGCCATCCCGCGAGGTAAAGACCTCAAGCGCCCAGTCGAAGCCCTCTCCTGCTGGAACCTCGCAGCACACGTAATCCTTCAAGGTGTAGTCCTCCGTCGACATCTCGTCCGGTTCTGTAACAGGACGCCCATGTTCGATCAGCCAGTACCGCGCCTGTTTACCTCTCATATGTCCCCCTCCTGCCGTGTCTTGCGAGCAGTATAGCCTGTATGCTGCGCCTGATTCCTGACCCGGTCTACTCTAAACGGCTCCCGCATCATGCCGAGGCTGGTGCACAGAAAAAACAGCTTCGTCTGGCCAGGCTACATGCTAAACGCGTTCCCCAAAGTTCTGGATAGAAGTCTCAGCCGGCGTCTGATCCAGCCATCAAATATGTCCCAGGGTTAGGGTCATGCACCGAGGCGATTAATTCTACCGGGAGACTCGGAGAAATCAGTATGGCGTAGGGAGGCGCCTGATGGAACAATGTCTTCGTGTCTTTGTGGGTGAATTCGGATGTACTACCGCCCAAGATCAACCTGTTTAGCCTATGCCGCCTTACGAGCTTGACCTACGGTAAAGCGTGGAGGTGATCTGCCATAGGGCAGTACAAAGTCGAGATCTCGGGCCTCCGGTACGCGGTGGGCGGTGTGGAGATACTGAAAGGGATTGACCTCCAAGGCTCAGAGGGTGAGATCACCTCTATCGTGGGGCCTTTCGGGGCGGGCAAAAGCACGCTGCTGCGCGCCGTGAACCGACTCATAGAGCCGACCGCAGGCGAGGTTTACCTGGACGGTACGCCCACGAGCGCAATGAACCCTCTGGAGCTGCGCCGGCGTGTTGGAATGATCTTCCAGCGCCCCGCGCTCTTTAGGGAGACGGTCGAAGACGCCCTCCTCTATGGCCCGCGCTTGACCGCGCGCGTCCGCTTCACGTACGCGCACGTACTTTTGGAGAAGGTAAGCCTCGATCCGAACTTGAAGAGCCGCAACCCGCAAAACCTCTCCGTGGGCCAGCAGCAACGGGTCTCGATCGCCCGCGCCTTGGCGCTTGATCCGGAGGTGCTACTCATGGACGAACCGACGAGTTCGCTCGATGAGGCTGCGTGCCGCCAGGTGGAGGACCTCATTCAGGAGCTTAACGATAGGGCGAAGCTAACCATTCTGCTGGTGAGTCACGCCCTACTCCAGGTCGAGCGTATAGCGAACCGCGTGGTGCTCCTTGTGAACGGTAGGAGCGAAGGCGAGTGGGGCAAGGAAGAGTTCCTTTCCTGTAAAGTAGGCAGCGAGAAGGCTAAGCGATTCGTTCACGGGGAGCTCTGAATGATAGGAGGCCTGGGTCTGGGGGCCGTGGCGACGGCCTTGCTCGCCTTGGGACTCGTCGCCGTGGCGGTCGCCCTAAGCCTCTACGAGCGGTTGGGTCTGCAAGGAGACATCATGATCGCCGTCGTGCGCTCGTTCGTTCAGCTTACTGCGATCGGGTTTGTTATTGAGTTTATTTTCGGGCTGGAGAATGTAGGTTACGTCGCCTTGCTCCTGTTAGTCATGGTCGGTTTCGGTGGATAGACAACATCGCGGCGGGCCGAAGGGGTACCCAGGGCGTTCTTACTCGCAGCCGCGGCTATCGGGCTCGCGGCCGTCTCCACTATTGGCCTGCTGCTCCTGCTTCAGATAGTGCCGCCGACGGCCCAATACCTAATACCACTCGGCGGCATGGTAATAATCAACTCCATAAATACCGCGAGCCTCGCTACTCAAGTAGCGCGCGCAACTCGCTGGTTTTGGCCTTCGATCAAGGGTATAAATACTGCGGTCCCAAACCGCTCACCTTATTACAGGAACCTCCAATGCTCAGGCTTCTGAACGTAGCGTGTTTTCATCCGGTGATGAAGAAACTGAGTAGACGGGGCGACGATCTCAAAATCCGGAACGGCGTCTTTACGCTAACTTGCGCGACCAACAATCGTTACTAGCTCAGCGGTCGATGGGTGGCGAGATCGCTGTCCTCCGCTTTTAGTTTCGCGTCTCGTAGGCACAGCGGCTAACAATCTACCCTACAGCCCTGGGATCTGGCCGTTACGAAAAGCGTCGACGAAGAGCCGGTGATCGCCACGAGCAACCTCAGAGTAGCCCATGCCAAAGTCGATCATCTCCTTGACAAACTCTTCCACGTTGCCGCCGACCGCCTCGACGATCTCATCCTCGGTCTGGAAGCCGACGATGCTCGCGTCGGAGTCTTTATCCGCGACGCAGTGTACCTTGGCGGTCGCCCGACCGAGGTAGTCCAACACCGGCGCCATCTCCTCGGGCTCGGTAAGATCTGACCAGTCGAGATCCTCGACATAGGGCGAGAGCTCAGAGACGACGAAGCCTACGCCGTCTACCTCGGTGTAGCCGAGCCACGGATCGGCGTGAGCCTGCAGCGCCCGCTGCGAGACCGCCGTACGATGTCCGTGATGCGTGAAGTAGCGCTCGATACGCTCGTCGTGCACGATCCGGCTGGGCGCGGCAACGTTGCCTTGCTTCATCGACAGGATCACGTCGTTCTCGAGCGCCTGGGTCGGACCCTCCACCAGGATGTTGTAGGCGGGAAGCCCGGCCGACCCTATGCCGAAGCCCTTGCGACCGACGATGTCCTTGACCTGGTAAGTCAGGCTCCGAAAGCGCTTTGCCCCGGGGATCGTCTCCAGGTATTTCTCGTAGGCGGTCTGTACTTCGGCCCGTTCCGCATCGTCGAGCTCGCGGACCCCGGGACCGCGCCGGAACCGCCGGTCGAAATCCTCGTCGACCAGGGTCGTCCTGTTAAGCAGATCGACGCGCGTATTCAGCCGGGTGGACAGCAAAATCTTCTGGATCTCACCGTCGGTAGTCTCGAGCCGCAACGAGTACTCATGGTCGCGGTCGCTGTCGACGAAGTAATGCACCTGCTGTATGTAGGCCCGGACGTACGTCTCGATAAGCCACGCGATGTTGGCGTCCGAGATAGCCTTCATCCATCCCAGCAGGGCCACGCTCGCGACCATCCGCTTGATGTCCCAGGTAAAGTGACCGAGGTAGGCTTCATCGAAGTCGTTTACGTCGAAGACGAAAACCCCGTCACCGGCCATGTAGGTGCCGAAGTTTTCCGCGTGCAGGTCACCCTGAATCCAGACACGACTGGTACGCTCATCAGCCCACCTGTCCGGCGCTCCCTCCACGTCAGCATAGAACAGGGGCGCGCTGCCACGATAGAAGGCGAACGGCCCTGCGGCCATCTTCCGAAATTTGTTCCGAAACGCGTCTGGATCCGCGGCCATTAGCTCGGAGAACGCCTCCACCAACACATCGACGATCTTCGTCTGACGTTCACCGGGCGACTCGTGTTGCTGCACCAGGTCTACCACGCCGGGCATAGGGCTCCTTTCTTCGTTGGTCACTGCCGACTCTTCGCAGCGGCCCTGCCAGCGACATTGCCGAATTTAGCGAGCAGGCGCGCCTAACCCTCTACCCATATGCTAGGCGCAACTGCCCCGAGACTGCCGCCCGAGTATAACAAACGGGCCCCACTCTCCGCCCGACTCAACGACTGGTACCGGACAAAACAAAGGGCAAGACTAGTGTAGCTCTCTGAAAGGTGGGTCAGGAGCACAATGCTCTTCGGCATTGTGCATAGAGGTTCCTGAGAAGACACCCCTTCGTCGCCTCATTGAACAACAGCGAGAGAGATGCTCCCGGTCCCGTGTTGACTGAACTACTAGTGCTAGGGTCACGAAGGCAGCGGTCCGTCGACCGCGAGGCCATAGCGCATGTCGGAGCCAGTCTGTTTACTCGGGTCCTCAGTGTTACCGTTGCCGCTCCGAGCGTAGCCTCTGTACGGAATCCAAGGAGACCATGAAGCGCGTTGCGGAGCCCTCGCCCTCAGTCTTGATCTCCAAGCGCTGCTGGCCTGCCAGGTTGCGCACGGCGCGCTGGCTTACGCCGAGGATTCGAGCGACTTCTTACGCATGTTTATACTCAGCTCCGTCTTTAGTAATCCCGGCCGTTCCCTTCCTGCTCGTTCTTACCTGGTCGAGATGACTATGGTCGGTACCCCAGCCCGGAAACCGTAGTTACTAACACTTCGTCTCATAGTTGAGAACAGAGTTGCATCTGGGACGGTAGAAGCTTACCGGGAGATAGAGAGAACGACTTTCCCAAGCTCTGTTAACCGAGTAGAGTAGGATGAGGGTCAAGAACCGTGCCGCTAGAATAATTAGGAAGATGACATCGTTGTCGACAGAGAGCCATAGTCATGTGGACGCGGGAGCAGTTGGAGAGGGATATTCAGCTCGTAGCTGATGGAGGGGTTGTTGGCGAAGGTAAGTAAAACGACGCGCTCCTGGCCGGTACGGGCCAACGCCTTGTTACTAGTCGTGCAGGCGGCCGGTCTGGTAGGTATCGGCGCCTACAACGTCTACCGGGTCGACTGGCAGCAGGTTCAGCAGCAGCTCGAAGACGACGCCATGCTCTCTGACGGGTTGACCGAGGCGGTCGAGCAGGCCGTGGTCATCGCACTCATGCTCGGCATCCCGGCGGTATTAGCTCTTCTGGCAGCTTTCGGTTTTCTTTTTCTGTTCCGGGTAGGATGGCTGCTGGCCATGATCGTACAGTCGTTGACCCTGCTTGCCTGCCTGCTGCTGTATACCGAGTGGGAGGAGATCCTGTACCAGGAACCTCTATTCGCCTATCCTGTGATGCTCTACTGCATCGTGATGGTCCTGTATCTAAATTCATCGGACGTGCGAGCAGCCTTCCACGTCAGACGGCGAAAAGAGGTCCGAAGGACGGCTCGTGGATTTTAATGCTGACGAGGTCCTGCTTCGGCGTTTCGAGCCGGTTGCCCGATACACCAGAGGAGATCGATTCTTCCCTATGGACGCCGAGCATTACGCGCGAGCCTGCAGCCTTTGGGTAGAGCGGCCCGGCGAAGAAGCGGTCTGCCTGGTCCCGCACGGGAAACTGAGCCTGGAGCAGCTGGCGAAACCGGAGCCCGATGAGTTCGGGGCCGTACGCTACCTCAGGTTCACTGACCCGCGCAACGCCAAGGACCTGATCCAGCAGGACGTCCGCCGCGCCCGCGAGTCCCGGCAGGACGCCTTTCGGACCGGACGGGGTCGCCTCGCGCGGGTCGGTTACGTCTCACGCATAATGGACACTCTCTTCTCCCTGACTCTCCTGGCTCGCGGGCGGGTGCCCGGGAGCACCGCGGCGGCTGGCCGCGTCGCCTACTCGCATATTCTGAACGAGAACGAACATTACCGCTATCACGGCCGGGTCGTAAGGCAGGACGGTTGGGTGGTCCTACAGTACTGGTTCTTCTACGCGTTCAACGACTGGCGCTCTGGGTTCTTCGGGGCTAACGACCATGAAGCCGACTGGGAGAAAGTCTTCGTCTACCTCTCCGAGTCACCATCCGGCGAGCTCGTCCCGGTGTGGACGGCCTACTCATCCCACGAGTACGAGGGCGACATCCTCAGACGCCGCTGGGACGACCCGGAGCTAGAGAAAGTGGGCGAGCATCCGGTGGTCTATGTCTGTGCCGGGTCTCACTCAAACCAATACGCCTCGGGGGAGTACTTGACGGAACTAGAGCTCTCCTTTCTAGCTCCCCTCACGAGACTCCTAGGCACCGTACGGGCGTTCTGGCGACAGAAGCTACGCCAGCACGGCGGAGACGAGGAAGAATCAGGGGCTGGGCAGGAAGGCCAAAGCCCGGCTATCTTCCATATACCCTTTGTAGACTACGCTCGCGGAGACGGCCTGACCATAGGAGCGGGCGGGGAGAAGGAGTGGGATCCTCCGAGGCTGCTCGACGGCCCGATCCCGGACTGGGTACGTCATTATCGAGGGCTGTGGGGTCTGTACACGAGAGACCCTTTCGAGGGTGAGGACGCCCCAGCCGGACCGATGTACAGCCGCGACGGGAGCGTAGCCCGACCGTGGTACGACCCGGTGGGCTGGGCCGGGCTCGACAAGGTGCCACCACCGACCGATACACTGAGCGCTTTGCGGGAGCAGCAGGCTGCGGTGGCGGAGCGAAGAGCCACCTTGCAGGCCGAGATCGAAGAGAAGAGCCGCCAACTCAAAGGGCTTGGTGTTGAGGCGGCGGCCGCGCGCGGGAAACCTCACTTACGCGCGTTGTACGAGGCTCACCAAAAGCAGATACGCGCCCTCTCTGCGGAAGTGGATGGACTACGGGCGCGGGTGGCCGCAGATGGTGTGCTCGTAGAGTCGCTGGAGAGCTACGCTAGCCGGTTACAAGCCGGGGAGCGTGAACCGGCCCGTGCGCACATCACGCGCGCCCAACAGCCAGCTTCGGAGACGACGCTACGCGCCAGCCGTCTGGCAGAGGCATGGGCCGCAGCAAGCGTAGGGCTGATGCTCATAGTATTTGTGCTTGTGGTGATATACGAACGGGGAGCCTACCTAACCTTCGCCCTGGCCGGCTGCATCGCCCTGTTCCTCTCCGTTGAAGCGGGTTTCCGCGGCCGGCTGACCAACCTGGTAACCAGTGCGACCATAGGCCTAGCCGTAGTCGCCACGCTGGTCGTCTTCTACCGGTTCTTCTGGGAGATCGTCGTCGCGGCAGTGCTGCTCCTAGGCGTCTACGTGCTCTGGGACAACCTGCGAGAGTTGAGGAGGTAAACGTAGCGCGTAGTGGGAGAGAGTGCTTTTGCCTTCACGGTCGGGAAGAATCTGGCTAGCGTCACAAGGATGTCAAGCAGGCCATTACAGTAGAGGAGCTAACCTGGGGTATGTCGTTCGCGGGCTCTCTAAAGACGCTGGCGGAGCAAACTGCGCACAGCCAAGCACGTTCACCAAAAGCTACCAGACGAGCTCGACTTTGCCACTCTCGACCGAGTTACGCTTTGAGCCGGTACCCTGTCTTGAAGATCCACCATATTATCGTCAGGCAAATAGCAAGGAAGAGGATCGTCATGGCTAAGCTGACGCCAGCGCTCACGTCGGCGATCCCATAGAAACTCCAGCGAAAGCCGCTGATCAGATACACGACCGGATTGAATAGCGTGACCGTTTGCCAAAACGGCGGCAGCATGTCGACGGAGTAAAAACTACCGCCAAGAAAGATCAACGGCGTGATGATGAGAAGCGGCACGATTTGTAGCCTCTCGAAGCCGTCAGCCCAGATGCCGAGAATAAAACCGAAGAGGCTGAAGGTTACAGCCGTTAGCACGAGGAAGGTGAGCATCCACAGCGGATGCTCTATCTCTAGCGGCACGAAAAGGCCCGCAGTGGCCAAGATGATCAGACCCAGGATAATCGACTTGGTCGCGGCTGCTCCGACATAGCTGATGACGATCTCGATAGAAGAAACGGGAGCCGACAAGAGCTCGTATATCGTGCCCGTGAACTTGGGGAAAAAGATGCCAAACGAGGCGTTGGAGATGCTCTGCGTCAGCAGCGACAGCATGATCAACCCGGGTACGATGAAGGCGCCGTAGCTAACTCCGTCGATAGCGGTGATGCGCGAGCCGATCGCCGCGCCGAAGACGACGAAGTACAAGGACGTCGAGATAACCGGTGAGACGATGCTCTGCAGCAGCGTACGCCAGGTTCTTGCCATCTCAAACTTGTAGATCGCCCGGATTGCGTGAAAGTTCACCGTCTCTCCTTCACCAAACTGACAAAAATATCTTCCAGTGAGCTTTGTTCCGTTTGCAGATCCTTGAACTTGACGCCGTTTGCGTTTAGGTCTGCTAGCAGAGAGGTGATGCTCATGCGCTCGATTTGCGTATCGTACGTGTAGATCAATTCGCGACCGTCTGCCGTTAGCTCCAGTCCATACTCTGCAAGTTCGCTTGGGATCCAATCTAGCTTGCTCTGTAGCTGCAACGTCAATCTCTTCTTGCCGAGCTTGCGCATTAGTTCGACTTTATCTTCGATCAGAATGAGCTCACCGTTGCTGATCACCCCGATCCTATCGGCCATCTCTTCGGCCTCGCCTATGTAGTGGGTGGTCAAGATGATGGTTACGCCGCTCTCGCGCAGCGAGCGCACCATCTGCCACATATCTCGTCTCAGCTCTACATCGACGCCTGCCGTCGGCTCGTCGAGAAAGAGAATTTGCGGCTCGTGGGACAGGGCCTTGGCGATCATAACCCGGCGCTTCATGCCGCCGGAGAGCGTCATGATCTTACTGTCCCTTCTGTCCCATAGAGACAGGTCTCTGAGGACTTTCTCGAGGTAGTCAGGGTTTGGCGGTTTACCGAACAGCCCGCGGCTGAAGGCCACGGTAGCCCAGACGGTCTCGAACGCATCGGTCGTCAGTTCCTGCGGGACGAGGCCGATCATGGACCGAGCCGCACGGTATTCGGTAATGATGTCGTGACCGGCAGCCAAAACGACGCCTCGGGTCGGATTGACGATCCCGCAAATGATGCTGATCAGCGTAGTCTTCCCGGCGCCGTTCGGACCTAACAGGGCAAAAATCTCTCCCCGGCGGATGTCCAGGTTGATGCTCTTGAGAGCCTGAAAACCAGAGGCGTAGATCTTTGAGAGATTGGATACGGAAACGATCGGCTTCAAGCTCACGCCTCCAATTCGGCGGCAATCCGCGCGGTGATCGTATTGGTTTGTTGTTCGAGGCATAGTCTGCGCCCTCCAATCGAGATTACAAGATGCGGCGCGCGTATTTCGTAACGATATCCAGCAGCGCAAGGGTGCCTCTGCGCGAAGAAAGGCAAGACCAGGAGGTCGGCTTCACCTCCGTCCGGGCAAGCGTTGAGTCCGACCAGGTCACCGCGCACCAAGTCCGCGTCTCCGGTCAAGCCGGGAGAGTGGCGGTTGCAGGCAACCCTCGGGATAGGACCGCCTGTGTGTAGTACTTGAGACAGACCTTGCCTGCGAAGGTTGATGTTCGCCCAGTAACCAGGATCATGCTTCTCTTCTCCTCTCAACGGAAGCTGTTACGCGCTCGCAGCTCATGCGGAAGTGTTCCACAGCCTCGGGCACGGTTTCCGGCTATCGAATATGGTAGCTCACGACGCTCGCAAATCCAGC
>DASQMR010000117.1:0-5608 GCA_035645375.1 Rubrobacteraceae bacterium
CACATCCAGGACGCTGGCCTCGTCGTCGAGCATCTCGAACGCTCGAAGTGGGGCGTGGTCGAGAGGTTCGCGGCACGCAAGCCATCGTAGCTATCGGCCTTCGACTTCTTACGATGAGCTGCCTGACGGGCCGTACGGATCAGGACGAAGAAGGTTAGAGCCATGCGCAACGGGGAGAAGGGGTACCGCTAATACGGATCGCAAGAACGAGCCTAGAAATTCACACGGTTACGGAGAACTTATGAACACTTTCAGAGCTTACCGAGTCTATGACAAAGGTGGCATCCGTGGAGAACTGACCGAGATCTCCTTGGATGACCTGGACGAGGGCGAGGTGCTCTTGCGAGCGGCCTTCTCGAGCATCAATTACAAGGACGCTTTGGCGGCCACCGGCGCTGGAAAGATAATGCGCCGCTTCCCCATGACGGGCGGCATCGACGTCGCTGGAAAGGTCAACGCTTCTACAGATCCCCGCTTTCGTGAGGGCGATGAGGTGCTGGTCACCGGGTACGGCATGAGCGAGGATCACGACGGCGGTTACTCGGAGTGGGTGCGGGCCCCCGCCGACTGGGTGGTGCCCCTGCCCTCTGGATTGAGCTTGTGGGAGGCAATGGGCATCGGGACTGCGGGCCTGACCGCCGCCCTGTCGGTATGCCGGATGGAGGCGAACGGGTTGCGGCCAGAGAACGGCCCGGTCGCGGTGACGGGCGCTACTGGCGGCGTGGGAAGCCTCGCCGTCGATATCCTGGCGGGCATGGGTTACGAGGTAACCGCCATTACCGGGAAGGACGAGGAGCACGATTTCCTGCGCCGGATCGGCGCGAAGGCGGTGCTCTCCCGGCACGGTTTGAAGATGGGCGAGCGGCCGCTGGAGACGGCCATCTGGGCGGGGGCCGTGGACCCGGTCGGCGGCGGCATGCTCTCCTGGCTAACCCGTACCACCATGCGGCACGGCAGTATCGCGAGCTGCGGGCTTGCCGGCGGCGCCGGGCTGAATACCAGCGTCATGCCTTTTATCCTGCGTAGCGTCAACCTGCTGGGCATCAATACCGGGTACTTCTCGATGGACCTGCGCCGCGAACTTTGGGAACGTCTGGCGAGCGACATGCGTCCGCGCCACCTCCAGGAGATATCGCGGACCATAGACATGGAGCAGCTTCCGGGCGCCTTTAAGCGGTTCCTTGAAGGCTCGGTGAAAGGCCGTACCGTGGTCAAGATAGCACCCGACTGGGACCGCGTCTCTTAGGCTCGACGCCCTTGGGGCAGCCTTCTACTTCTCTCTCAAGTGTCCGGCAAACGTCCGGCTCGAAGACGATCCTTTAGAGCGCTCTGCCGCGACGTTTAGGTACTCGAATGCCAGGAAAACAGAGGAAGTCGAAAGGCAGGCTGAAAATGGTTAGATATATGCAGACAATTTACATAATAGGTTGTAAGGAGCTTCGGGTTAGAAGGGAAAATTACATTTACAGTACGTAGTGGCTCCGGGGATCGTGAACCCAAGGTTTAACGCGGGGGCCTCCATCGTAGAAGAAACCCGGATCGGACCAGGAGAGGAGCGTCCATGAACCGCAACAAGGTAATCTCCGTGGACGAGGCCGTGGATGTGATCCTCGACGGTGATACCGTTGCCACGAGCGGCTTCGTGGGCACCGGCTTCCCCGAGGAGCTCGCCGTCGCCCTGGAGAGGCGCTTCGTCGAGACGGGGGCACCGAGGAATCTTACCCTTGTCTACGCCGCTGGGCAGGGAGACGGGAAGACGAAGGGCCTCAATCACTTCGGTGGTGAGGGGATGGTGAAGAGGGTGATCGGGGGGCACTGGGGGCTCGTACCCTCGCTCGGGACGCTCGCTCTGGAGAACAAGATAGAGGCCTACTGTTTCCCGCAGGGCGTCATCTCGCTCCTCTTCCGCGAGATAGCGGGGCACAGGCCCGGCTTGATCTCGACCGTCGGGATCAACACCTTCGTCGACCCGCGCCTCGACGGGGGCAAGATGAACGACGTTACGACCGAAGACCTGATCGAGGTCCTCGAACTCGACGGCACGGAGTACCTCTTCTACAAGTCCTTCCCCATAAACGTCGCCCTCCTGCGCGGCACGACCTCCGACGAGGATGGGAACGTGACGATGGAGAAAGAGGCGTTGACGCTTGAGGTCCTCTCGATGGCTCAGGCGGTCAAGAACTCGGGCGGGATCGTGATCGTGCAGGTCGAGCGGGTCACGACGGAGCGCATTTTGAGCCCGCAGGCGGTGAAGCTTCCCGGTGCGCTCGTGGATTGCGTGGTCGTCGCCTCCTCCCCCGAGAACCACATGCAGACCTTCGGGGAGGCCTACAACCCCGCATACACCGGCGAGATAAAGATCTCCAACAAGACCATCGCGCCGATACCGCTCGACGTGCGAAAGGTCATCGCGCGGCGAGCGGCGATGTTCCTCAAGATCAACGCCGTCGTGAACCTCGGGATCGGGATGCCCGAGGGGGTCGCCTCGGTAGCCAACGAGGAGGAGATCCTCAACCTCATAACGCTCACCGTCGAGCCGGGGGGCGTCGGCGGGATACCGGCCGGCGGGCTCTCCTTTGGGGCGGTGGCGAACGCCCAGGCTATTATCGACCAGCCCTACCAGTTCGACTTCTACGACGGGGGCGGGCTGGACCAGGCTTTCCTGGGGATGGCCGAGGTAGACGGGGAGGGCAACGTCAACGTCAGCCGGTTCGGCCCCAAGCTCGCGGGGGCAGGCGGTTTCATAAACATCAGCCAGAATGCCAGGTCCGTCTACTTCATGGGAACCTTTGCCTCGCGCAGCCGGTTCGCGCTGGAGAATGGCAACCTGCGCATCCTGGCTCCGGGCTCGAGCAAGTTTGTGGAGAGGGTGGGGCAGGTAACCTTCTCCGGGGAGTACGCCCGGAGCCGCGGCCAGACGGTGTACTACATCACCGAGCGTTGCGTGTTCCGGCTTACGGAGGCGGGGTTGGAGCTCATCGAGATAGCGCCGGGGGTGGTCCTGGACCGGGACATCCTGGCCCACATGGCGTTCCGGCCCATCATCCCGGACAACATTCGCTCGATGGATGCTAGGATCTTCCACGACGAGCCGATGGGACTCAAGGATCGCTCACCTATGAGCCTGAACGAGCGCTTGCAGTACGACTCGGAGAAAAACGTTCTCTACGTGAACTTCGAGGGCATGAGCCTCGAGACCAAAGGAGACGCGAGCGAGCTCGCGGATTTTCTGGACGAGAGCCTCGCAAGCTGCGGACGCAAAGTGCACGTGATCGTCAACTACGACAACTTCTACCTCTCCCCGAGGGCTGCCGACAGGTTCTACAAGATGGTCAGGCACAACGAGGAGAACTATTTCCTCTCCTCTATCCGCTACTCGACGGACGCCTTCTTCCGACATCAGCTCGGCGAGGACTTCGCTAGGGCGGACCTTGAGCAGCGCATCTACCGCGACTTCGACGAGGCCCGCGAGAACCTTAGGCTAACCGATCCGTAGGGCGTTTGGCCGCCGGCTATCGAGGCGCGTATCGCTCGATTAGCTCGGGCAGGAGGTCCACCGCGTCGGCCTCGACCGTGCCCTCCGGAGAGAAGGTAGTCGTCTTGACCTCGGCATGATAAGTGCCCGAGGGAGCGAGGCCGCAGCCACCGAAGCGACGTATGAGTAGGTTCTGTACCACGATGTCCTCGGCCTTGTGGTAACGTGGCAGATCCTTCCAGAACGAGAAACCGCCGACCTGTAGAAGCTTCTCCCGGTCGTAGAGTACGCACGAGCCGACCCAGGCGACCTTATAGCGCAGGAACTCACCGGGTGGGAGATTGAGTCTTTGGGCTACGTGGTACAGGTTCGCGGCGCGGTGGAGGTGCCAACGCTCCCAGCCCGTTCCTTCCACCTCTACCGCTTCTGGTTGTACGGACCCTTCCCAGAGCTCGATGTGTTGCTGCTCAGGACGCACGTCGTCTACGAACGTAAGGCCGGCCGGGAAGGCGCCGGCGAAGCCGCAGTCCTCGGTCTTTAGTACGGAGAGGAGATTTTTGATCACCCACGGCTCCATGAAGATGTCGTCGTCGAGGAAGAGAACGCTTTCAGACTCCGCACAGCTCAGGAGGAAGTTGCGTTGCTCGGCGATACCACGCGGCTCGCGGTGGTGCCACTCGACAGAGCCGCCGCGAGCCCCGATCACGCGCGATATGGCTTGCGCTACAGGGGAAGCCTCCGCCCTGTAGCGGCCTTGACTGGAGATGACGACCTGCAGATCCGCCACCGTCTGCGAGGCGACCCCGGAGAGCGTCATTACTAGGGACTCGGGGCGTTCGTAGGTGGGGAGCAAAATGCTAACCGCCGCCAATCGTTCCTCCTGTCGTTTAGCGTGTACGACCTTGCAGAGATTTCCCGGAAGAGTAGGGTCATACTACGCGACGGGCGCTGACCGTGTGCGCGGGTATAAAATCTCGTCGAGGAAGCTGTCCACAAGACGTTCTTCGAGGAGGATACATGGATAATATACCCGGCAAGAAGTTCGTACAGAAAGCCGAGCAGACCGGCAACGAGGTGCCGATCCCGATGACGCGCAGGCGTCTCGGGCTCGTGGAGTTTTTCAAGCGGTTGGCAAAGGAGATAGGAGAGGACCACCTCGCCGCCTTCGCGGGCAACCTGACGTACAAGGGGCTCTTCGCGCTCTTCCCGCTCTTCGTGTTCCTGCTCTCCTTGCTCGGGCTCTTTGGGGCTCCGGAGCTCCTTACCTATCTCCTGGACCAGGCTCGGGCCGTCCTGCCTGCAGAAGCGTTTAGCCTGATCGAAGATCAACTCGTCGGTATCGCAGAGAGCAGGGCCTCGGGGGCGTTCACCGTAGGCGCGATAGTCTCTATCCTCCTCGCCTTGTGGGGCGTTTCGGGGGCGTTTCGCTCTATCATGGAGGCGATGAACGTTATGTACGAGGTCGAGGAAGACCGGCCGTTCTGGAAGGTGTACGGGATCTCCATCTTCCTCTCCCTCGGGGTTGCCGTACTCCTCCTTTCTGCGCTCGTGCTCGTTGTCTTCGGGCCCGAGATAGGAGGGGCTATCGCCGACGTCGTGGGCCTGGGCACTGTATTTGAGATAGTGTGGAACGTCGCGAAATGGCCGGTCCTGCTCGGGGTGGTGCTCTTCGCCTTCGCCCTGGTTTACTATTTCGCTCCAGACGTCGAGCAGCGTTTTAAGTTCGTTAGCCCCGGCTCGATCTTGGCGGTAGCTTTGTGGCTCGTCTTCTCGCTACTCTTCTGGCTCTATGTCGAGAGCTTCGGCTCCGCTTCCTTCAACAAAACCTTCGGCTCGTTCGCGGGCATCATTATCCTGATGCTTTATATCTACTATACGTCGTTCATTCTGCTCATCGGCGCCCAGATAAACCAGGTGATAGAAGATCACGCCCCCGAAGGCAAGAACGAGGGCGAGAAGACGCTCAACGAGGCTTAGCGCACCAGGACCTTGAGAATCCTAGAACAGGTAGACGACGAGGTTGAGGAGCAAGGTCAGGGTAACGCTCAAGACGACGCTGACGATGATCCAGAACAGGCACCCCCTCCCCGAGCAACCGCTGCCGCCGCCGAAAACGATAATCCCTGACTCGTC
>DASQMR010000118.1:0-3638 GCA_035645375.1 Rubrobacteraceae bacterium
CCCCTACTTGTTACTCATGGACCTGGGACTGGTTCTGGTCACCTGGTGCACACTGGTGGTATTGGCAGTACTACAGGTGGTGCTATGAGCCTATAGGAGGATGGTTCTTGAACTGGGGTATGTGGGGTTGGTGGTAGACGCACCAGTAAAGAACGTCCTCTCTAAAGAAGGGCCGCGTATGCCAACCTTAACGTCTCGTCCGGCATCACGAACTCCATCGGGGAATTAGGCTCAGGCAGCGGCGAGCGCGACGAGGATGCCTATCGTATATAGCTACATTGCTATTGGGCCGGGGTTCTAACAGCCTCGGCTCTTTTTTGCCTCGCAGCTTCCGATAAAACGTCTTAGCGGCAGTTCGTTGAATATAGAATTTGCCCCGATTCATACGCTCCTAACGCCTCCGCTGTCTGGCGGGGTAGCGATTAGTGGCTTCCGTAGGTGTCGATCTCCTCTGTAAGGAGACGTTGGTACTCTTCGTCCATCAGGGGAGAGGTGATCATGAAGTCCGCCGAAGCCCTGTCGCAGGCCACGGGGATGTTCCACAGCACGGCCATCCGCAGGAGGGCCTGAACATCTGAATTGTGGGAGAGGGCTGTGAGAGGGTCCAAGAAAAAGATCAAAAAATCGATGTCCCCCTCGCTGATCTTCCCCCCGATCTGCAGATCTCCCCCCAAAGGCCCACTCAGGAGTTTGCGAACCTCAACGCCAAGCTCGTCCTCCAACGCTTCGCCGGTCGATCCTGTAGCGAACAACTCGTGGTGGGCCAGACGTTCTTTGTTATCTCTCGCCCATTGCACTAGGTCGGTCTTCGTGTTGTCGTGGGCCAGGAGGGCTATCCTCTTTTGCCTTTTCATCGGAAAGGTATTGTGTTCCATGCAGCTTCTTGCCTCCTTTTGCGGGCCAGGGCGCATTTTAGCAAGGTGCTCCAACACCTTAATAAGTAGGTCGGGAGTTGATGCTGATGGCAGGTAGCCGGCTCGCAGCGCCGCGGCTTTAAGGTAGGGTGTGCCGCTAGACCCGTTCGGCGTCCCTTTTTCCTTTTATACGATCAACACCTTGCGGCTTCCGAGAAGACCTCTTAGCGGCAATCCAGTGAATAAGGGGCAGCCGGGCAGCTTTCTCTATTCCAAAACCTCTGTACTTACGTCATAGTCAAGGTGCAAAGAGTGAGACTCTATATAGGGAGGATGGAGTAAGTGGAATCGGACGAACGCCTGATGATTGCCCCCGAGGAGGGCACATCAGTTTTGCCCGGAGGGTTAGGGGCGATACACAAGCTCTTCGGGTCTGATACTGGAGGCTCCTTCTCTATAGTTGAGCACCCCCTGCAACCAGGCATCCTCGGAGCGCCGCCTCACACGCACCAAAACGAAGATGAGTACTCCTTTGTGTTAGAAGGAGAGGTTGGGGTGCTCATCGGCCAGAAAGAGTTCACGGCTACCCCGGGGACCTACATTGTGAAGCCTCGGGGCATACCGCACGCCTTCTGGAACGCGGGCTCGGAGCCTGCAAGGATCCTAGAGATCATCTCTCCTGCGGGCTTTGAGAAGTACTTCGATGAGCTGGGCGAGGTTATTTCTGCTGCAGGTAGCGGCGAGCCCGACTTTGCCAAGATCATGGAGATAGCGGGAAGGTACGGGCTAACCATGTATATGGAGCGGATGCCAGAGCTGATGGAGAAGTACAACCTCAGGCTTGAGTAACGTTCACTATCCTAACCCTGTGTACTAGCTTAGTTTCCGAGAAGAACCTACTCTTGATAGCGTAGTGACCAACGCCAAGGGTTATGGGCCCGTGCTACTTGGAGAGCTGTTCTCTCGACCATAGCTTCCCTCTGTCGCTTATTGTACCGCTCAGCCCTCTGGCGGTCGCGTTTCTGGAGACCAGGGTGCCTGGCTATCAGGCGGCGCGAGCGCTACCAGTTCATTAAGAGTAGAGAAGTACTAGAAGTAATGCGTAGCGGCTCGTTTGGGGGCCGCTTTTCGAATCTATAACTAATCGCAAGGAGGTATAGCGAGTGGACGTCTACGGGTCGCTAGGATCACTGGCAGATAGCCTCAGAGAGAGCGCGACTGTCGAGAAGGTCTACGGGGAGCCGATTGAAGCCTATGGAAAGACAATCATACCGGTGGCGAGGATCGCCTACGGGCTGGGCCGTGGCTTTGGCAAGGAAAAAATCTATGATGAAGAAGGCCGAAAAGAGGAGCGCCCGGCCGGCGAAAGCGGTGGCGGGGGCATTTCTGTGGTCCCGCTAGGCGTCTTGGAGGTGAGTCAGGAGAGTACTCGCTTCATCCCTCTCCACCGCCGAGGTAAGAAGGCTTCTTGGGCTGGGGCCTTCTTAGCGGGGACCCTCCTAGGGATGCTACTCGGTACTGTTAGGAGGGGTCGTTAGCTAGGCAATGAGTTGTTAGATGGATCAGGAACAACAGCGTTACCAGCGGGCGCGCGAACGCGTGCAGGCCCTAAAAGGTTTCTACACTCATGCGACAGCCTTCATCTTGGTCAACATTGGACTAGTTGTTATCAACCTCCTCCCGTGAGGAGGTTGGTGGTTCTACTGGCCGCTCATATTCTGGGGGATAGGACTAGGTATACACGCACTGAACGTGTTCGGGCTCAGTGGTAGGTTCGGGCAGGATTGGGAGGAGCGCAAGACCAGAGAGTTGATGGACAAAGACCAAGAGCGTTAATGGGTGGCATACCAGCCCTATTGTTCTATGCTGCTACGCTAAGTTCGAAACCCTAACTTGTGGCTCCCTATTAGACCGTAGGTGACGGCGATATAAGCAGCGATCACAAGGTCAAAACTGAGACATGGAATAGTGTAGGTTATAGGGGCAAACGTGTGTCCCGGTCCTGCGTAGTGGAGCACTACATCCCACAGAGGATGCAATGCCCAACCGGCAGCAAGCCATAACGCAGAGCCTCGCAGACCAAGCAAGCCCATAGTGCTGTAGATAAATATCTGTACTATCTCTGCTAGCATTCAAATCGGACTCGGAGCCGCCAGAAGGGCAAATCCAAAGTATGCCCCAGCCGCGGCGAACAAGAAGATAGCGAGAAAGGACCGAGCGAAGAGATCCCTAGTGAAGCTGGATAATAGAAAGGCGATGACCATCAATGGCACGGTTAGGATTGAGCCTTCCACCAGCAATCCCACCCACATTTCAGCATTCATTGCTCCCTAGCACTCTCCTTTAGATAACCGATTTGTCTTAGAAGGCTGTTATTACTTGATGGTATTTTACGAAGCTGTTCGCCAGATGAGAGTCCGATAAAAGAGTTATTGGCAACCGCGTTTTCGATAAGGAATAGAGTGGCCGTGGGAGGCCAATACACATAACGGCTTTTCTCCTAGCTTACGCGGGCGGTTTGTCTTCCTGACGTGTCGCTCCCCGAGAGCAGCGATAAGCCCAGCCACACCAACGCTGCGCAGGTGATCAACGCGCCGAGGATCTCGAAGATCGTCGCGGCCGCCCCCGCGAAACTGCCTGCCGCAAACACTACATCCCCCACGATCAGAAGTAGCCCTGCCCAGCGGGGGAACACGCCCGCACGCATAGTCGCCGCGCCGAACAGGATCAGTCCGATAAGAAACGCTAGCCCTCCCAGCAGGGCGAGCGCACTGGTGAGGCCCG
>DASQMR010000119.1:0-8893 GCA_035645375.1 Rubrobacteraceae bacterium
GGCGGTGTGCACGCATCGTCAATGCACGGTTGGCTACAGCGAGGGCAACCTCTCCTGTCCCTGTCACGGCTCGGTGTTCGATCCTACGAGCGGCGGGGCGGTAGTGAACGGACCGGCGACCCAGCCCCTGCCTGAGATACCGGTGGAGGTGCGTGACGGTGAGGTGTTCAGGGCTTAGATACCTGACGTCAAGCCAGCTTCTGTGCCTCTCTAGCTTCGCTACTTTTTCGCTCGTAGGACAAGTGCGATTAGAAAGTAGGTTGAAGAGAGAACGTGCTAAACGGCGTGGCTGTGCGCCCCGATCTCAGTAAGCAGTGCTTATATTGGCCGATTGTCGAGAGCTGACCACTAAATCCTAGCCGTTGCTTGCGGCGGTCAGTAGAATGTTCCAGTATGGACCCCAGGGAGGTAAGGGAGGAGAAGATCGGGCTTGGCGGGGCGGCGGCGATTCTGGGCCGTTCGGCGAGTACGGTCCGGCGCTACGTAGCCGAGGGGCGCCTAAGCGCCGAGCGTACCGACCGGGGCGGATACAGCCTCCTGCTCTCGGATGTCGAGGAGTTGGCACGGACGTTGGGGACTGGCGGGGGAGCTAACGATACGGGAACGCCAGAGGAGGACGAAGTCTTCGAGGGAGAGGTGATCGGGGACGAGGCGCCATATGGGGCCGAATCCTCGCGTCTGCCGGCAGTACCGTTTGAGCGCTACGAGCGCCTGCTCCAACAGGGCCAGGATTACAAGACGCGCCTCGAAGAGCGCACCCGCCAGATCGATGAGGTCAAGCAGGAGCGAGACGCAGCGCGTATGGAGATAGACCGCCTCTGGTCGGAGATCGAACGTCTCAACCTCATCGAGTTCCAGCGCGAGCTGCAAGAGAGAACCATTTCCACCCTCGAAGAAGAGAAGGCCAGGCTCGAGTCAGAACGCGAACGGCTCGTGGAGGAGCGCATCGAACTGGTCGACGAGAAGGCCAACCTCGTCGAGGAACGTACCCGGCTCGAAGCTGAGCTTCAGGTCTTGAAGAGCCGTGGCTTCTGGGCCCGCCTCTTCGGCGGATAGAGAGCCAACCCGGCTAAAGCCCTCATATTTGCAAGCCCTCAAGTTTCCCTGGCAGACTTACTACAGAGCTGAAGGAGCACGTTCCGAACGTCTCCTACCACGCTATAGTCGAGACAGCTTCAGCGGCCGCAGCTCTACATATATTGGCTGGGTCTTGAACCTTCTCGGATTGTGGAACGCCTTGCTGCTAAATTGTCTGACCGTATGAGTTTTGATCCGAATCGGTTGCTGTTGCGGGCGCGGGGTATGGCCGTCTTCAGAGGCGTCCTGGACTCGAACACCGGGCGTGATCTCCTGACCCTGCTCGGTCTGCTAGCTGCGGAACATCCGGACCCGGTAGTCATCGCGGATGTCTTCGGGCGGGTCTGGGGAGAGCTCACGGCCGAAAGCGAGAACTTACTCCCCGACGCCTGGCAATCGCACCTCGTTGGGCGCATCCTCGACGACGAGAACGCCTTTAGCCTCGGGGCGGAGAGAGGCGAAACTCTTTCCGCCGTCGTAGAGCAGGTTCGGCGCGACCTTCATACCTTGCGAGAGCTCTTCGCCGTCGACGCAGAGGTCCTTCTGGAAGCCGTTGAATCCTTACCGGGGCTCTCCGGGGTCTGGGCGCCCTGGCGAGATTCCGGCCCTAAAGTCGGGGCCTCCCCCCGATCGGCGCTTGCCAGGAGGCTTGCGGCGGCTAGCGATTGGAGTAGTCTTGTGGAAACACTCGCGGATTACTACTCTCTTCACGGTGCGGGCCTCTTTGGGCGATACCGGGCTTTCCGCTGGGAGGGCGGGAGATTACGGGCGGTGTCGCATCCCGACCCGGTGCACCTTTCGGATCTGATCGGTTACGAGCGAGAGCGAGAGCCCCTGGTAAAGAATACCGAACGCCTTCTCTTACGGCTCCCGTCTCACAACGCTCTTCTCTATGGTCTACCGGGTACCGGCAAGTCGTCCACGGTGAAGGCCGTTCTTAACGAGTACGCGGACCGTGGCTTGCGCCTGGCCGAACTCTCCAAGAAAGACCTCAAGGATCTGCCACAAGTCCTCGAAGCCCTGCGTAGCCGGGGTCTATCCTTCATACTCTTCGTCGACGACCTCTCCTTTGAGGAAGATGAGACTGAGTATAAGTCTCTAAAGGCTCTCCTCGAAGGGAGCGTTGAGGAACCACCCGCGAACGTTAAAGTCTACGCGACCTCGAACCGACGCAATCTGATCCGTGAACGCTTCTCTGAGCGCGACGAAGGTGAAGCCGATGACGTCCACGGACGCGACACCATGCAGGAGAAGCTATCGTTATCCGCTCGCTTCGGTCTGCGTCTCACCTTTCCCTCCCCTGACCAGAAGAGGTACCTGGAGATAGTATTCGGACTAGCACGGGGGCGCGGGTTGAAGGTTCCTACGGAGATTCTTGAAGAGAGAGCCCTGCTCTGGGATCGCTGGCACGCCGGCAGGAGTGGCCGCACCGCCCGGCAGTTCATCGACGAACTAGAAGCAGAGCTTTCCTCACGACCTTAGAACTTCCCTAAGACCAACTATAGAAGCGCACCCTGGCTGAAAAGAACAACCCTTCGCAAGAGGATCAGATCGCTATGTAAGAAATCGCGCGCAAGACGCTAGGGCGCCGGAGAGCAAGCTGCGGCAGGGGTACGGCGACGTTTAGAGAGGCATGTATGTATCTGGAGTCAAAGCGTAACGGGTTGTTCGGCTAAGCTTAGACTCCGGACACGCGCCTGACGACTAAATGAGCTGTCCTCGCTTTCGGCGCGAGTCCACAATATCTCTATTCAAGATCGACGATACCGTAGCGTACGGCGAAGATGAGGGCCTGGAGTTGCGAGTGAGCCCCGATCTTGTTGAGGACGTTGGATACGTGCGTGCGCTCGGTATCGAGGCTTATGTAGAGGCGGCGGGCTATCTCCTTGTTGCTGAGGCCGTCAGCGAGGCCCTGGAGTACCTCTCGCTCGCGGGAGGTGATGCGCTCGATAATTTCTCGGACCTCGCGTTCCTGCTCGCGAGAGCTGCTCGCCAGGCGAAGGAGCTCCACTATCTCTCCCGTTGAGAGCAGCGCCTCGCCTGCGACCAAACGCCTTACCGCGCCAATAATCTGGTTCAGGTCAGCGGTCTTGTGCAGAACTCCCGCCGCGCCCGCCTCGACTGCCCGCGCGAAAGCCTGGCGCTCGAAGCTCGCGGTTAAGACAAGCGCCCTGAAGTCGGGGTTGGACTCGCGTAGCTCTCCGATAAGCTCCGTGCTCTCCCCATCCGGCAGGGAGAGGTCGAATATGCCTACGTCAACCCTGCTCTCGAGCCCGCGCAAAGTCTCGCGCGCTTCGGCCACGGTGCCCGCCTGCGCGTACACTTCGAACTCCGGCTCCTGATCGAAGACAAGCGCGAGAGTCTGACGTAATATCGTGTGATCCTCCAAGAGCAAGATACGCCGCACTTCTCCTCTTTCGTCGCCGGGCTGCCGGCTCTTACTATCCTGCGCTCCGACTACCTCATTCCGTCGGCTGACTAGAAACAAGATTTTCGTCCTCTAGACTATCATTATCGAAGTCCTGGTGGTTGGAAAGCTTGGCACTGAAGCGCAACGTCGTACCCTTGCCGGGTTCGCTTCTGATCTGAAGCTCCGCGGCGAGAGCATGGGCCCGCTCCCGCATTCCCGTAAGCCCTATCCCGCCTCCCTTGCCCGGCTCGAAGCCCTGTCCGTCGTCTTCGATCTCTACCCAGATCCTATCCTCTTTGCGTCCTAAGGTTATCTGGGCGTACGAAGCGTTGGAGTGGCGCCGGATGTTGACCAGCGCCTCCTGGAAGATACGAAGTAACTCTACCCCGATGTTGCCGTCGATCTCCTCGGGGAAGCCCTCCTGCACGTTCAAATTCAACTCACGCTCCGGGGCCATCTGGCGGTTCAGTTCCACGAGCGCTTCCAAAGACTGGAGGAAAGAACGGTCTTCACTGCCCAAACGAAGATCGTAAACAGCGTTACGCAGTCCGGCCACTACTCTGCGGAGGGCTGATACCTCTTGTTCCAACCGATCGTCCGATCCTCGATCAGCGGATGTCAACTGAGCATACTGCAAGCTTTGAATGACGAATACGAGGTCTTGCATAGCTTCGTCGTGCAAATCACGGGCTATACGGCGGCGTTCGGCCTCTCGGATCTCACGCAGGGCAACCTCGGCCCGCTTGCGCTCCGTAACATCCTCCACCGTTCCTTCGTAGCCTAGTAGGTTGTCGTCCCCGTCGCAGACGGCGCGCGCGCCAACGGAAGCCCACATTACTCTCCCGTCCTTGCGGCGCATCTGTATCTCGAAGCCCAGCACGGCACCGTGCTCTCGTATCAGTTCGTTGAACTCCTTCCGGCGCTCGGGCTCGACGTAGAGTTGATCCCCGATATTGGAGGTGACCGCCAGTAGTTCTTCGGGAGATTCGTAGCCGAGCATACGAGCCAACGCCGGGTTCGCCGTGAGAAATCGCCCGTCGACCGTGCTCTGAAATATACCCTCTACGGCGTTCTCGAAGATAAGGCGGTAGTTCTGTTCGGCTCGCTTTCGTTCCTCCTCAGCCTCTCTGCGCTCGGTGATGTCCTGAACCGTGCCTGACAACCAGAGCGGCCTACCCTCCTCGTCGAAGCTCGCCTCATATAGAGTATGCACGATACGCGCCTCGCCGTCCGGGCGGACGATACGGTACTCGATCTCTACTTGCTTTTTAGCATAGAGAGCTTCGCGTATCGTTCTTTGGACAAACCTACGATCTTCGGGGTGTATAGAGTTCAAAAAAGACTTGTAGGTCGGAATGAAGCGCTGCGGAGCATAGCCGAAGATGCGATAAAGCTCGTCGGACCAACGTGCTTCGTCTTCCTCCACAGAGTAGTCAAAGTTCCCAATGTGGACGATCCGTTGGGCGGCCGCGAGGCTGCTCTCGCTCTTTTGGAGCGCCTCTTCAGCCTCACGTCGCTCGGTAATGTCCTCCTGCATCAAAACCACTTCGAGAATCTCTCCAGAGAAGTTCTTCACCGGGTAGATGAAAGACTGAACCCAGCGCGGACGACCACTACCGGTGGTCTGTGTAGGATCGTACAGGGTTGGGGGTATAGCTGTGGCCTCACCGCCAAAGCCCTTCCTGAGGTAAGGGAGTATGCCCTGGGTCTCTAGCTGCTCGTCTTCTAGCACGTTGTAGTCTGGGGCACGCTCTGCAACCTCTTTGAGAGTCGTGCCCCAGAGCTCCTCCCCGGCCCGGTTAGTCTGAAGCATCCGACCATCGGTCGAGAACGTCGAGATGGCTAACATAGCCTGCTCCACCATCAGGCGAAAGCGAGTCTCCGAGACACGCAGCGCTTCTTGTGCTCTTCTACGCTCTCGCCGCTCTTCTGCCTCCCGGAGCTCCCTCTCGATGGCGGTGTTGAGCCGGGCCATGTTGTCCTTCATGATGTAGTCGTGAGCGCCGGCCTTCATCGCTCTGACGGCCACGTCCTCACCGATCTTGCCGGAGGCGATAATAAACGGCAGATCAAGCCCGTTGC
This sequence comes from Rubrobacteraceae bacterium, assembly GCA_035645375.1. Taxonomy (GTDB): domain Bacteria; phylum Actinomycetota; class Rubrobacteria; order Rubrobacterales; family Rubrobacteraceae; genus Rubrobacter_F. Next base: position 5,570 of record DASQMR010000119.1, read on the forward strand.
GCTGCAGCAGTTCCAGCGCCGCCGAGGAACTGAAATTCGGCATGGAGTGGTCAGAGATTACCAGATCCCAAGTTCGCTCATCTAAAGCGGCTTGCATGCTCGACGCGGTATCCACCCGCCTGTGGTCGAGATCGTACCCACCACGTCGCAGCTGCCTGAGTAAGAGCAGGGTATCGTCCTCAGAGTCCTCGACGATTAGAATTCGGAGTGGTATGCCCATTCAAACCCTCCAAGCACAAGTACAACTGCCACTCTCTTAAATTCTATCCCGCAGCTATCTTAGTTGTCGATTCAGATAGGAGCAAATATTTAACCATACTAGTGGTCTGGTTTACGCCTCTCTTTAGAAGGGTGGATGCAACCTTGCTAATCAGAGCTGACTAATCCCGTTTGAGTAGAAAGATACTCACTCGTTTGTAGGAGGTGGGGTTCTTCACTCAGCACTACTCTATTACCCGAGGCTATGATCTTTGAGGGGGGGAAACAGGGTGAGGAAATGATCCGATATTGCGTATGGTACGTAAAACCCTCTGACTGCTGCGAAGCGCGAAGGTTCTAAACAAGATCTGCGATCTAGTAAGAGTAGAGAATGAGTTACGAGCTGTAGGGGGCGAAAGAGCAGGGTAGACCTAACACTAAGAAACGAACTCCAAGAAGGATGTGCATACAAGATGAAGAAGATCACCATAATGATGGCGATGCTGGCGCTGATGATGTTCTCCGCTGTCCCCGCCTTTGCCTATGAGATAGAGGTAGAGGAAGGCGACGTAACGATTACGGACACCCTTACTATCGAGGACAGCATAGTTCAAAGCTGTGGAGCCAGTGTCGTGTTTGGCGATGAGAACGAGAATGTTCAGTTAATCTCTAACTCCCAAAACGTCGTGATCGGTATAGACGGCGACGGCAACGAGGTAGAGGTGGAGCAGTCTCTTGAGCAGAGCGGCTTCAGCCCAGAAGTATCTACGGATTGCACTCAGTCTGTCGCACAGGCTTTCTCCTTCTAGTCCTAAAGAAGGATAACAAGAAGGGCATCAGTTAGGCAAAGCAGTAGTAGGTTGCTAGCCGGGCCAAGGGCCGAACGTAGAGGGGGGGGATTTCCTTGGAAACCCGCCTCCTCTTTTTCTTTAGCCTCTGCGCTCTAGTCTTCTACATGTCACGCAGGCGTTCGCTGATAGTGTCTCTCTCGAAGATTTCGTCCTCCTCTTCTAAAACGACCGGTCCGCTCCTTGTTTCGTTGAAGAACTCTCCTTCGCATACGTAGGTTGCAGGGCCGCTCATATAGACTGGACCTTCTTCGCTGGACCACTCTACTTTCACTGTCCCGCCGTCGAGGCGTACGACGACGGGGCTCTCGACCATGCCCGCGCTTATAGCTGCGACCGCCGTGGCACAAGAGCCTGAACCGCTCGCCAGAGTCTCGCCCGCGCCGCGTTCCCAAATCCTCATCCTGACCTCGTGGCTCCCTCTCGGGTAGGCGAACTCTACATTCGTTCCTTCGGGGAACAGGAGATCCTTCTCGACCCGTGGCCCGACTGTTCCCAGATCGAGAGTCTCCACCTCCGCCTCGCTCTCTAGGAGAGCGACGGCGTGCGGGTTACCCATCGAGACACGAAGAAAGGCAAAGCCGTGAAGCTCGACCCACGAACCCAACTTGGGCGGGCCCATGTCCACTCGGGAGGAGCCATCCTGGTAGAGAAGGACCTTTTTTACTCCAGATCCGGTCTCCACGGTCAGAATGTCTCTGTCTACGATCTCGAAATCTCGCGCATAGCGGGCGAGGCAGCGTAGGCCGTTCCCGCACATCTCCGAGGGCGAGCCGTCAGAATTGAGGTAGACCATCTTCAGGTCAGCCACATTAGAGGGGGCGGGCACGAGCAGACCGTCTGCTCCAACCCCGACGTGTCGGTCACAGACCCTTCGGGAGAGCTCAGGCAGATCTTCATCCTCGATCTCGCCGGGATCGATTATTATGAAGTCGTTGCCGACACCGTGCATCTTGGTGAATCGCATACTTCGCTAACGCCCTCCCCCGCCTTCCAGATCAACTCTAAGGTGCCATCTTTGTGCGCGATGGCTGTAAGGCCCAGGCTAGTGTATACGCTCTTATAGCGTTCGGCGCGATCTCGATCCTCTGCACGCCGAAGCTACTCCATCTCCTCCGTCGTGCGAACACGGAATATCTCGGGCGAAACCGTAAATACGGGAAGGCGGCCCTCGAGAACACCAGCTCGTCTAGGACGGCGACCGAGACGTCATCATGCTTCGCTAACCGACCTCTGGCTCGTAGGCCTAACGGCGCACCTCTTCGCCTACCACAACCGCCATGCCTTGCCCGTTGCGTTGTGCGAACTGCTCAGCTCGCTCCCCACCCTCTGGCACGAGGGTGGGCTCGAAGGAGGCCACGATGGGGTAGCCACGCCCGTGGAAGTGCTTAGTCGCGTGTCGGTTCTTGCTCGGATCGCAGCAGCCCTTTGTGGCCCTCGCGTTCCCGGCGCGGGTAACCCCCTCAGCTTACCGCCTCGAACCGCCGGCGTTCGCCCCCTCCGGCCCCGAGCGTGGCGCGGACGACGAGCCCCCTGGGCCCAGCGTTATGCCGAGCGATTGATGGTGAGGTCGAGGCGGATGCCCGAAATCATGCGGGCGAAGCTTCATCCATTTCAACGGCGTACTCGACGGCCTGCTCGAAGGTCATTGCTCTCCCTTGTTGCCGCGCCTCTTGGAAGACGGCTTCGCCCAGCTCGGAACGCACTACTGTTCTGGTATGACCGTAGAGGGTGCGATTCGGGAGATAGTAATTGTAGACGTTGGCACCGATCTTCTCCAGCAGACCTTCCGCAACCCCGAACAGATGCGCAGATCGCTGCGCTTCCCCCCGCTTCCCGGCCGCGACTGCCAGCCCCTCGGAGAAGTACGCGAGGTTCGCTACGTCCCTGGTCTCGTCGGACAAGGCTATCCCCTCCTCGAAGAGCGCCGCGGCGCCGGCGTAGTCGCCGTGGGATAGGGCTACCTGTGCCAGGTTGTAGAGCGCAATGTAGGCACTGAGCCTGTCGCCGGTCCGGCGGGAGATCGCGAGACCCTCCTTGAACATGGAGGCTGCACGATCACCATCGGCTTGAATCAAAAGCGTCGTCCCGAGCCAAACCCGCGCCATCGGGGCCATCCCCTGGTCGCCGGCCCGGTCTAATAGCGGTATGGCCTCCCGCATGGCGGGTGCCGCCTCTGCGGGATTCCCTCGGCTTAACTCCAAGAGCCCCAACCCTATCCAAGAGTACCCCTCAAGGAGCGTGTCCCCCGCCCGCAGCGACATCTCCATGGATACCC
>DASQMR010000120.1:0-8937 GCA_035645375.1 Rubrobacteraceae bacterium
AAGCCCGAGCAACCGGGCGACGAGCACTTCCACAGGCTCATCTCGGAGTTCCTTTACGAGTGGACGAAGGCCCACCGCCCCGCCTTCCACGAGATCCGCATAGTGGGCGAGAAGCGCTCCACGCGTTCTCAGGAGCTTCGGGACATCTGCAACCGCAACGGGGTCTTGTACGAATTCTACGAGTCGGACTCCGAGCAGGGATGTGAGCTCCTCGCCCAGTTTGGCAAGAGTTCGGCGAACCTTCCGGTTGTGACCCTCTACAACGGCAAGGTCCTTGAAGACCCCTCGAACATCGAGCTCGCCGACGCCTTCGGCATAAACCGCTCACTGGAGCAACGGGCGTTCGATCTCTTGATCGTGGGGGCAGGGCCCGCCGGGTTGGCCGCTGCCGTCTATGGTGCTTCAGAGGGCTTAAGCACCCTCATCCTCGAAGGGGAAGCAATCGGCGGGCAAGCGGGCACAAGTTCTTTGATCCGCAACTACCTTGGGTTCCCGTGGGGCGTAGGCGGAGCAGAGCTCGCCAGACGGGCCACCGAGCAGGCGTGGTGGTTCGGGGCCACCTTCCGTTTTATGCGCTACGCCACTGCGCTGGGGCGCAGAGGGAAGGAGCTGATGGTGACCCTTTCGGACGGCGCAGAGATTACCGCCCAAGCGGTGATTCTGGCCACCGGAGCCTCCTACCGCCGCTTGGACGTCCCCAACCTCGAGGCCTTGGTCGGAGCAGGGGTGTTCTATGGGGCGGCGTTGAGTGAGGCCCAGGCCACCGAGGGGCAGGAGGTCTACGTGGTGGGTGGCGCCAACTCGGCCGGGCAAGCGGCGATACACCTCTCAAAATACGCCTGCCGAGTAACTCTTCTTGTACGCGGCAACGGAGTGACCGCCAGCATGTCCGAGTACCTGATAAAGGAGATAGAGGCGGCACAGAACATCAACATCCGTTTCAACACCCAAGTGGTGGACGGCGGTGGTGAGGGGCGGCTCGAGAATCTCGTCCTTAAGGACCGCGCCTCCGGGTCCACTGAGACCGTCCCTGCTGCGGCCTTGTTCATTCTCATAGGCGCCGAGCCGCATACCGAGTGGCTGCCTGAAGGGATCGAGCGCGACCGCCGCGGCTTTATCATTACTGGCCAAGATCTTTTGCGTAACGGTCATCCTCCCCGGCAATGGCCTCTTAAACGCGATCCCCTGCTCTTAGAGACGAGCATGCCCGGCGTTTTCGCTGCCGGCGACGTTAGGCACCGGTCAGTAAAACGGGTAGCCTCTGCGGTGGGTGAGGGCTCCATCGCCATCCAGTTGATCCACGAGTACTTCATCAAGTCCGAGCTGGGTTTGAATTAACTAGGCTCTATACCCGATAAGCGGTCCTCGGGCGATGACGGGGCGGTACCGAAAAGCGCACAGCGATCTACCTCCGCAACGTAAGGAAAGGAGTATTAGACCGATGTCAGGCGTAGCGAAGCAGCCGTGTGACGAAGGGGTAATCCTCTCAAAAGTGGCGAAATACCCTGTGCCCCGAACATCGCACTCTGGGTACTGGCTGCGACCATCCTAGGGTCGAGCATGACCTTTATTGACGAAACAGCCCTTCCCGTGGCGTCGCCCGCTGTACAGAGTGCCCTGGGCGCAACCGCGGTCGCGCCCAATAGATAGTCGCCGCTTCCACACTGCTTCTGGCGGCACTGATCTTGATAGGAGGCTCCTTAGGAGACCACCTGGGGCGTCGACGCGTGTACTCTCTTGGCGTAGGCCTGTTTGCCTTGGCCTCCGCGTGGGGCGGCCTTGCTCCATACCCCGATCAGCTGATCGTAGCTAGGGCAGTCCAAGGCGTGGGAGCAGCCCTGCTTATGCCTAACTCTTTGGCTATCATCGGCGCTTCCTTCGAGGAGACGCGGCGTGGCAAGGCGATAGGTACCTGGATCAGCCTCATAGGTGTGACGCTGATACTGGGCCCGGTCCTCGGAGGTTACCTGGTGAAGACCTTCTCCTGGCGAGAGGTCTTCTTGATCAACATACCACTAGCGATCGCGATCCTTGTGATCACTCGCTCGCACGCGCCCGAGAGCCGGAGTCCGGAGGCCAGAAGGCTAAATTTACTGGGTGCGGCGCTCGCTGGGGTGGCCTGGGCAGTATCGTCTTCGCGCTCTTAGAGTCCTCGAGGATAGGGCTAGCGGACCCGTTGGTTCTCGACTCTCTGGTGATCGGCGTTGCTGGATTGGGGGCTTTCTTAGTCGTAGAGGGCCGCACTCGGGAGCCGATGATGCCCCTCAACCTCTTCCGCTCGAGAAACGTCGCCGAGGCCAACGCCTTCACGTTGCTCTTATATTTCGCCTTGGCGGAACCAAAACCTTCTTGCCCTTCAACCTCATCTAGATACAGGGCTACTCGGCCACGGCCGCCGGTGCGGCGATAGTCCCGGCAACCTTGTTAACGTCCTTGCTCTCACGCTACACCGGAGGCCTCACGGACCGCTACAGCCCAAGGCTGCCGCTGGTGCTCGGACCTGCGATCGCCGCGGTCGGCTTCTTCCTATTCGCCGTACCGAGAATAGGGGGTTCCTACTGGGCGACCTTCTTCCCGGCTGCTGTAGTGCTGGGCGTTGGGCTCTCTATCCTGGTCCCAGCGGTGACTACGGTAGCCCTAAACGCTGTAGAGGCTAGCATACGGGGCTAGCCTCCGCGATCAACAACGCCTTCTCCCAGGCGGCCGGGCTCTTGGCCGTTGCGATCCTTGGCGTGCTGATGTTCGGGCGTTTGGCGCCAACCTGGACGACCGATTGGAGGGTCTAGAGCTGTCTCCTGAGGCCAGGCAACAGCTGGAGGCAGAGAAAGAAGGTAAGACTGGGAGCTGCGGAAGCCCCAGAGGGCATTGACGCTGCGCTGGGTGCGAGTGTGGAGCGGGCCATCGATGAAGCCTTCGTGTCGGGCTACCGGCAGTAATGCTCGTCGCTGCCGCGGTGACGCTGGCAAGTGAGCTAAGTGCTGCTCTTCTGATCGAGGGCAAGAAACGGAAGGTGGATAGTAGCGAAGATGCAAGTGAGAAAGAAGTACTCGCCCCTAGGCCCCTAGACGCCTAAATGGGCGAAGCCCTACTCCTCAAGTGCGAGGGACGTCTGTTTACCGAATAGGTGTCCGGGCGCGGATGCACGTGCCCTTTCCCGGGCTGCTACTCACCTCCAGCATTCCGCCCAGGCGTGCAGCTCGCTCGTGCATTGAGCGCAATCCCATGTGACCTGGGAAATCACCTCGCACATCGAAGCCGACGCCGTCGTCTGAAATCTCAAAGGTTATCTGTTCTAGAGTGCATTCCATACTTATCTCCACGTTGCTTGCCCGAGCGTGCTTGACGATGTTGTGAAGGGCCTCTTGGACTATGCGGTAAACGGCCTCCTTCACCTCAGGCGAGGTCTCAGGTTCGCTGCAGAGGGTGGTCACTACCTCGATCTCGTGGCGAGACTTGAGCGCGTCCGCCTGTTTCTCGAGCGCAATCACCAGCCCTTCTTTTTCCAGAGACTCAGGCCTCAGCTCGAAGATGAGCGCACGCATCTCGGCTTGCCCTGCCTTGGCCAAGGAAAGAACGTACTCGAGCGTATCGGCCACCTGTTCGGGGTTACGCTTCAGCAAGGCGCGGGCGGTCTTAGTTCCCAGAGTTATGCCGTAGAGCGCCTGGGAGACGGAGTCGTGCAGTTCTCGGGCGAGTCTTTGGCGTTCCTCAAGCGCAGCCTTGTCCCGAGCTTGGGCAAAGAGACGCGCATTTTCGACCACAATAGCGCTCTGATCGGCGACGGCTTTCAGGAAGGCCTTCTCGTCCTCGCCCGGCTCCTGCTCCGGGAGGTACAAGAGGTTGATCGCCCCCAGAGCTCGATATCGAGAGATAAGCGGCACAACATAGGCGATATCCCAGGAGGCTTCGCGGACGAGGTGGTGAACGGGATTGTAGGCCGCATTAGTCAAGAGAAATCGGCGGACGTTATGAACAAGGACTGGTTGCCGCTTGCGGAAAGCTTCCATGGTGGGGGATGGAGCCCCGGCTCGCCAAGAGGCGCCCAAACCACGCTTGGATCCTTCGGAAAGGCCGTGAGCACCAACCGGGTGGAGTGCGCCGGTTTTCTCATCACTCAAGGCCACTACGCAAGCAACGGCGGTGCTAGCGCTGACCACACTTTTCGCTAGGACATCGAACATTCCTTCCATCGGCAGATCCAGCGCCACGTCGGAGGCGATGTGCGAGAGGGTGGCCACCCTCTCCTCGAGGAGGTCCTGCACACGCGCTCGTTCGGTTATGTCATGGGCTACGACACAGAGGGTTTCCCGACCGTTACGCAGGATGATGCTGGCACTTACTTCCACCTCCAAAAGGGACCCATCCTTGCGGCGATACTTTCTCTGGCCTGCGGAGCCACGCCCTGCCTCCAAGACGCGCCGAACGTTTCGGTCTATGCTCTCATGGTCGTGAGCTACGATGTCATGGAGCGTCATGCCTAGAAGCTCTTCCTGAGCGTAGCCGAGTGCCTCTCGAAAGGCGGGATTACACCCCACGATGAGCCTGCTCTCAGCGTCGACCAGACAGATATTCTCATTAACCTGCTCGATCACCGTTCGGTAGAGACGCTCACTCTCCCGGAGAGCTTCCTCGGATTGCCGGCGTCGTACGGCCGCCCCCAAAGTGCTCGTAGCCGCTGTCAGAGCGTCTATTTCGGCTGCCGACCACTCGCGTTCAACGAAACACTCGTCGAAACCGACGAATCCCCACCACTTCCCCTCGACGAAGATTGGTACGACTACTATAGATAAGATGTCCTCAGCTCGTAACTCGGGCTGTTCACTCTCCGGGAAGTCCCGCGTGTGACCATACACTAGGCCTCCCCGTCCCAGTACCTCCTCCCATCGGCCAAAGCCGGCGGCTCGATACGGGAGGGCTTTTAGTAGGGGATTGTGTATTTGGACCGAGACTTCAGCAGCCACCCACTCGTAGCGCTGAGTTGCCCACGGCCTGCCGTCCTCGCCAAGGTAATTCTCAAAGATGTACACTCGGCTTACCTCGGCGGCTTGGCCGAGCCGGGCCAGCACCACTTCTATGCTCCCCTCCCAAGATGCGGTCTCAAGGAAACATTCTGCCGCGACCCTGACAGCCTCCAGGATAGCGTCTCGGCGCCGCAACTCCCTCTCCGCTCGCTTGCGCTTCCGTCGCTCATCGGCTTCTTCTAAGCCTCGCTGTACCGTGGTGCTGAGGCGCATCAGGTTGTCCTTCATGACGTAGTCGTGCGCGCCAGCCTTCACCGCCTCGACGGCGACCTCCTCCCCGACCATTCCCGACACCACGATGAACGGGGCATCCAATCCCGACTTCCTGAATATAGACAAGGCCTCTGAGTACCTGAAACGCGGCATTCGGTAGTCGGAGATGACAACGTCCCAAGGGCCCCGCTCCGCTAGTGCCTTCTTCATCACCTCGGGAGTCTCTACCCGCTCGTACTCCGGCTCATAGCCGCTACGCTTGAGGTGACGCACGACGAGCAGAGCGTCATCTTCGGAGTCCTCTACGATCAGCACCTGTAGAGGAGTGTGAAGATTCTCCTGAGATTCTGCTAGCGCTACCAAGCCTCCTCACTCAGCTCGTCTACGCTAACCAAGCCCGTCCGGATGGCGTGCAGTGCCGCTTGGATGCGGCTCCGGACGCCCAACTTTCTCAAGATGCTGGAGACGTGAGCCTTGACCGTCTTCTCTTCCACAAAGAGGCTGCTCGCTATCTGCTTGTTCGCCTGGCCCCGCGCTAAAAGCTTCAGTACCTCTGTCTCGCGCTCGGTTAAAGCCTCGGGACTCACTGGAGCTCTAACCTCGCGCATCAGGCGTGCCGCCGCTGCGGGGGCAAGTTGGACTTGGCCTTCGGCGGCGCCCCTTATCGCCCGGTGCAACTCTTCGGGCTCGGAGTTTTTGAGCAAGTAGCCTATAGCACCGGCTCTAACCGCCCCGGTCACCGAGACGTCCTCAAGCACGCTGGTGAGCGCCACAACCTCTACCTCGGGTAGCTCGGCCCTTATGGCCTTGGTAGCCTCTATGCCGTCCATCACCGGCATCAGAAGGTCCATCAAGACGACGTCTGGCTTGAGCTCTCGGGCCATAAGAAGGGCCTCTTGACCATTTTCAGACTCCCCAACCACCTCCAGTTCCGAATCCAGCGAGAGGAACATCCTCAAGCCCTGGCGCACCACGCTATGATCGTCGACTATCAAGATCCTTATACTCATGGTCCCCTCTTATAGGGCTTTAGTCCTGCATTATCGCCTCGTCGAAGGCTCCTTGCAAAAATCGTTTCTTCGCCCGATGACGAAGACAGCATTAGAGGCTTTACTTATAACCGAAGGCAACGCTAAGCGAAGAGAAGAAAATCTTGTAATCCTGCTCATTACTAAAGTTCAACTGCTCGAATCGAAGATGTGGAAGCAGGTAACGCGCGAGTTTGCCTAACGGTTCAAAACCGTTGGGTATTGTACCGGGAGCAATCGTACCTCCCTGCTTGTCGAACTCCCGACCTATACGCGCTTGGCGGCGCGTCCCGAGTCGCGCGATCGAGTACTTGACGAAGGTGTACGATTTATCGGCTGTATCTGGTACGCGCGGTTGTACACCGAGGTACTGTAAGTATTGCAGACCCTGCAATACGAATTGTTGGAAACCCGGAAAGCCGTCCGTCTCCAAGAATTATCTGAAGGTGTACGGCATCGAACACATAGCCGCGCCACTCAGAGTCGATTTTCTCCACAGACGATGCGGCTCTAGGTAGATCACACGGGTACCTGGCTCCGCTTGACTACGAAGTTAGGCAGCTCTTCGTACGCAGTCCGCCTCAGTCTTTTCGCCAGGCCTACGTTGAAGTTGCGAAAAGCCATAAACTCCGTTTCTAATGCTCCAGTTCAAGCTGGCCAGTAGTTTCCTAGCGATGGTGATGTTGTCGTTTGTACGGCGCTACTTCCGCGCGTTGGGGCGATCTTTGGGCAGTATGTAGGCGAGAACGGCTCTTGTCCTGGCCTCCGAAAGCCCAGTAAGTTCTCAAAACAGCGGTTGTGCTAATCCTCGCTTATGCCGGTGACCGCTAGCGGGGAGCCGCCGGACGAGTACTGGCGTCAGTTCGGCGGCTCCACTGCGTCATGCTAAGAGAAGGAGGTGGCCGCCGTTCACGGCCGTTTCATCCTCCTTCTCTCCCAGGTGATGGACGCTAGAAGAACCCTTTTCTAGGCGAGACGGAGCACGTAGAACATGCCCCCGCTGTCCTTGTCCGACAAGAACCCGTTCGGGCTCGTCACCACACCCTCAAGCGGCTCGTCGCTCTTACGAACGGCTGGCTTCGCCTGGAACGCATAGAAGTGCACGCGCACCCCACCCAGGGCCTCGAAGGCCGCCCCGGTCCACTGGTTGGTAGCTTCAGTAACCATGTACTCGTAGCCGAGCGTGCGGTACCTTTCCGCGCTCGACGCCACGAGCTCGAAGGCGTCCCCTTTCGGCAGATCGTCCGAGCGGGCCACCAGGAGATGGTGACCGACCTTACCCTGCCCATACGCCTCCCGGAACCCTGGGTACCGTTCAGAGAGAGCCGTCAGCGCCTCCGCGTCCAGGGCGCCCAACGCGGCGTAAACCGGCTCCCAGACCCCCACGACAGTATCGAGAAACGGGTCGCCCTCGCGGAACGGAGGTTCCACGTCGAAGGGCGGCATCGTCTCGTTGAACGCGCCGCCGATGACCCGCCCTTGCTCGTCCATGATGGCGAGGGATTGCGCCAGTGTCTCCTCGTTGACCTCGATGGCGCCCCGCGGGCTGGTAGGGTCGGTCAGCGCGAGCAGGCGTACTATCCAGTACATCTGCGTCTCTGTGTCCCACGAACCGAACGGGACGGTTCCGAACGGATCGGTGTGGCGCGCCTCCGTGAGACCCTCGGGTGGATGCTTCGGCGGGCGGAGGTGGCGGGCCTGCGGTTCGCGGCGAGCGAACGAGGCGGCTATCACCCACGCCATCTGCAGGAGTTGCTCTGTCGTCAGCTCCGTTGCGAGGACCGTAGAGTACCGGCTGCTACGGTAGGGCTGGGACTGCGCGAAATCTACGAGCGGCAAGGACGCCGGTAGAGGCTGTAGCCCGTGGCGAGCTACATCTCTGGCTGACGGATAGGTGCTGTAGGGCAAGGGGCGCGGTTCGTGGGAAGATATCCTCCTAGGAAATTCGGGAGACCCGATACCGGGTGACGTCGTCTGCTCCATCATTTGCTTTCTCCTCTACGTTGACAGGTTACCTTACACCCCGAATCTAACGGCAACGCGAAGAAAAAGGAACGGCCAAAGGATCTAATTTCTCATAGGACTTTAGTCGCATGGGCACCCTACAAGGCAGTGGCGTGTTGGTTTTGACCGCCTACATCAACCCTTTTCAAACAGCCTCTAGTGTCGCGGGACACTAACTCCCTACAGATCGCTACGCTGTTCGCCAAATACTCCTGGAACTCAATACCTTTCTGTAGCGCGCCCGGCAGGATTCGAACCTGCGACCCGCGGATTAGAAGTCCGTGTTGGTACGTTCGCTATTGTTCACCAGTGGTCACAAATGCCGATGAATAAGCTGAATCCAGGCTTTGGCCTGTCGCCAATGTTCACTGGTGTTCGCCTGGGTCGTCGTCAAAACTGTCGTCAGCTCAAGCTCATCCTAGCAAGTGTGATAAGACTGCCGTGTTTGGTTTGCCTCTGTAGTGGGCAGGCTGCTTGTATTCTGAGTATCATAGTGTGATGATCGTTCATTCCCGTCCTCAAAAGCCAAAAGAGAAGAGGATAGCTGCTTTCTGTTATCGGTAAAAGCGGTGGAGGCTTGCTTATCATACCACTCGTGGTCCTGCTCCCTTTGGTGACGTTGCTCATAAGCGGCTGCTCGGCCAACGAAAGCATCGAGGGCTACCCAAAGG
>DASQMR010000121.1:0-45632 GCA_035645375.1 Rubrobacteraceae bacterium
ATAGTCGTCCCCATAGTCATACCGATCGCCGTCTCGGCAGGGGTGGAGCCCCTGATCCCGGCGCTCGCCGCGATCTTTGGGGCCTCCTACGGCTTCATGCTCCCGGTCTCCACGCCCCCGAACGCCATCGTCTACGGCTCCGGCATGATCCCGATAACCAAGATGGTACGCTCAGGCATCTTCTTCGACATCATCGGCGCGATCCTCATAGTGACCGGCGTCACTTTGATGGTCCAGATCATTGGGCTGGTATAAAGCGGATCGGCGGACCGAGAAGTAGATTCGTGCCGAACCTCATCCTCGGTCCGCTCCTTCGCTATACCGGTGAGAGCGACGCGACCGTCTGGGTAGAGACGGACGGTCCTTGCGAGGTTGAGGTAGTCGCCGGAGGTTCCTCCCACCGCGCACGCACCTTCCACGTCGAAGGTCACTACTACGCGCTCGTCCGCGTCGTGGACCTGGAACCGGGGACGTACTATGAGTACTCGGTCGTTCTAGACGGCGAGCGGCGCTGGCCGGAGGCGGACGCGGGGTTTCCGCCGAGCTTCATCCGCACTATCGATCCGCAGAGGCCGTTCAAGCTCGCGTTTGGCTCCTGCCGCATCACGCTGCCCCAAAAACCTCCTTACACGTTGAAGAAGGATCAGGACAAACGGGGCCGGGGGGCGGATGCCCTGTATGCGCTCGCAGAGGCGATGCGCCACGAGCTCCCGCCCGAAACGGATGCGTGGCCCGATGCGCTACTCCTGCTCGGTGACCAGGTCTACGCCGACGAAGTCTCCCTGGGCACGCTCGAGTTCATCCGCTCCCGGCGCAACCCCAAAGACGGCCCTGGTGAGACGGTAGCGAACTTCGAGGAGTACACTCACCTCTACTACGACTCCTGGGGGGAGCCGGAGATCCGGTGGATTCTCTCTACCGTGCCTTCAGCCATGATTTTTGATGATCACGATGTCCACGACGACTGGAATACGAGCAAGGTCTGGGTGGAGAAGATGAGGGCTACTCCATGGTGGGAAGAAAGGATTACCGGGGGGTTGATGTCGTACTGGATCTACCAGCACCTCGGCAACCTCTCGCCACGAGAGCTCGACAATGATGAGACGTACCACAAGGTCTGCGAGGCCGAGGATGCAGGTCCCCTCCTGCGCAGGTTCGCCCGCGACGCCGACCGGGAAGCAGCCGGGAAACGCTGGAGCTATTATCGAGACTTCGGCAAGGTTCGCCTCCTCGTCGCTGACACCAGAGCCGGACGCGTGCTCGCTGAGGAATGCCGCTCGATCATTGACGATGAGGAGTGGCTCTGGATCGAGAATCACGCCTCTGGCGACTTCGACCATCTACTTATCGGCACCTCGCTCCCGTTCCTCGTCCCCCCCGCCCTGCACCACGCGGAGACCTGGAACGAGGCCCTCTGCAGCGGCGCCTGGGGCACTCTGGCGGCCAAGCTCGGGGAGATCCTCCGCCAAGCTGTAGACCTTGAACACTGGAGCGCCTTCGGGAGGTCCTTCGAGAAACTAGTGGCCCTTCTGAGAACTGTAGGCTCCGGCCGCGCGGACGCCGATCCGCCAGCCTCTATCATCGTGCTCTCCGGAGACGTGCACCACGGATACCTGGTCGAGGCAGACCTCGGAGCCGACGAGGTACAGAGCGTCGTCTACCAGGCGGTCTGCTCCCCGATGCGCAACACTCTGGGCCGCGCCGAACGCCTCGCTATGCGGTTCGGCTGGTCACGTCCTGGCAAAGCCCTCTGGCGGACCCTGGCCCGCCTGGCTGGCGCCAGGGAGACGGACATCGCTTGGCGTCTGCTGCACGAAGAACCTTGGTTCGAAAACCACATCGGCACCCTCGAGCTGCGCGGGCGAGAAGCCTCGCTAAAGATCGAGCAGCCCTCCTCACAAGCTCCCGAGGGTCAGCATCTCCACAAAGTCTTCGAGTACCGTCTGACATGAAGAACGTCGGCTGTTGACCGCTCGGAAGTCAACTAGAGCCCAAGCCGGATAGCGAGGAGGTAACCATGAAGGTAGTTTCGGCAGGAGACGCAAAGACCCGGCGTGGTCCGGAGGAGTGGTTCTCGGGCGTCGTGTGGATGGACGCGACGCCCGCTGGTCCTTCCCCCGACGCAGGCCTCTTCCGCGTTCTCTTCGAGCCCGGCGCCCGCACCAACTGGCATACTCACCCGGAGGGTCAGATCCTCTACGTCGTGACCGGGAAAGGACAGGCGCAAAAAGAAGGCGAGCCGGTCGTCTATATACACCCCGGCGATATCGTCTACTTCGCTCCCGGCGAGAAGCACTGGCACGGCGCCGCCCCCGACTCCTTCATGGTCCACATAGCGGTAAACCCCGCGATCAACTCTGACGGTGGTACCAACTGGATGGCGCCGGTAAACGACGAGGAGTATGCGGACAGCTGATCAGACCGAAGGCGTAAAAAATATACGCCTGCCGTTGGTCGGCTCTCCCAGTTCTGCGGGGTAGTTCGTGCCGCCGAGGTTTTGATCGCGAACAACAATGTCTGAGGAACCGGCTCACCTGCGACGGCTCTCCTCCGGGCGGTAGAATGCCGCCGCGTTATCGTGCAGGATTTTCCTCCAGAGATCCTCGCTCACCGCCTCCATCACCGTCTCTACGTCCTCGTCTCGGAAAGGTCTTCGGGCACGGGTAGAGGGAAGATCTGTCCCGAACATCAAAGCACTAGGATCGACAGCGCAGATGTCTTTTATCGCTGCCTTTGGATCAAAATCGAGCCTTCCGAAGCCCGTCGCTTTGACTTTCGTGCCCCGCTCGACAAGGCGCAGCAAGGCTGGATAGCCTTCTCGCGTCATACCCAGATGGTCTATCACAACCTCCGGCAGCGCAGCGAGACGAGGCTCCAGATCCGGAAGATCCTTTGAGTCCAAGTACAGTTCAGCGTGCCATCCAGCGAGGTCGTAGACGCGCTTCGTGAGACGTTCCAGGCTCTCCAAGCCCTCCGAACCGCCCCGATAGAGGTTGAAGCGCACCGCCCTCACCCTCGCCGCGTGGAGCCTTAATATCTGCTCGTCTGAAACGGAGCCCGGTAGCTGGGTGACGCCCACGAAGGAAGGGCCGAGCCGCTCCAGAGCATCGAGGAGATAAGTCTGATCGAACGCCTGAGAGGACCCCGAGACCACCGCGCCTCCTACTACGCCAAGAGGGGCGGCGCGCTCCATATAGTCTTCAGCGGTGAAGGGGTTCGGCAGGTATCCCCGGTTCGGCACCAGGGGGAACCGAGGGTCTATCACGTGCAGATGAGCGTCGAACAGACCGCGATGCTGGGTTGGCATCACCCCGCGCCCGCAGTGAACACTGCTCCCTCGATCATCCCCGCGCAGACCCGGGTTTGCCTGTCATCCATCTGTCCGGCACTACGCCGGACCCCTCGCCGGCAGCCAGCTGCCAAGAGCTGAGACCTTAGATCTTGTCCTCCGGCTGCGGGGCGTTCTCGCCACGGGCGAAGGTAAAGTAGGCCTCCGGGTCGTCGGCGCTCTTGCGGCCGGCCTGGACCATTGCGAAGCGTAGGGCGAGGCCGCCGACCAGGACGAGCGTTGATGTGAAGATGCTCTTTCCGCGCGTCTCTCTACCCGAGAGGAGCGCCAGGGGTGCGGCGATGCCGCCGAGGAGGGTCCCGCCGACGAAGAGCGGAGCTATCTCCTTGGAGAACAGCGGCTTGCTCCACCGGCTCATTCGTACCAGCGAGGCGGCGATAAGCCCGGCTTCTACAAGGAGGGTGGCCCGTTCCGCGCGCCGCAGTACGTGGTGAGTCTTCTGCTCACCCCAGTGACCGAGATGCAGTATCAGCGAGAGATACGAGAGCGCCGTCGAAACGCCGGAGGCGAGGAACGTCGGACCCATAAGCATCCAGTTGCGCGCCCAGATCGGGACGGAGGTCGCGGAGAGAAGCGTGCCCGTGTTCGAGCCGACGAACAGGGCTACGGGCAGGGCGAGCACGGAGAGGAGGCGCGCAGGAACGAGCCTGGCTACAAGCCGGGGGAGCAAGCCGCGACCGAGCAGCCCGTCCTCGGCGGCCTGACGCGCCGCTAAAAGACCGGCCAGGTTGCCGTATGCGATGAGCGCCCAGCTCTGGTTGGACATGGGCGAACGCAGCTTCCAGACGCGCATCATGTTATAGAAACGCTCGGGGCGGCCGAGGTCCCAGATCAGGAGTATGGGGCTCAGGAGCATGGCGACGAGCGCGGTATACCGCCCGATCCTGGTCAGAGCTTCGTCCTTGTGCCCCAGGACGTTGGCGAGCGTCGTAAAGAGCTGAACCCCCGCGCTTATACCGCCGATCCAGAAGTAGATCGGGATCTGCCACGTCCAATGCGCACGCTTTATCGGCGGGATACCATAGTAGTATTTGTCGTCCCGCGCAGAGTCGGTCGCCGGGAGATGCGAGGTCTCGACCTGCCCGTTCTGCTCCTGCCGGGCTTCTTGAGTAACGTCTGCCATCTCTCCCCCTCTAGTCCCTGAAGGCCAGTGCTACGACTGCCCCGAGCACGGTCGCGGCCACCGCGCTCGCGACGAAGCCGCCCTTGACCTTCGTCTGCGGAAGGAACGGGTGGGCCGGCAGGTTGTAGGTCTCCGGTTCGTCCATGAGAATGAACTTGGAGTGGTCTCCATTAATGCCGCCGGTCCCCCCTATCTCGGGCGTCCCGTAGATGTACGCGTTCTCGTAGCCCTTCGCGTGGAGGGTCGCGACTCGCTCCGCGGCGACCTGCTTCAACTCCTCGACGTCGCCGAACATGATCGAGTTGGTCGGGCACGCCTTGGCGCAGGCGGGCTCAAGGCCGTCGCGCTGCCTATCGAAGCAGAGCGTACACTTGAAGACCCTGCCGTCCTCCGGTACCTGCGTGATGACGCCGTATGGGCAGGCCGGCACGCAGTAGCCGCAACCGTTGCAGACGTCGGGCTGTATGTAAACGTTGTCGAACTCGTTGCGTATGATCGCGCCGGTCGGACACGCCTGCTGGCAGGCTGCCTCGACGCAGTGCTTGCATACGTCGCTCATGAACGTCCAGCGCCCCAGGCCGTCGAGCTCCGCGCCGCCGGGCAGCGTCTGGTGTACGTCCTCGGCGAGGGCCAGAAGGTCGACGTCGCCGGTGAGCCTGCGCTGCTTCTTCGGGTTCTCGATGAAGGCTACGTGACGCCATGTAGTTCCCGAGAGGTGCTTGGTGTTGTCGTAGGAGTCGCCGGTCAGCTCGTAGCCGTCGGCGGGGATCTGGTTCCACTGCTTGCAGGCCACCTCGCAGGCCTTGCAGCCGATGCAGACGGTGGTATCGGTCAGGAATCCTGTCGCCACTCTACTTCCCTTCTAAAACCCTGCGCCGGATCTCCTGAACCGACGCGGCGGGGTCGCTATTTACGCGGAACCAGCGGGCTCCGAGGGCAACGTGCTGGGGGGTGTAAACCCGGTCTACCGTCCCCGTACCCGTGTTGTAATAAACCCCGGGTTTCAGGACCACGCTTCCACGAACAGGCTTGAGGTTCTTCTTTGCGGCCTTGGGATGCTCCGAGAGCCACGCTCCGAGATCCATCAGCTCCTGCTGCATCGTCTCCCGGTGGAAGTTATCGGCATGGTACGTTTCGCTGCGGGTGTCACCGCGCGCGTCGGCGGCGCTACTCGTCTCCCAGGAGGTTGACTCCTGAATGTGCTTGTCGCGGCCAATGCCGCCGCGCGGATCACTCATACGCGTCCCTTCTCGAGGCTCGCGGTAAACGCCTTCGCCTCGTGCATGGCGACGTTTGCCTCAAGCGAGACCGGCATTAGGTTGTTGACGATATCGCCCTTGATCAACCCGTTCGGTCCCCAGTGGTAAGGGAGGCCGATGGTGTGAATCTTATCGCCGTTGTTCCTATAGATCGGGATACGATCAGTGACGAGCGCCTTGCAGTGGATCTTGCCACGGCTGGTGGTGATAGTGACCCAGTCCGTGTTGCTCACGCCTTTCTCCTCGGCCAACTCGGGGTTGATCTCGGCGAAGAGTTCGGGTTGAAGCTCGCTGAGCCAGGGGATCCAGCGAGACATGGCGCCGCTAGTGTGGTGCTCGGTAAGCCGATAGGTTGTAACCACGTGTGGGTACTTCGGGTCCAAGGGCCTGTTGTACGGGTTGTCAGGCCTGTCGAAGGTCCTAACGGCCGGATCGTACTGCTGACTGTACATGAGGTTTTTCACCGGCGACTCGAGGGCCTCGTAGTGCGCGGGCAGCGGCCCGTCCTTGAGACCCACGGGAGCGAAGAGCCAGCCCTTACCGTCGGCCTGCAAGATAAAAGGCCCGTCGCCGGGGATGGCATCCATTCCTGTTGCGTCGGGATCTGGGCTATAGGATGGCGCCTTGCCCGCCTCAAAGTCGGGTTTGTCGTAGCCGGTCCACTTCTCCTCTTCTTCGTCCCACCACACGAACTTCTTGCGCTCGCTCCAGGGCTTGCCCTCAGGATCAGCCGAGGCACGATTGTAGAGGACGCGGCGGTTGTCAGGCCATGCCCATCCCCACTCGTTCGCCTGCAACGGCTGCTCGGTGTACGGCTTGCGCCGGCGCGCTTGGTTCACCCCATCGGCGTAGACGCCGCAGTAGATCCAGCCGCCGCACGCCGTCGAGCCATCGTCCTTTAACTGCAGGAAGCTGTTTACCGGAGAGCGGTCATCAACCCTGTAGCCGTTCACCTCCTTCGTTATAGACTCTATGTTCGGCTCGTCGTGCTCACCTTCGGTAGGGTAATCCCACGTCATAGCCTTTATGAGGGTATCTCGCGGCTCCTCGGAGTTCTTGTAGAGCTCCTTTAACCTCCGCCCGAGGTGGAAGACGAACCACGCGTCAGAGCGGGCATCCCCCGGCGACTCTACCGCCTTGTCGTGCCACTGCAGCATCCTCTGGGTCTGCGTGAACGAGCCGTCCTTCTCGGCGATAAGCGCGCAAGGTATGTAGAAGACCTCCGAGCCGTTCTCTTTAGGGTCCACCCCGTCCATCTTCCAGGCGGTTGCAGTCTCGACCTCGTAGGCGTCAAGGACGACCAACCAGTCGAGGTTCCTCAACCCGTCTCGCGCCAACCTTGCGTGCGGGCCGCCAACGGCGAAGTTCTGTCCGAAGACGAAGGCGCCCTTCACCTCGCGGTCCTTCATCGCCATGATGGTCGGGTAGTAGGAGTGGTCGCCCGAGAGGCGCGGGAAGTGGTCGAAGATCTCATCGCCCCTCTCGGGGTCGAAGGCCTCACCGTACCAGGCCTTGAAGAGGCTCGTTATATACAGGGGAAACTTACTCCACCAGCCCGTCTCGGCGGTCTCGTCCTCTACGTAGTCCTTCCATGTATCGTGTTCGTTGTTCACATCCGGCATCGGCAGGTAGTCGGGGAGGATGTTGTAGAGGGTGGCGATATCGGTCGAACCCTGGATGGTTGCGTGGCCGCGCAACGCCATGATCCCTCCGCCCGGACGCCCGATGTTCCCCAGAAGGAGCTGCAAGATAGCCGCCGTGCGGATAATCTGGGCACCCTTTGAGTGCTGGGTCCAGCCGACCGCGTAGCAGAAGGCCGTTGTCTTCTCGCGCCCGGAGTTCTCGCAGATGACCTCAGCGACCTTAAGGAAAGCTTCCCTGGGCGTGCCGCAGATCCTCTCGACCATCTCCGGGGTGTACTTGGCGAAGTGACGTTTGAGGATCTGAAACACCGTGCGCGGGTGCTGGAGGGTCTCGTCGCTTGGGCGATCACCCTCGTCAGCCTCATGCTCCCCCTGTCCCCCGCCGGAGTCGCCCGTTAAGCTGCCCTGGCTTCCCCCGACGGAAGCGTAATCTATAGGCGCGCCCTCGTAGCGCCATAGCGTCGGATCATACTGCTGCTGCTCCGCGTCCCAACCGACGAATAACCCCGTCTCGTCCATGTCCTCGTAGTCTTCGGTAACGAGGGTGGCGGCGTTGGTGTAGACCTTTACGTACTCTTCAAAGTACTTCTCGTTCTCTAAGACGTAGTTGATGAGGCCGCCGAGGAAGGCTATGTCAGTCCCGGGCCTTAGCGGCGCGTAGATGTCGCTCAACGCGCTCGTCCTGGTGAAGCGCGGGTCTACGTGTATGAGCGTAGCACCCTTCTCCTTGGCGATCATCGGGTGGCGGAAGCCCACCGGATGCGCCTCGGCCATGTTCGAGCCCTGAATCAGTATGCAGTCCGCGTTCTGCAGGTCCTGCAGGCTGGTGGTGGCGCCGCCCCTACCGTACGTGATGCCCAGACCGGGCACCGTAGCACTGTGTCATATTCGTGCCTGGTTCGTGATTCGGACGAACTGTAAGGAGTGGAGGAGCTTGGTGATGAGGTAGTTCTCCTCGTTGTCTATCGTCGCCCCGCCGACTGAGGCTACCGCCATCGAACGGCTTAGCTTCTTTCCCTCTTCGTTCGTCTCCTCGAAGTTCTCATCACGCGTCTTCTTGACTCTCTGGGCGATCATGTCCATCGCCTCTTCGAGGGAGAGATCCTCCCAGTCCTCGGAGTAGGGCCTGCGGTACTTGACCGTCGTCCAGCGGTAGGGCGAGTTCATGAGCTGAGAGATCGCCGAGCCCTTGGGGCAGAGGGTGCCTGCGTTTATAGGGCTGTCGGGGTTTCCCTCCACGTCTATGATGCGCCCTTCGCGGCTGTAGACAAGCGTGGAGCAGCCGACCGCGCAGTACGGGCAGACGCTCACGGTCTTCTTGACGCCCGGATCGCTGATGCGAGCCCGGAGGTCGCGGGTCGCAGGGCTCACCGGATGCTTCACCTTCACCCCGACGTGGTTCTTAACCTTAGACCATAACCCCTCAGCGTCTGACACCTTAAGGAACATGCCTCACCCCTTTCCTTTGAACGGTTTTATGTACTTATATCCACACCTTGGTTCTCCCCCGTCAATTCTAAACGTATTGTTAAACGCGCGAAACAGTTTTCTATCACAAACCGCTATTTTTGTATTCGAGCTAATCATTACCTCTCTGATAAGCGTAGGTATTGTGCGAGATTTGCGCATCTGGTACGGTGAGGGGTGAGGCGTCTTCGAATGGCGCTCTGGGGAAGGAGGTACGCAAGAGAAGTGCTAATCACGGGGTTCGCCCCGAGTAAGTCTTGCAGTCTCAATCGATACTCTTCAATAAAGGAGTGGTTTACTGTGGCGGAGAATAGGTGCGTGGTCTACCAGGGGCCGGGCGAAGTCACCGTTGAGGACATCGGCTACCCGAAGCTCGAGGTTCCTGAGTACGTAGCGAACAACATGGGGTACAGGAGCACCGCAGCTCCGCACGGCGTGATCCTGCGGATCGTGTCGACCAACATCTGCGGTTCGGATCAGCACATGGTCCGGGGTCGGACGACGGCGCCTCAGGGGCAGACCCTGGGACACGAGATCACCGGCGAGGTAATTGAGGTCGGCGACGATGTCCAGTTCATCAAAGAAGGCGACCTCTGCTCCGTCCCGTTCAACATCGCCTGCGGGCGCTGCCGGGCGTGCAAGGAGCGCAACACCGGGATTTGCTTCAACGTGAACCCCGAGAGACCCGGCTCGGCCTACGGATACGTTGACATGGGTGGCTGGCCTGGCGGGCAGGCCGACTACGTGTTGGTCCCCTTCGCGGACTTCAACCTCCTGCCGTTCCCCGATAAGGATCAGGCGATGGAGAAGATCCTGGACCTGACCATGCTCAGCGATATCTTCCCGACCGGCTACCACGGTGCCATCTGCGCGGGCGTGACGACAGGCTCGACGGTCTACGTCGCGGGCGCAGGGCCGGTCGGCCTCGCCGCGGCCCACGCGGCACAGCTGCTCGGCGCCTCGGTCGTCATCGTCGGCGACGCGATCGAGGATCGCCTCAAGCAGGCCGAGAGCTTCGGCTGCGTGCCGCTGGACATCACGCAAGACACTGATATAGAGGACCAGATCGCCGAGATTCTGGGCGAGCCTATAGTGGACTGCACGGTCGACGCCGTCGGCTTCGAGGCCCGCGGACACGGCTCGGGAGAAGGAGAGGCCCCGGCTACGGTGCTCAACGACGCGATGACAATCACGCGCGCCGGCGGAAGCATCGGCATACCCGGCCTGTACGTGACCGAGGACCCCGGCGCGGCGGATGAGGACGCCAAGCACGGCGCGCTTAAGATGGACTTCGGCCTCGGCTGGGCCAGGAGCCACGCGTTCTACACGGGCCAGTGTCCGGTCATGAAGTACAACCGCCAGCTGATGATGGCGATCCTGAACGACAAGGCCCAGATCGCCAAGGCCGTCAACGCCACGGTCATCCCCTTGGATGAGGCCCCGCAAGGCTACCAGGACTTCGACTCGGGCACGTCCGTGAAGTACGTGCTCGACCCGCACGGCGATCTCCAGGGTGCAGCGAGGGCCTAGAAGCGCCGACACACCCGGCGAATAGATCTGCCCTGAGGGGTCGGGATTCTCCCGGCCCCTCTCTTTCTGACTTCTGAGCCCCTCTGTGATCCCTGGGACATGCCTATGCATGACCAGAGACTTACGCTGGTACACTTGGCTCAGACTGAATCAGGAGAGATTTATGCTAGAGAAAGCGAAACCCGGGGGCAGAGCTCGAAGAGGAAGCAAGACCAAGGTCCGGGTACGGGTCGTCGAGGACGGCCAGGGTCGCGTTCGGCCTGATGCTCTGGCCACAGAGGAGCCGATGGAGATACGGCTCATAACAGAGGGTAGGAGTCAGACCGTCGCTGTGACCATGCGTACGCCGGGGGCGGACTTTGAGTTGGCGGCCGGATTTCTGTACGGTGAAGGGATCGTGTCTTCGCAGGAAGAGATAAAGAAGATTAGCTACTGCGTGGACGCTGATGTCGACGCAGGGCAGCAGTATAATATCGTCAACGTGGAGTTGCGCGGGGGCCGCGACTACGACCTGCGCTCCCTGGACAGGCACTTCTATACCACGAGCGCCTGCGGAGTATGCGGTAAGGCGAGCCTGGAACAACTAGAGTTGCGCGGTTGTCCAGTGATACCGCCAGGACCGGAGGTTCCAGCTGAGAACATCTATGTTTTGCCGGAGAGGCTACGGGAGGCGCAGGGACTCTTTGAAGCGACAGGTGGGCTGCACGCGGCGGCCCTCTTCGATACACAGGGAAACCTTATGGCGCTCAGGGAAGACGTTGGTCGGCACAACGCGACCGACAAGCTCGTCGGCTGGGCGCTATTAGAGGGGCGGCTCCCTCTCTCGAATCACGTGGTGATGGTCAGCGGGCGCAGCAGTTTCGAGATTTTGCAGAAGTGCCTGACCGCCGGGGTGCCCATCGTGTGCGCCATCTCCGCCCCGAGCAGCCTCGCTGTGGACGTAGCCCGACAGTTCGGGATGACCTTGATCGGCTTCTTGCGAGGCAGACGCTTCAATGTATATAGTGGGCATGACAGAGTCCTCGCGTAATCTCGGATAAGGAGAAGCGCGCAGCTTCCAAAGGTTCGCGGGGAGTAAAAAGGGGAATACTAGAATCCCAGTGGGATAAGGATAAGGCATTTAGGGAGAAGGAGGAGTTGGGTGTCTAGTCAGACAGCAAGTGCGGCTACCCCAAACCGGTGGGTTGTTGCCGCGGCCGCAGTGTTGATGCAACTCGGGCTGGGAGCCGTCTACGCTTGGAGCATCTTTAGGGTTCCGCTCTCGGAGAACTACGGTACGGGCATCACCGCCGTTAACTGGGCGTTCTTTATCACGATCCTTATGATCGGCTTCGCGGCCTTTGCCGGCGGCCAGTTAGTGGGACGGCTGGGGCCCCGTATCGTCGGTGTGATGGGCGGCGTAGTGTACGGGATAGGAGTTGGCTTGGCCTACTTCGCCCAGGATAGCCTCGTCGTCCTGTACCTGACGTACGGCCTCATCGCGGGGATCGGTCTGGGGCTTGCCTACATCATCCCGATTCAGGTACTCCCCAAATGGTTCCCGGATAGGCCCGGCTTCGCCACCGGCATAGCGGTAATGGGCTTCGGTGGCGGGTCTGCGGTTACCGTGCCCGTCGCCGGGTACCTGGTCCCGGCCGTCGGGCTGTTCGGAACCTTTGGCATCCTGGGGCTCGCCTACGTCGTCTTCGTCGGCGGCGCAGCCTTCTTCATCACGAACCCGCCCGAGGGCTACAGCCCCGAAGGACACGAACCCTCCGAGGAGGAGAGCAGCCAGGAGGAGGAGCGCACGCGAGACTTCAGTGGCGCCCTTAAGACGTGGCAGTGGTACGCCCTGTGGGCCATGCTCTTTTTGAACGTGACCGCCGGACTCTCGATCATCTCCGACGCTAAAGCGATTGCGTCTGAGCTCGGCGGAGCTACCGCAACCCTCGCCTCGATCTTTGTCGTCATCTTGGCTATTGCCAACGCGGCGGGACGGCTCGGCTGGGCCACTCTTTCGGACTACATCGGCCCGAGAAACGTCTTCCTGACGATGTTCCTCATTCAGGCCGTACTGTTCCTGCTGATACCACTAGTGGGGAGAGACGTGTTCTTTCTCCTCACTATCTTCTCCTTCATCATTCTGACGTGCTACGGCGGCGGCTTCAGCACGATGCCCACGTTTGCGAGCGCGTATTTCGGGTCCCGAAACGTCGCAACGATCTACGGGGCCATGCTTACCGCCTGGGGGCTCGCCACCCTCCTTGGTCCGCTGGTCCTGGCGATCTCCACGGACATAACCGGCACGTACGATCTCGCCCTTTACATCTCAGCCGGTATCATGCTGGTTAGCGCCGCCATCCCGCTCATAATCAAGCCACCTGAGTCACCCCGAGAGACCGAGGGAGGTGCTCAGGAGGCAGAAGCTGGAGCGTAGCTGCCTTAGAAATACTGCAAGCATTCTGCTCGCGAACCAGAAACCTTAGGGCTCTCTGACAACCAGAGGGCCCTTGTTCTACCCTTAACGGGCTCACGTTAGCAAGAGGCCTGATGCTTCGGGCAACCGTTGCTCTGACGAAGGCTGCCACCAAGCTATCTCGCTCTCATAGAGAGCGTACAAGGCGGCTTCGAGATCCTGTAGAACGGCGCCGAACAAGCCTTGCCATGGACGTAGCTCGCAAGCTCAGCGAGAGAGTTGGCGCGCTTCTTGCGAGGCAATCGCTGCAACATATATAGTGGGCAAGAGAGAATTTGTGCGGGGACAAACTAGAGGGTCATGCGTGCGGCCCTCACGGCTTGTGGGGAGGTAAAGAGGGAACGTAGGGAGCTAGCAAGGTAGGAATAGGATAGCTTAGGGAAAGGAGCAGTCTTAGTGTCGAGTCAAGCAGCAAACCAGAACGTCGCCAACCGGTGGCTGATCGCGGCGGCCGGGGTGGTAATGCAGGTCGCCCTCGGGGCGGTGTATGCCTGGAGCGTTTTTCGTACACCGCTGACGGAGGCGTATGGCACATCGGTCACTTCGGTCAACTTGGCGTTTAGTATCACGATTTTTACGCTCGGGTTCGCGGCTTTCGCCGGCGGGCTTTGGATGGCGAAGGTGGGGCCTCGCATCGTCGCTATAACCGCGGGTGTGTTGTACGGGTTGGGCGTCTTCCTAGCCAGCTTCGCGGAGAGCAGCGTATATATGCTCTATCTAACCTACGGAGTGTTGGCGGGTGTTGGTATCGGCTTGGGCTACATTGTACCCATCGCTACCCTGGTCAAATGGTTCCCGGACAAGCGAGGCTTCATCACCGGTGTCGCGGTGGCCGGGTTCGGTGGCGGTGCTGTCCTAACGACGTTGATAGCTAGGGTGCTCGTCACGCGCATGGATGTGTTCGCAGGCTTCGCCATCCTCGGCATCATCTATCTAGTAATGGTTGTAGGCGCGGGGTTCTTGATGAAGAACCCGCCGTCGGGTTGGAAGCCGGAAGGTTACGAGCCCGAGACCGATGAGAGCGGGGAGGCTTCGGGGGTAGACTACGAACTCGGCGGCGCTCTGAAGACCTGGCAGTGGTTCGCGCTGTGGGCCATCCTGTTCCTCAACGTGACCGCCGGGATCGCGCTCATCTCCGAGGCATCGCCGCTGGCGCAGGAAGTCTCCGCTGTCGACGCAACCGTCGGCGCGAGCCTTGTGATTATCATCTCGGTCGGCAATGCGGCCGGGCGCTTCCTCTGGGCCTGGCTCTCGGACGCCATCGGCCGTAAGGGCGTCTTTATAACTATGTTTCTGTTGCAGGCGGTCCTTTTCTTCCTTATACCGGTGATCGGCGCAACCTACGCCTTGCTGGCGATCCTCGCCATCGTCATAGCTTCTTGTTATGGTGGCGGCTTCGGTACGATGCCGGCGTTCAACGCTGACTACTTCGGCTCGGCGAACGTAGGTAAGATCTACGGCCTCATGCTTACCGCCTGGAGCTTCGGCGGCGTGCTCGGGCCGGTGCTTATCTCACGCATCGTAGACGCAACCGGCGCCTACGCCAACGCGATGTATATACTCGCGGGGCTTATGGTGGTCAGCACCATCGTTCCGCTTATAATTCGGCCGCCCAAGACCCCCCAGGAGTCTGGAGCGGGCGCACCCGGCGGAGCCGAGGCTAGAGCGTAACCCACAGCACTCGTGGCGGCCACGTAGGCGTCTGAAAGCAGACAACGAGACCCTCCGATTATTTCCGGAGGGTCTCGTTTCTTGTCCTGCGAATCTCCGCTCCGAATAGTATTACCGCAGCCAATCCTAAACCTTGAGACCTTGGTCTGATGCTTGTCGAGCAGGGCCGGAGCGGGACCTACACGTTTGTGGGAAGTTATGTTGCGGCAATGCTCAGACTGACAATGTTGAATCGTCGAGGGCCAATCAAGGCCTGAACCGGACACTGGTGCTCGCACTCTAGACCAATCATCGCGTTCAGGCCAGGGCTTGCGAGGTGTGCCGGGAGTAAACTGCGAGAGCGTATCTTATACGGCCTGAGAAGCCCTGAAGCTTGTCGCCGGAGGCTACCACCTCGCGTTCGCATTGATTCTCTAGTCTGATCCTAAACTGATCTCTTTCTACGAGCCCTTGTTCCGATGACAGCCTGGAGCTCGGGGGCGCCGGTCGCAGGTCTTGAGGGCTTGAGGATCGCTATCGGTAGTAAGAGACACACCATACGGACGGAAAGTTAACCGGGAGACAAGCGCGAAAAAGGAGGGGCGCATGTGCGCCCCTCCTCTCTCTGCTTGCCGCTGTCTTATTGCTAGGACATCTGTTCGTGGGTCTGCTCCTGAATCCTCTCCGCGATGTCCGGGTCGGACAACGTCGAGGTGTCCCCTAGATCTTCGCCCATAGCGATGTTCTGGAGAAGACGACGCATGATCTTGCCCGAGTTAGTCTTCGGCAGGTCCTCTACAGCGTAGACCCTGTCGGGGCGGCTGATCTTGCCGGCCTTGTCGGCTACCTCGTTTACGAGCTGCTTCTCCAGGTCCTGGGAGTGCTCGTGCTCGCCCTCAAGGATCACGAACGCGACGGGAGCCTGGCCCTTGTCTTCGTCATCGATCCCTACGACCGCCGCCTCGGCTACCGCCTCGTGGTTAACCAAAGCGTTCTCTATCTCCACGGTAGAGAGCCTGTGGCCGGAGACGTTCAAGACGTCGTCAATACGCCCCGTGATGGTGAAGTACCCGTCCTCGTCGCGCTTGGCTCCGTCTTCGACGTAGTAGATCTCATCGGAGATCTCAGAGAAGTACTCCTCCTTGTAGCGCTCGGGGTCCTGCCAAAGGGTTCTGGTCATGGAGGGCCAGGGCTTGTTTATCGTGAGCGCGCCGCTGCCGGCACCTTCTATAAACTGCTCTTCCTCCTCATCCCACAGATCGGGGAAGATACCGGGGAAGGGCTTGGTGGCGCTGCCAGGCTTCATGGTCGTAAGGCCGGGCAGGGGGGCTATCATGATCCCGCCGGTCTCGGTCTGCCACCAGGTATCCACTACCGGGCAGCGCTCTCCGCCGAAGTTCTCGTAGTACCACACCCACGCCGCCGGGTTTATCGGCTCGCCGACGCTTCCGAGGAGGCGCAGGCTGGAGAGGTCGCTCCCCTCCAAGGGTCCGGTCCCCTGCTTCATGAACGCCCTTATCGCGGTCGGGGCGGTATAGAGGGTGGTGACCTTGTGCTCCTCTATGATGCTCGGCCAGCGGGTGTTGTCCGGGTAGGTCGGTACGCCCTCGTAC
Organism: Rubrobacteraceae bacterium; assembly: GCA_035645375.1. GTDB lineage: Bacteria > Actinomycetota > Rubrobacteria > Rubrobacterales > Rubrobacteraceae > Rubrobacter_F. The sequence goes on from DASQMR010000121.1 coordinate 16,090, forward strand.
TGGAGGGTGGTCCCGCCGCAGAGCAACGGCCCGTAGACCAGGTAAGAGTGGCCGGTGACCCAGCCTATATCGGCGGTGCACCAGAAGACGTCGTCGTCTTTCATATCTAGCGTCCACATTGTGGTCGCCTTGAGCTGAACCAAATATCCGCCCACGTTGTGCTGTATGCCCTTTGGCTTGCCCGTAGAGCCAGAGGAGTAGAGGACGAAGAACGGGTCCTCAGCGCCCATCTCCTCAGCCTCGCACTCGTCGCTGGCGTTCTGCACCAACTCATCCCAGTACTCGTCGCGCCCGTCTTGCATCGGGACATCTTCGCCCGTGCGCCTGACGACGATAACGCTCTCGACGCTTTGGGCGTCGCCAAGAGCCTTGTCGGAGTTCTCCTTGAGCTCGGTTATGCTGCCGCCACGGGGTGACTGGTCCGCGGTAACGAGCACCTTGGATTCGACGTCGTTGATGCGCTCGGTGAGCTGGCCGGACGTGAAGGCCGAGAAGACGACCGAGTGGATGGCGCCTATCCTCGCGCACGCGAGCATCGCTATGGGCAGCTCCGGGATCATCGGCAGGTATATGCTTACCGTATCGCCCTTGCCTATCCCTTTGTCCTTGAGGACGTTGGCGAACTTGGAGACCTCGGCGAGGAGCTCATTGTAAGTATAGGTCTGCTGCTGATCCGGCTCGTCGCCGACCCATATCAGCGCCTGCTTGTCGCCCTTGCCCTGCTCGATGTGGTAGTCCAGGCAGTTATACGAGGCGTTGGTCTTGCCGCCGACGAACCACTTGGCGAAGGGAGGATCCCAGTCCAAGACCTGGTCCCACTCCTTAAACCAGTGTAGCTCCTTCGCCCAGCCTTCCCAAAAGCCTTCGTAATCCTCCGCGGCCTTATTATAAATCTCGGGATCCTGGCAGTTGGCATTCTTGGCGAACTCCTCGGGTGGCTCGTAAGTGCGCTGCCCCAGATCCTCACTCTGCTGGCCGTTCTGCTGTTCTTCGCTCATGAGATCTCCTTTCCTCTCTATTGCAGACTTGTGGTTCGCTCCCCTTGTGGATATTTATCCGAACGAGCAGAATCCTAATCATTCGCTGCGGCGGCGGAGGAATCTACTCAAGGGGAGCAAGGTCATAAAGCCTGTTCGATGATCCTGCCAACGGCTTCTTTAGCTTTGTCCGGCAGCCGGCCCGACGGGCAGGATCGTCCTGCCATACATAGCGTTCAGCACGGTCGCCGCCGACACGTACCACGCGGAAAAAGCCGTAATGATACCGGCATAGCCGGCTATCCTGACCATCAGGGTGGCCTCGGTAAACTCGGCAGCCGCCAGCAGGATGAAGGTAGCCAGAAGCAGCGTGAACACTATGCCCAGAGCCGCGTGAACAGCCCACGAGGCCAACCACATGTAGAGGGTAAAGATAGCCCAGGCCGTAAACGTCCAGGCCAGCGCGATCGGTACCTGTGCCTCCGCTATCCCCAGCTGCAACGCGAACACCTCCACGGTGCCCAGGGCGATCCAGAACGCTCCATAGGAGGTAAAGGCCGTCGCCGCGAAGATATTCTGGTTCCGAAACTCCCACATCCCCGCTATGAACTGCGCCAGCCCCCCATAGAAGAGCGCTAACGGTATGAAAAAGTTTACGGCAGGCTCGCCTAGAAACCCGGCGTTCACGATCGAGAACGCGAAGGTCGTAAGCGCGAAAGCCGCGAGCCCTAGAGGTCCGGGATCTGCTATCCCTTGTTCTACAACTGACGTTCTTTGTTCCGATTCTGACATGAATTCTCTCCTTTCCCCATACTATTTCTAGCTTATAAACATATTAATAACTGTATGTCTAGATTCGATCCTGGCTACCCTCCTTCCCTAAAGGTGGACGCATTCTACCTTAATCTCACCCGATTTTTCCGCTGCCCGCAGCTGTCCAAACCTACCTGTTTAGATCAACTTCCAGGCAACATATTGCTGAACGCTGCGCGTGGAGAGGGCGCGCTAGCTGGCGCGTGAGGAATCCAAGACCATTTATGTTTGGTGCACCATTTGATTTCCTGGAAGTTTAGGATTAAGGTGCTGAACGTAGAGTACCAAGGGGTCAAACGCGGTAGAAAATCGCAACGGGGTTAGCGTATATAGTTCAGGGCTAGGGAAAGGAGCTTAATGGCCAGCCGACACGAAGAGTGGGTCGCTGTAGAGCGAGCCCCCTCGTTTCAGGAATATGCGCGGAAGAGGAAGGCGTTCCTAATACCGGCGACGATCTTCTTTATGGTGTTCTTCTTCGGGTTGCCAGTTCTGGCATCTTTCACGACGGTTCTGAACGGTAGGGTGATAGGTCCCCTCAGCTGGGCCTACGTCTACGGTTTCGCGCAGTTCGCGATGACCTGGATAATAATGCACCTCTACGTGAATCGCGCGAACAAGTGGGATAACCTGGTGGTCAAGGCGCGGGAAGAGGCAGCCGAGACCGCCAAGCAGGAGGGGTTGGTGTAATGAGCGATCAGGTTATATCTATTATCTTCTTCGTCGCGATCATCGCGCTGACGCTCGTCATCACCGTCTATGCATCCCGGAAGAACAAGTCCGCCAGCGACCACTACGTGGCGGGCGGAAAGATCACCGGCTGGCAGAACGGCCTCGCCATCTCCGGCGACTACCTCTCGGCGGCCTCTTTTCTCGGGATAGCGGGCGCCATATCCCTGACCGGGTTCGGCGGCTTCTACCTCTCCATCGGGTTCCTGGTAGCTTATCTGGTGGTCCTCCTGCTCGTAGCGGAGCCCCTGAGGAACCTCGGCAAGTACACCCTCGCCGACATGCTCACTACCCGCTTCAACACGAGCAGCGTACGCTCGGCGGCGGCCTTGAGCACCATCGCCATTAGCCTGTTCTACATGATCGCCCAGCTCAACGGGGCCGGGGCGCTCATCGGGCTCCTCCTCGGCTTCCCGTACTGGCTCTCGGTAATAGGTATCGGGATTCTTATGACGATCTACATCGTGGCGGGCGGCATGGTGGCGACGACCTATATCCAGATCATCAAAGCTTTCCTGCTCGTCAGCGGTTCCGTAGCCCTCACGCTCTTCGTGCTCGCCCAATACAGCTTCAACCCGTTTGCGGTGTTCGGCGCGGTTGAGAGCCAGTACGGTTACAGCATGCTCGTCCCGCCCGAGACGCCCGGCCTGGTACCGAGCCTCGACAACATATCGCTCAACATCGCCCTCGTTCTCGGGACGGCGGGTTTGCCGCACATCCTGATCCGTTTCCTCACCGTACCGGACGCGAAGACGGCCCGCGCCTCGATAGTCTGGGCGACCTGGATCATCGGCCTCTTCTACCTTATAACGCCAATCCTGGGCTACGGCGCGGCGCTGTTGGTAGGGCAGGACGCGATCAGGGCGGAGAACCCGGCGGGTAACCTGGCGGCCCCGCAGCTCGCCTACGTTCTCGGCGGTCCGGTCTTCTTCGCCTTTATCTCGGCGGTCGCTTTTGCCACTATCGTGGCGGTCGTGGCGGGTCTCGTCGTGGCCGCCTCAGGCGCCTTCGCCCACGACTTCTACAACAACGTTTTCCGCAACGGCGAGGCGACCGAACAAGAGCAGTTCATGGCTGCCCGCATCACGGCTGTTCTTATCTCGGTGGGCTCGATAATCCTGGCCCTTTTTGCCGAGGGCCTCAACGTGGCCTTCCTCGTGGCGCTGGCCTTCGCGGTCGCCGCGAGCGCGAACGTCCCGACCATCCTGCTGACGATCTTCTGGAGGAGGTTCAATACGACCGGGGCCGTCGCCGGTATAACCGTCGGCCTCGTAAGCGCCGTCGCGCTCGTTGCGATCAGCCCGAGCGTCCTGACCGGCTCCTCGACGGAAGCGTCCGCGATCATACCGGTGGAGCCGCTCTCCCCGTTCAGGAACCCAGCCCTGTTCTCGGTGCCTCTGGGCTTGGCGGCCTGCGTGATCGGCACCCTCCTGACTGGCCGCGGGGCCGAACGGGAGCAGGAGCAAGGGATTCAGACGGACTACGACGAGATCTACGTACGTTCCCTTACCGGCCTTAGCCCAAACATCGACGAGGAGCTTCAGGAGGCATCCCAGAGGCCGCTAGGCCACTGACACCAACACAGTCAGGACGTCTTCAAAAGGAGAGGCCTCGCGTCTTGCGAGGCCTCTCCGCGTCTTGCGGACGAAGTTTGAAGCCTTTCCTCTAGCTCAGGAATATTGGTTGACACGCGCTGATGTTTCGGAACTGAAGCGGGCCCTAAGCTCCCGTGCGTAGTATCCTCTCCAACTTCCGAAGACTATAGAACAGCGCATCAAAGCCGAGCCTATTCCGTTGTTCCCAGCATTTGCCAGCCACTATAACCTCTGCGTAGTACGCTAGTTAGTTCGACGCGCAAGCAACGAGGTGACACCGGCCCAGCTCCTCGGTTAACGATGCTCTAAGCGATGCCGCTCTTCGCTGTTGAGCCTTACAGTTAAAGAACCTCATCCCGTTTTGGCTTCCTCGCGAGGCAGCGCAGGATCTAGCCTCGGGCTAGGTTGTATGGTGCAGTAGAAGGTAGCCCCGCGACCGACCTCGCCCTCGGCCCAGATATGGCCGCCGTGGCGGCGTACCACGCGCTGTACAGTCGCGAGACCTATACCGGTGCCTTCGAAGTCGTTCGCGTCGTGAAGCCGCTGAAAGGCCCCGAAGAGCTTGCCTGCGTAGGCCATGTCGAAGCCTGCCCCGTTGTCACGCACGTAGTAGACTGGCACCCGGCTCGTATAGGAGAGCTTCTCGCTGTGTCCAAACTCCACCCTAGCCTCGGGCTGCTTCTCGGTGAACTTCCAGGCGTTGCCGATTAAGTTTTCGAGCGCAACCCGCAAGAGCCTCGGGTCCCCCCATACCTCGAGCCCGCCCTGCGCCGAGAATTGAATTCTTCGTTCCGGGTTCGCCTCCTCTAGTTCCCTGGCGACCTCTTCGGCTAGAGCGCTCAGGCTTACGCGCTCGCGCCTCATGGTTCCGCGGGTAACACGCGAGAGACCCAGAAGGTCATCTATGAGGCGGCCCATGCGTTGACTTGCAGCGCGCACACGGCCCAAGTAGTCCTTGCCCTCCTCGTCTAGCTCGTCGGCGTAGTCTTCGAGGAGGATCTGGGAGAAGCCGTCTATGCTTCTCAAAGGCGCCCGGAGATCGTGTGAGACCGAATAGGAGAACGCCTCGAGCTCCCTGTTTGTAACCTCCAGCTCACGGTTCACCTCCGAGAGGCCCCGGCCCGCTTCCTCTGCGCGCAGGCGACTGCGAGCCAGCATGAAGGTCGTGCCAAAGAGAAGTAGGCTCACCACAAGGCCGCTCAAGAGCACGAAGAGCGGCAGCCGGCTCTGACCGTCGGCCTGGAATCCCGGCAGGGCCTCGAAGTATACCCAGAGCTCACGTCCGGCCATCTCGATCTCAGCGGAGCGGTTGAGACCAACAGAGTTATCAGTCCTGAAGACCGGCAACCGTGTCACGCCCTCGACCACGCTGCTCACGAAACCGCCGATCGGCCGCTCTAGAGCCTCTCCGGCGCGCAAGACAGCGTCGTCGTTGTATATAAGGTTGCCTGGGGTCAGCTCTGCGCCGTCGTATACCTCGAAGTCTATCTCAGGCTTGTACGGCTCCTCGAAGATGTCTTGAAAAAGCTTGTTCGCTGTCAGGTAGCAGACGATAAAGCCATCGAAGGAGCTTCGACGCTCGTCCAGGGTTGCGGCCGGCTCGCCCTCCTTATAGATAGGCAAGTACATAACGATTCCCGGCACGAGTGCGAGGCTGGCCCCAGAGTTTCCAGACGCCTCGGAGAAGATATACACCTTGCCCGTCGACGCGGTCTTCCCCGTGTCGCGCGCCCGGTCCATAGCATCTTGGTGCTCGAGTTCCGTGTACCGGTCCCGGCCGAGCAAGTTCTCGTTTACCTCGTCAAGGGGCTCGACGAGCGTTACCGGATAGTATTCGTTCCTCTCGCCGCCCGGCTGCACGGCGGGGCCGTTCTCAGGCCCTTCGTCGCGGAACATCTCCGGGAGCTGGTCTTCGAACGCGTCCTTCTCCTCGAGAGAGACGTAGCGGATGTACCCCATGGCCTGGATACCTTCGTAGCGGTCTTCGAGGTTCACGCCCTCGACGTAACCGTGCCACTCCTCCATCTCTACCGACTCGCTTGCGGAGAAGAGCCCGCGCGCGCCGAGCATCGCGTCCTCGTAGGAGTCTATGCGTCGGTCGATAGCCTCTTGCGCCGCGGTTACCGTCTCATCGAAACGGTATCGCGCCTCGTTCTCGACCCTCTGCTGTACGTAGTAGTAGGCGAGTAGCGTTAGCGCCAGGGCTCCCAGCAGGACCGCGTAGGCTGTCGCCGCGCGTTTGAGGTGCTCGAGCACTGCGCGGAGCACGGCTTTCTAGCCTCCCGCTTGCGGCGTTTCGTTCAAGACCAGCCAATATAGGCCCAACTGTCGCACCGCTTCGATGAACTGGGCGAAGTCCACAGGCTTGCGGATGTAGCTGTTCGCCCCGCAACCGTAGCCGTTCACGAGGTCCTGCTGCTCCCTGGAGGAGGTAAGTATGACTACGGGCAGCAGCCTGGTCCGCTCGTCGGCGCGTACCCGCCGCAAGACGTCTAGGCCGTCGATCTTCGGGAGCTTCAGGTCGAGCAGCATCACCTGGGGCAACTCGCTCAGGTCACGCCCCTCGTGCGCGCCCGTGCCGAAGAGGTAATCGAGCGCCTCGACTCCGTCACGAGCTACGACCACCTCGTTGCCGATGCTGTTCTTCTTCAGGGCGCGGCGGGTCAAGAGTTCGTCGTCCGGGTTGTCCTCGACCAGCAGTATTACCTTCTCCAACCCAGCCCCTCAAACCCGTATCGGCAACTCCGAGGGCGCAGTGACTCCCGTCCCGGGAAGCCGCCCTCCCGTGAAGCGAATGATGAGCGCCTTCCCATATCTAAAGACCCTTTCTAATTCGAAGGCTTCTGGAACTATAATAGCCTTCGAATTGTGTGGCTGGCAATGGTCCGGGCGTGTAGGCTCTAGGCTGTGAGCCGCATGCTCTCGACGTGCGTAACCTTGCCGCCAAAGAGGAACGAGGTCTGGCGCAGCGAGGCTTCCAGGTCAAACGGATCCAGGGCAGAGGTCGCATCTCTGGGGATCACTACCTCGTACCAGCGCAGAGCGGCGCTCGCGGCGGTGTAATGAACGCATATATTCGCGACCGTGCCGCAGATAACCAGGGTCTCTATGTCCCAGGTTCGTAGGAGATGATCCAGAGCAGTCCCGTAAAAAGCATCGTAGCGAACCTTGCGGATCACAGCCTCGTCCACGAGCGGCGCCAGCTCTTCGACTAGCTCCCACCCCCACGAGCCCTCGCGGGCATGCTCCGGCCAGATCTCCCACTCCGGATCGTCCTCGTTGTGGGTGTCTTGCGTAAAGACGACCCTTGTACCGCTCTCACGCGCCAGGTCGAGAAGAACTTTTATCTTCGGGATCGTGCCCTCCGCATCTGGAACTACTAGTGATCCACCCTCCTTTACGAAGTCATTCTGCATGTCCACGACGACGAGCGCGGAGCGCACAGGGTCTATCCAAACCTCGTCATGGATCTCGTACTCCGGTACCTCGATGCTTGTCATTGCGGTACGTCTCCTTTCTGTTAGCTCTTGCTTCGTCTCACGAGCGCCGGCACAACCTCCCCGACGACGAGCGCCGAGAGGATCAGGGCCGCCCCGACCATCTGTACCGAAATCAATCTGTCACCGGCGAGCCAGTATCCGAAGAGGACGGCGAAGACGGGCTCCATGGTAAGGATAACCGCCGTCCTGCCCGCGGAGATTCGCTGCTGGACGAAGGTCTGCATCCAGAACGCCCCGGCGGAGGCGATGAGCCCCGTCGCCACGAGCGCGAACCATACCTCCCGGGGCGGTAGCGCGACCGGCCCGGAGAGGGGCCAGAACAGACCGAAGACGACCGCTATCGAGAGCACCTGCACGAAGGCGAGGCCAGCCGCATCATGCCTGGCGGCGTAGCGGGAAAGGAGCGCTATGTGCAGGCCCAGAGCGCCGGCGCATAGCAGCGTGAACACGTCCCCCAAGTTTGCCCCGTTGGGGCCGCCTCCGGCCAGAAACCCTATACCGACGAGGCTCAAGAGCACCGCGACGAGAACCGGACGCGAGGGACGTGCCCCGAAGAAGAGGAAGTCCGCCAGGGGCGCGAAGACGACGAAGAGCCCGGTGATGAGCCCTGAGTTCGTCGGGCTGGTGAAGAGCAGGCCCGCTGTCTGGAACAGGTATGCTAGCGCCAGCACGAGCCCAATGCCTGTGCCGGCAGCGAGGGTACGGCGCGAGACTCTGGATACTGTATAGGGGGCGAGGGCTAGAGCGGCCAGCGCGAAGCGCAGGGTCAGAAACGGGAGCACGCCATACAGGGCGACGGCGTCACGAACCACGACGAACGTCCAGCCCCACACCGTCGTCACCCCGACCAGGAGAAGCGAGTACATTATCCTCACAACGGTCTTATTTTAGGGGAGATGTTAGTGTACGCGGGGAGAGCTAAGAGAACGAAAGGGGCGGGATCATGGCGGGGTACCGAACGAGTGGCGGGCCGATGTCCTATAGCGAGAGCGGAGAGGGACCCAAAGACTCGATAGTCCTGCTACACGCCTTCCCGCTAAACCGCCGGATGTGGGCCCCGCAGGTCGAGGCTCTAGCTCCTCACCGGCGCGTCATCACGCCGGACTATCCAGGCTTTGGCCGTTCGCCCCGCCCGTGCGCGCAGCCCGACGTACGCTACTACGCCCAAGGAGTCCTGGAGCTTCTCGACAAGCTGCACCTCGAGAAGGTCGTCCTCGGCGGCCTTTCAATGGGCGGCTACGTCGCCTTCGCCTGCCTCTCGCTCTTCCCGGAGCGCGTTAGCGCGCTGCTACTCGCCAACACCCGCCCCGATCCGGACCCCGAAGAGGCGAGAGAGGCCAGGCGTGACCTTGCCCGTCGCGTCGCCGAGGTAGGTATAGAAGTCCTGCCGGAGATACAGATGAAGCGCCTCCTGGCGCCCGACACTCTGGAAAACAAGAGAGACGTAGTTGAGTACGTGCGCGCTATGATCCTCGAAAGCTCCCCCGACGGCATCGTCGCCGCCTTGGGCGCGATGCGCGACCGCCCCGACTCGACCGGCATGCTCAGCGATATCAAAGCCCCTACGCTCATAATAGGCGGCGAAGAGGACGCTCTTTCCTCTCCAGAGATAATGGCAGGAATGGCCGAGAAGATCCCCAATTCCCGCCACGTCGTCCTCTCACAGGCCGGCCACCTCTCGAACCTTGAATCCCCCGACAAGTTCAGCGCCGCCCTAAGCGGGTTTCTGGACGAGATTCAGTAGCGTTCCTTTCGGTATCGCTCATCACCCTCGCCAGCCGAAGACAATACCAGCGGCTTCCCCGACATCCGCTCGCCGTTTGTTCGTCCGCAAACCAGCAGCCTTATTGTGACCCTGAAATTTTGATAACTGGCTCTTGTTTACGATAGACTTCTCGTCCGTGGCCAAGATACTACACACCTCTGACTTGCACTTCGGTAGGCCGGCGGTGACGACGCAGTTGGCTTCGCTTAGAGATAGCATAACGAGGCTTGCGCCGGACGCGGTAGCGGTCTCAGGCGACCTTACGCAGCGGTGCACTAACTCGGAGTTCATCAGGGCTCGTGCCTATCTTGACGACGTGCGAAGGACCGCGCCGGTCATCGTAATCCCCGGGAACCACGATATCCGCTGGATGGGCGCGGTGGCCCGCAACTTTAACTTCGGACTTCTCGGCAAACCAGCCCATGAGTTCAAGTACTCCAAATACATGCGGCACATCTCCCCCGAGCTCAACCCGTCGCTCGAGGTGCCGGGCGCGGTGATCGCCGGTTGCAACACCGCGCACGGTATCTCACGCGGCTCGCTCACGCGCCGTTTCAGGGACCTCGGCGTGATAGGGTACGTCAACAAGCGCGACCTCCAGAAGGTTGAGGAGGCCTTCTCAAAGGCGGATTCGGAAGCCGCTAGGGTGGTTATGATCCATCACAATCCTGTAAGGGGCGAGAAGTCCGGGCGTCACGGCCTCGCCAACACTCGGCAGGCCCTCAAGTCCTTCGCTTCCCTCGGGGCCGAGCTGATCCTTTGCGGCCACGATCACCAGGAGGCGGTACACACCGTTGAAGAGAGCGCCCCCGGCCTCGTGGTATCTACCGCCGGTACGATCTCTAACCGGATCCGGGCCGGACGCCCCTCTAGCTTCAATCTGGTCGAGATAAACCAGAAGGAGTTACGCATTATTACCTATGCCTGGCGACACCCCGACGGCTTCGCCCCCGCTCGCGAGCAAACCTTCCCCCGCCGCGCCGCCTCGCGCCAACTCTAGCAAACCGCAGATCCAAGAAAACAGAGAGGAGAGGCATGGGCAAGCTGCTGATCGTCGGAGGTCTGTTCGTGCTGGCCGGTCTGTGCGAGATAGGCGGCGGCTATCTGGTATGGGGATGGATGCGTGAGCAGAAACCCCTGCTCTGGGCATTGGTCGGCGCCGGCATACTCGCACTCTACGGCGTGATCGCCGCCCTGCAACCGATTGAAGCCTTCGGTCGTGTCTACGCCGCCTACGGCGGCATTTTTATAGTGCTCGCGCTAACCTGGGGCATGTTGGTCGAAGGGTTCCGTCCCGACAGGTACGACATTCTCGGCGCCACCATCGCCCTTGCGGGTGCCCTGGTGATGATTCTGCCGCCGCGCGCCTGAGGGTCGGCGAGTATAATCTAGCCCGACAGGGGCAGCCAGGAGAAGGGGCGATCAAGCATGTGGAGCAGGCTAACCCGCGGCGGCGACGGACTCCCTCGCGAGAAGGTCGAGGCCGTTGTGCGCCTTATAGACCGCTACCTAGCCGAGGAAGCCAACCTCCGTAACCTTCAGTCCGACAAGCAGACCATCCACCCCAGAGATCTCCCGCCCCAGAAGCGAGAGGCTCTTATAAGCGAGATCTTCGAGATCCTCAAAGACGTGCGCAAGTAGCAGGTCCGGTCGCTCGGCCACCTAGACCAGCGAACAGCGACGGGCAGACCCAGGTCGAAATCGCATTCTAAGGAGACGGACCTGATGGTGAACACGTTGCGAGTCCAGCTCTTAGGAACGTCGTGCTTTGAGAGAGCATCGCGTCCGAGCGGCCCTGCGCCGGGGCGGTTTTAGGAGTATAAAGCACGATGTAAGCATCACCGGGGAAAGGAGTGCACACTTGCCAGTACGCGAGAGAAGACCCGAGGACGAGCAGCCTTTATTCAGGGCAGTCAACGAGCGGCAGTTGATGAGGCCGGTCAGCGGAGAGCAAGAAGAAACGGCGCAGGCAACGACAGAACAGGAAGGTCTCAGTGGAGCCGCGGAAGAACAGGCTGCTCCTGAAGATCAGGGAACCAACCAAGGAGATAAAGGGCCGGTAGCCAAAGCTTTGGATAAGGCTCAGGCCAACAACTGGGTGTACGACTCCGTAGCAAAAGCGGCCCGGGAGAAGGGTCTGGTAGCCAAGGCGGACGAGCTCCTGAGCAAGCTGAGCGGCAGGTAAATAGCCACTCCCTATCGGAGAACAAAACTCGCCAACCCTTTAGCTAAAAAGGAGCACGTCGGGGTTAGTCCCGACGTGCTCCCTCGTCGTGATAGTCATCTGTCAGCGTGTCGAAGCGGGGCGGCTCCAGTCGCCCCGCTCTACGGCCTCCGACGCCCGCAAATCCTCTAGAACCTCAGGCGCACCTCGATCTCGCCGAGCGACCCGCCGAAGCGCATACCATGCGAGGAGCCTCCTCCCCCGCCCCCGCCCCTCAGGAGCCGAACCACGAGGACCAGGGCGACAGCGCCGACGACCAAGGGGATCGCAGGCTTTATCCGGCCCATGACCGCGTCCCGGCTCGCCTCGCCGAGGTCCAGCGCCTCGACCTCTTCTTGCTGGCGGGAGCTTCCCTGTTGAGCGCTCCCCTGCTCGGGGCTCTCGGCTTGAGGCTGTCCCTCTCCCGACGAGCCGTTCGCGGACGGCTGCTCGCCCGCGGCGGCAGCGGCGGCCCCTCCGTTTACGATCTCCTCTTCCAGGCAATCGGCGAACCGGCCCAGAAGCTTCTCCGACACCTGCTGCTGAATACCCTGACCAAACTGGGCCGCGCGCCCCGTAATCTGCATGTCGGTCTCGACGCGCACCCGGGTGCTGCCGTTTCCTTCGTCGTGAAGGGTAGAGGTGATGGTGGCCGAAGCCGTCCCCTGCCCCCGGGCGTCCTTGCCGTCCGCCTTTAAGACCGCCCGGTGCGCGGACTCGTCGGCCTCCTGGATCTTTACCGTACCCTTGTACTGCTGCGTGACGGGACCGAGCTTGACCTTCATCGCCCCGTCGTACTCGCGCTCGCCCGTCTCCTCTGTCAGCGAGGCCCCCGGGAGACAAGGGGTTATGCGCTCCAGGTTTAGTAGCACGTTCCAGACGTCTTCGACCGGTACGTCGACCGTAAACTCGTTCTCTAGCTTCATCAGTCCCTCCTTTGACCGATTGCCCCGCCGCGCTCGGGAGCTTCTAGCTCCTCCAGCCTCCGCAGGTCCTCCACAGTATCCACATCCGTCGGGTCCGCTACGTCATCGCAAGGTACCTCCGTAACCAGTTCCGGGTGACGAGCAAGGACCGCCCTCGCCCCCCTATCTCCCGACATCTCGCGCTCCAGCAACGGCCAGACCTCCCTGGCGAAGAGCGCCGGATTACGCTGCTCTCCACCATAGGTCGCCACCGCCACCCGCGCCCCGCTCTCGAAAGCTTCGACGAGCCGCTCGATCGCCCCCGCCCCCACGAACGGCTGGTCCGCCAGGGCGACGACCGCAGCGCGCGCGTCTGGCGCGCACGCCCGCAGGCCTGCGCGGACCGAGGTTGACATTCCCTCGGCCCAATGCGGGTTCGCGACCACGTTGGCCGTGTGTGCGGCGCTGATGCTTCGCAACCTTTCCCCTTCAGACCCAACCACCACGATTATCTCATCCACCGGCGCCCCGCGCAGGCCGGATAGGGTAGCCTCGATCAGGGTCCGCCCCCTGAACTTCGCCAAAAGCTTTCCGCCTCCGAACCGACTTCCAGCCCCCGCCGCGAGCAAAATAGCCGACACCCCGCTCACCGGTAGTCTCGAGCCGCCCCCGCCGCGCCCCGCCCTCCTGCGCTCTCCGTGTCTCTCGCGTCCGGCGAGCTGGTCGCATCCGGCGCAGGCGCGTGTATCGGGCCGGACCGCTCCGCAAGCCGCCCGCCCGCGTGCCCGGTGCGAAACGCGATGATCTCCGCCGCTATCGCTATCGCCGTCTCTTCTGGCGTGCGAGACCCGATGTCCAGACCTATCGGGCTGCTGATGCGCTCCAGTTCCTCGTCGGAGATCCCTTCCTCCTTAAGGCGTGCCGTTCGGTTGTTGTGCGTCCGGCGACTCCCCATCGCCCCGATGTACCCCGCCTGCGTCCTTAGCGACGCCTTCAGAACCGGCACGTCGAACTTAGGGTCGTGCGTGAGTACGCAGATGACGCTTCGGCGGTCCACCTCGGCCGTCTCGAGAAATTCATCGGGCCACGCGACGACCACCTCGTCGGCAGAGGGGAAGCGCTCGCGCGTGGCGAAGACGGCCCGGGCGTCGCAAACGATCACGCGGTAGCCGAGGAACTTGCCAACCCTGGCGACGGCGGAGGCAAAGTCAATCGCCCCGAAGACGTACATCTTGGGCGGCGGGGCGAAGCTCTGAATAAATACGGCGACGTCCTCCATACGGCGCTGTCCTCTGGGTCCGAAGTGGCGTGTCTCGGTCTTGCCGCCCTCGAGGAGCCCCCTGGCCGCCTCGACTATCGCCCTGTCGAGATCTTCGTCACCCGCGCCGCCCTCGTGGTCGTCCGGGGTGACGAGCAGCTTGCCGCCCAGAGAGACCTCTGGACCCTCAATAACGGTCGCCATCGCGACGGGCGACTGCTCTCCCAGCAGAGCGTGCCAGCGAGCGAGCAGGCTCACCAGTCCACCCGCTCGACAAAGATGTGGATGATCCCGCCGCACGTCAACCCCACCCCAAACGCCTCGTCGTCCGAGATGCCATAGCTGAGGAGCTTAGGCTTCCCCGTCTCGATCGCTGTCATCGCTTCTTCAAACACCGCGGGCTCGACACACCCGCCGCTCACCGACCCCACTACCTGCCCGTCCTCCGAGACGGCCATCGAGGTTCCCGGCCCCAACGGTCCGGACCGTTCCACCTTGACGACCGTCGCCAGGGCGGCCTTCTTGCTCTCCTCGCGCCACTTCGCGACCTTCTCTACGACCGGATTCATGAAAACCTCCCTTTTGCGGGTGTTCTACGGATTCTTTCTGAGTCCTCGGCCGATGCTCCGGCGATAGCGCGGGCGAGTTCTTGCAAGCTCTCGAAGTTGTGTCCGGAGAGGAACACGTCCAAGTAGGGGAGCGACGCGGCCATCCCGCGAGCGAGCGGCCGATAGCCGGGTGCGGCTTTGAGGGGGTTTACCCAAATTACTTTATAGGCGAGGCGCTTTATACGCCGCATCGCGTCCGCGAGTACCTCGACGTCCCCGCGGTCCCAGCCGTCTGAGAGCAAGACCACGACCGCGCCGCGAGCCATCCCGCGCTGGCCCCAAACGTCCACGAACTCCTTGACGGTATCCCCGAGCCGGGTCCCCCCGGACCAGTCTTCGATCGCTTTGGAAGCCTCGCGCAGCGCCCGGTCGGGGTTGCGGGTCGACAGCTCGCGCGTCACGCGTGTGAGCCGGGTCCCCATGACGAAAGCCTCTACAGGCTCGCCCGAGGCGACGCTCGCGTGCATGAACCTGAGGAGCGCCCGGCTGTAGGAGGCCATCGAGCCGGAGACGTCGCAGAGGAGCACGACCCGCCGAGGCCGGTCTCTGGCCTTCCGGTAACGGTGGCGCATCGGCTCACCCCCGGTGCGCATCGCGGCTCGCAGTGTCCTCCTAGCATCGTGGCGGCCCCTGTAGGCGGGCTCCAGGCGCCGCGAGCGCCTCATCGCCCCGGCGAGGTTTATATCCGCCATAAGCCTGTACAACTCGGCGAACTCTTCCTGCGTCACGTCTGCGAAATCCTTCTTGCGGAGCACGTCTACGGGACTGTAACGAAGCTTCACTGCCTCGTCGCCTTTCTCGTTCTTCTCGGCGCTTTTCTTGGGCGGCTGCACGGAGTCCTGGGACAGGGTGATCGAGAGCTTCTTCTGCGGGTTGGGGACCTTCAGGCCCTCCCTACCCTCCCAAAACACCTTGAACGCCCGGTCGTACATCTCGAAGTCCTCCGGGCGAGAACATAGCGTCGTCCGCCCCGCCCAGTACACGTTGTCGCGGTTACCCACGTCGAGCTCCTCCAGAGCTCTGGCGAAACCGACTACCCGGTCGGGTACCGCCGCGAGCCCGGCCTTCCTCAGGAGACGCCCGAAGACGACAGCCATCCGGATTATAGGAAGCGCGTTTTCAATCTCGGACGCCATCAACTCCCTGCGAGGAGGCTCAAGGACTGGAGCAGGACCCTCTGCTGGTCCTCATGGTACTTCAGTACCGAGCCCATCGTCGCCTCGATCAGGTCTTCATCAAGCTCCTTCGCCCCCAAGGCTACCAGGGCCTCGGTCCAGTCCAGGGTCTCGGCAACACCGGGCGGTTTGTAGAGGTCCATTCCGCGCAGGCGCTGCACGGCCCGGGCGATCTGGCGGGTGAGCCTCTCTTCGGCGTCAGGAACCCGGAGGCGTACGATCTCGACCTCCCGCTCGATGTCCGGGTGATCTATAAAGAAGTATAAGCAGCGGCGTTTGAGGGCGTCGTGGACCTCGCGGGTCCTGTTCGAGGTCAGGATAGCTACCGGCGGGCGCTCGGCCTTTACGGTCCCGATCTCTGGGATGGTCACCGAGTAGTCCGACAGGATCTCTAGGAGAAAAGCCTCGAACTCGTCGTCGGCTCGGTCCACCTCGTCTATTAGCAAGACCGGAGGGTTCTCTCCTCGATGCTCAATCGCCTGAAGGAGCGGCCGGTTCACTAGAAACTGGCGCGTGTACAGCTCGTCCTCAAGGCGCGAGCGGTCCCCGCCGGTCGTGCCCAGAGCCTCGGCCGTGCGGATATGCAGGAGCTGGCGGGCATAGTCCCACTCATAAACAGCCTGATTGACGTCTATGCCCTCGTAGCACTGCAGGCGGATCAGAGGCGTCTCAAGCATACGGCTCAAGACCTTTGCCACCTCGGTCTTGCCGACCCCGGCCTCCCCCTCCAGAAAGAGCGGCTTCTCGAGCTTGAGGGCCAGGAAGATCGCCGTCGCAAGCCCCTCGCTGGCAAGGTAGCTCCCCTCACGCAGCCTCTCCTTCATCTCGCCGGAACGCGAAACGCCGGGAGGCAAAGCCCCCCGGCGTCCGTTTACCGCTTCGCTCAACGGCTCAGAGCTTCTTCTACGGCCCGTCGGGTCCACACCCGCGCCAAGTGGCGCCGGAACTCAGCCGAGGCCGCATCGTCGGAGGCTGGACTGGTGCCCTCGTCGGCCGACTGGGCCGCTTCGGCGACCGCGTCGGGAGAGGCTCCGGAGAGGGCCTGCTCTACGGCGCTCGCCCGCATGGGCGTGGCGCCCATAGCAGTCAAGGCGATACGCGCGGAGCTGATAGAGCCGTCCGTGCGCTCCACTACCGCCGCCACGCCCACCGTCGCCCAGTCCTGCGAGCGACGGGCGAACTTCTTGTACGACCAGCCAACATCGGAGGACAGCTTAGGAACCCGGACCTCCGTTACGACCTCCTGCTCGCCCAGGTCCGTCATCATGTAGTCCTGAAAAAAGTCTGCCGCTTTGAGGGTCCGCTCGCCGTCCGGACCCTGGATCACGATCTCCCCTTCGAGCGCCGTGATGACGCTCGGCATGTCGCCGGAGGAGTCGCCATGGGCCAGAGTACCGCCCAAAGTGCCGCGGTGCTGAACCGACGGGTCGCCCAAAAGCCCCGCAGTATAGCCCACGATGCCGCAGTGTTCCTTGATCAGGTCGTTAAAGAGCAAATCACGGTGGCGAGTCAGGGCGCCGATCGCCAGGTGGTCGCCCTCGTCGCGTACGTAGCGCAGCTCCTCCAGGCGGCCCAGGTCTATAAGGACCGTGGGCGCGGCCAGCCTGAGGCGCATGATCGGTATTAAGGAGTGCCCGCCCGCCAGGAGCTTGGACTCGTCGCCGTGCTGTCCTAGCAGCTCAATAGCGTGGTCGACGGACTCCGCGACCTCGTAGTCGAAGGCTACCGGAATCACTACGCGTCACCTCCCTGCTCAATGTCGGCGCCGCTGGCCTCCAGCGAGGCGTCCTGCTGCCTGTCGCCGGACTGCTGGCCCTGGGCGTTCTGGATGGCCTTCCACACCCTCATCGGTGAGGCTGGCATGTCTATATGCTTGATCCCCATCGGTGAGAGGGCGTCCACGACGGAGTTGATGACGGCCGGCGGCGCGCCGATGGTCCCGGCCTCGCCGACGCCCTTGACTCCCAGCGGGTTGCTCGGGGACGGGGTTACGGTCCGGTCCAGGGTGAAGTTCGGCAACTCAGGGGCGCCGGGGATCATGTAGTTGACCATCGAAGCGGTTATAAGGTTGCCGTCCTCATCGTAGATGACTCCCTCGTACAGGGCCTGGGCGATACCCTGTGCCAGGCCGCCGTGCAGCTGACCGTCAACAATGGTCGGGTTTATGACCGGTCCGCAGTCGTCCACCGCGATGTAGTCGCGTATCTTTACACTGCCGGTCTCCGTGTCCACCTCGGTCACGCAGATGTGAGCCCCGAACGGGAACGTGAAGTTGGGCGGATCGAAGACCACGCTCTCGTTGAGGACCGGCTCCATCCCCTCGGGAAGGTCGGCGCCGAGATACGCCTGGCCAGATACGTCCTGTATGGAGACATTTTGGTCCGGCGATCCGGCCACGCTGAACTTGCCGCCCTCGAACTCGATGTCATCCTCGGAGGCCTCCAACATGTGCGCTGCGATCTTCTTGCCCTTCTCAACGACCTTGTTGGCAGCGTGCCACACCGCGATGCCGCCCACGGCGAGGCTCCTGGAACCGTAGGTGTCGCGGCCGAACGGAACCGCGTCCGTGTCGCCGTGGATCACGTCGACGTCGTCGGGGGTGACCCCCAGCACGTCGGCTGTGATCTGGGACCAGCTCGTCTCGTGGCCCTGACCGTGGGGCGAGGTGCCGGTCGCGACCTCGACCTTGCCCGTCACGAGCATCCTGACGTTAGCAGCCTCCCAGCCGCCGCCGCCCAGTCCCAGTCCTGCAAGGGCCTGCGACGGCCCGAGGCCGCAGATCTCGGTATAGGTCGACAACCCGATACCGAGCTGCACGGGGTCGTTGTTTTCACGCCTGCGCTGTTGCTCCTGGCGCAGGGACTCGTAATTCGCGAGCTCAATCGCCCGGTCCAGCACCGCTTGCAGGTTGAACGAGTCATACTCCAGGCCCGCCGGGTTGGCCGTCGGCTCGTCGAACGGCTCGAAGAAGTTCCTCCGTCTGATCTCCACGGGGTCCATGTCCAGCTCGCGGGCCAGGGCATCCATAGCCCTCTCGATGGCGTAGCAGGCCTCGGGACGTCCCGCGCCGCGGTAGGCGTCGGTCGGCGTGAGGTTGGTGAACACGCCCTTGATCTCGATGGAGAAGGCGTCGAAAGTGTAGACGCCGGGGAACATCGCAGCACCACTAACCGAGATGGCCGGGGTTAGAAGCTGCAGGTACGCGCCCATGTCGTCCAAAAGCTTCACTCTCATGCCGAGAATCTTGCCGTCGGAGTTGGCGGCGAGCTCGATGTCCTGGATCTGGCCGCGCCCGTGGATCGTCGCCTGGTAGTTCTCCGAGCGGTCCTCCACCCACTTCACCGGCGTGTCCAGCCTCTTCGCCAGCACGACGGCCAGGATCTCCTCGCGGTATACGTTCAGCTTGGAGCCAAACCCCCCGCCCACATCAGGGGCCACGACCCTGATCTGGTTCTCTGGTATTCCGGTCGCTAAAGAGAGCACGACCTTGGCGAGGTGCGGAACCTGGGTCGACGTGTAGATCACGTACCCCTCGTGCCCTGGATCCGGATAGGCCACGCTAGCCCGTGGTTCGATGGCGGTCGGGAGCAGGCGCTGCTGGATGTAGCGCTCCTTAACGACCACGTCAGACCGGCTGAAGGCCTCGTCGGTATCCCCTCGCCCTTCGACTTCGGGTCCTCGTATAGCCGCGCCCTTATCCCCTGAGTCGTCGGTCTTGTCGAAGAGTTCGTCCACGTTTCCGACGCCCGCCGTGTAAGTGAAGCACTCGTTGGTCTCGAGGTCTTCGTGTACCAGTGGAGACCCCTCCTTCAGAGCGTCCTCCATATTCACGACAGGCTCGAGGGGCTCGTAGTCCACCTCGATAAACTCCAGGGCGTCCTGGGCAGCGTAGCGATTGTTCGCCACTACTACGGCCACCACGTCTCCTACGAAGCGCACCTCGTCCGTGACGATAGGTGGGAAGAAGGGGGTGTTCTGTTGCTCGGACACCACCGCCCCGCACGGCACGCCGCCCGGCCACTCGTCTGCGAGGTCCTCGCCGGTGAAGACCGCGACAACGCCAGTCTGCTCTAGGGCGCTCGAGACGTCGAGGTGCGTCACCTTCGCGCGGGCGAATGGGCTTCTAAGCATGGTCATATGCAACATGCCCGGCAGCTTAATATTGTCGGTCCAGTTGGCTTTTCCGGTAACGAGGTTCGGGTCCTCCTTGCGAGGTAGCCCGCCCCCCATGTAGCGTTCTGGTGCTTGGGTCACTCCAGCGCCTCCTTCTAGCTCGTCTGGCCGGCGGCCTGTTGCACGGCCTTGACGATATTTTCGTAGCCCGTGCAGCGGCAGTAGTTTCCCTCCAGGGCCTCCCGGATCTCCTCTTCGTTCGGGCTCGGATTCTCCTTGAGGAAGCTAACCGATGCCATGATCATGCCAGGCGTGCAGTACCCGCACTGCAACGCGTGCTTCTCGTGGAACGCCGTCTGCATCGGGTGCCACTCGCCGTTCTCCTGCAAGCCCTGTACGGTCGTGATCTCGTGCCCGTCGGCCTGCACTGCGAAGAGCGTACAAGACTTGACCGACTGCCCGTCTAGCAATACCGTGCATGCTCCACAGTTAGAGGTGTTGCACCCAACCATCGTCCCCGTAAGGTTCAGCCCCTCACGCAGGTAATGTACCAGGAGCAACCGAGGCTCCACCTCGTGCTCATGAGTGACACCGTTTACGTTTACCTGAATTCTTCGCACCTAGCTCTCTCCTTTCCCAAAAGCCGAAACGGTGATCCTTATTTAATAAGTTTCGACGCCGGAACTCTATACCGTCAGCCACTCGGCGCGGTTAACGAAACCACTAACCGATTCCGCCCTTGGCAGCAACCTTTCTCGACTCTCCCCTTTCTACGAACCTGATGCCCAAGCGTAGCACAGGTAACAGAGTTCGAGCAACGAAGCATAAGCTATGCACAAGGGGTATACGAAGCGAGCTGCAAGAGGCGTTTCCTGGCGGCTACGCTCTTCCCTACCCCTTACAGAAACCTTACGATGCATTCGGTTCTTATAAGACCGAAGGAGAATGCTCCTGACGGCAAAGAGCTACCCGCCAGGTTCACACTAATAGTTAACCCGCGAGATTTCATATTGCTTGGTGGCAGGCGGCACGACGGCGCGAAACGCCTTTCTGGTGATGCTGTGGATCAATCATCCTTTACAACATGTTTGTGCATGATTTATTTTTCGATCAAGTGTTTCGCAAGGCGTGCGGCTATGTTAGGTTGGCCTAAGCCCGTACAAGGGATCGATAAGGCCATAGCGGGATGGCTGGGGAGGAGCGGTCATGAAGAGTCTCGAGAGCAAGGTCACCCTCGTGGCGCCTGCCGGAGCGAGCACTACCTATAGCGGTGAGGAGACATCGCCGAAGCGTACCGAGGTAGCGTACGAGGCGAAGGGGGCTACTGAGAAGCCCCGGGTGTCGGAAGAGATCGCGATCGAGGAGATCAACATCGACGGCATGTGCGGAGTCTACTAGGATACCGAAACACAGTCTTAAGCAAGTTCGTCGGCAACATAGCTGACGTGACCGCCACCAAATGAAATCTGCACTTGGTCGGTGCTACTCTGTCGATCGTGCCTGATTACATCATCCCGTCCAGCCTCGGTACTCCTCTCACGAGGTAGCCGAAGCAGGCGACCGAACTTAACCTTCGGAAGAGGAGTAAGGTGATGGGCAAGCTGGACGGAAAGGTGGCCCTTATCACAGGCGGGGCACGAGGGCAGGGACGTTCGCACGCACTCACCTTCGCCCGCGAGGGCGCGGATATAGTCGTCTGCGACATTGCACAGGGGCTCCTGACAGTCCCTTACCCGTTGGCAAGCGCCGAGGATCTCGCCGATACTGTCCAGATGGTCGAAGACCTCGATCGGCGTTGTCTGGCGGTTCAAGCTGACGTGCGCGAAAGCGACCAGATGCGGGAGGTCGCCGAGCGGGCGATCGCCGAGTTTGGTCACGTTGATATCCTGCTGGCGAACGCCGGGATCGAGAGCTTCGGACTGGCCCAGGAGCTCACGGACGAGCAGTGGGATGAGATGGTCGCCGTGAACCTAACCGGGGCATGGAAGAGCTGCAAAGCGGTAATACCGCACATGATCGAGAGGCGCACCGGCGTAATCGTTATAACCTCGTCTATCGCTGGCTTGAAGGGGCTAGCGAACCAGGCTCATTACTGTGCGGCCAAGCATGGAGTGGTTGGGTTGATGCGCGGCCTCGCGATAGAGTTGGCGCCCTACGGTATCCGGGTCAATACGGTTCATCCGAGTTCTGTAGATACGCCAATAATTAAGAACCAGGCGATGTATACCCTGTTCAGTGGAGGAAACCCGAATGCGACGCTGGAGGAAGTCACGCCTGCTTTCAGGGAACTAAACCTTCTGGACACACCATGGATGGAGCCGAAAGACATCTCACATGCGGTGCTCTGGCTTGCTTCGGATGATGCGAGATATATTACCGGTGCAACTATACCCGTCGACGCCGGCTTATTAGCGAAGTAAGGTTGTGTTGCGCTACGTTTAGTCTTACGGGCGAGATGAGCAGATCCTGCCGAGCTCAGGCGGCGCTCCGTAGCCTTGACGCTAAACTAGCCGGTAACTATTATGGCGCGACTGACATGCTGGATTGTGACAGCTTGGCAGAACGTGAAGGGAAAGGGACCGGGGGCAAGTTTCTTGAACTTGCATAAACACAACGATCTCGGCGACGAGCATTTGTCTGTATGCTCGTTCTATTTCTGCCACGCCGCAGACAACTATTTGCATTATCGGCTCGTGACGTAGCAGGGAAAGTGAAACGGGAAAGGGAGAGCGTTTGTCGATAAACATAGAACAAAGCTACGAGGTCCCGGCGAAGGTCTCTGTGCGCCGGGAGCGCTTCGGAGGCCTAGTTTACCGTTACGACAACCGGGCGCTCCTCTTTCTGCACTCGCGTCCACTTGTGGAGTTCTTGGTGGAGTTGGACGGAGGGCAGCCATTAGGCGCGGCGCTAAAGGAATTCGTTGTCAAACGGGGGCTGGACGATAAGGAACATCAGGCGCTGGAGAACGCGCTCGGCAAACTCGAAGGGAAAGGGATAATCCGTGAGCTATGATTTGCTGCGCAAGGGTCTAGATGCTCCCATCTGCCTGACCTGGGAGGTCACCTACGAGTGCAACCTCCGCTGCGCCCACTGCCTCTCCGCTTCAGATCACGCAAGACCGGAGGAACTGACCACCCAGGAGGCCAAACGCCTCATAGATCAGTGGGCCGAGATGAAAGTCTTTTACATCAACGTTGGCGGCGGCGAACCGCTGACACGGCCGGACTTCTTCGAGCTGATGGATTACAGCCTCGACAACGGTATCGGGGTGAAGTTCTCCACCAATGGGACGCTCATAGACGACGCTGCCGCGGACTGGATAGCCTCTAGGGACTACCTCGATGTGCAAATCAGCCTCGACGGATCCACACCCGAGACGAACGACCCGGTACGCGGGACGGGATCTTACAAGCGCGCTCGCCGGGCGATGGAACGTTTGGCCGAGCGCGGGTTCAAGTTCAAGATAAACTCCGTGCTAACCAAGCAGAACTTCCATCAGCTGGACGATCTATATAGCCTCGCAACCGGATACGGCGGCGAGCTTCGCCTAACACGCCTCAGGCCCTCGGGTCGAGGGGTGAACGTGTGGGATGCGATGCGCCCGACGCGCAAGCAGAACCGCAGGCTCTACGACTGGCTGCACGCCCACCCCGATGTCCTGACCGGTGACTCGTTCTTCCACCTCTCGGCCTATGGACAGGAACTCCAGGGCATGAACATGTGCGGGGCAGGGCGCATCGTATGCTGCGTAGACCCGGTAGGCGAGGTCTATGCCTGCCCGTTCGTGCTCGCACCGGAGTTCTCCGGTGGAAACGTGCGCGACCCCAACGGATTCGCCGGCGTTTGGCGCGAGTCTCCCCTCTTCGAGCATCTGCGCGAGTGGCAGGTTGGAGGTACATGCCAGACCTGCAACGCCTATGAGGTGTGCCACGGTGGCTGTATGGCCGTCAAGCACTTCACTGGCCGCTCGGTGGACGCTCCTGACCCGGATTGCGTCTTCGGTAACGGAGATGAACAGCCGGCCGGAAGTACCTTCGTTCCGTTACAGCTGTCTAAGGGACCGGGCCAGCTCAGTAGAGGTTAAGCGTCAAAACGGCTTGTAGTAAGTCACTCCGTAAACGTAGGAAGAGTAGTAGTTGATGATGTTTCTCGAAGGACCTCAGGGCGTGTGGAGCGAGATCTGCGCCCATGTCAGGACGACGGTAGGGCGTCCGGCAAGCCCGAGCTGAAAGGGGCCGGTGATGAAGAGCACTAGAGAGTGGTTTGAGAAAATCGTCGCAGCGCTGGGAATTGAAGGTACTGGATGGTTCGAGACAGTCGCCGAGGCGCAACGTCTGGCGAAGAAGCGGCTGCCCAAGTCAGTGTACATGGCGTTGGTCGCAGGCTCCGAGAAGGGGATCACACTCGACGACAACATGAGAGCCTTTAGTGAACTAGGGTTTGCGCCGTTGGTAGCCGGAATGCCGGAGGAGCGCGACCTGTCTACAGAGGTGATGGGCCAGCCGCTCTCGATGCCGGTAATGATCTCGCCGACGGGCGTGCAAGCGGTTCATCCCGAGGGCGAGGTAGCCGTCGCCCGAGCTGCTGCTGCACGAGGCGTAGCAATAGGTTTAAGCGCCTTCGCCAGCAAGCCGATCGAAGAGGTCGTCGAGGCCAACCCGCAGACGTTCCTCCAGACCTATTGGGTCGGTGAGCGAGAGCAAATGGAGAAGCGCGTAGAGCGGGCGCGCGAGGCGGGGGCTGTCGGTATGATCCTCACCACGGACTGGACGTTCGCCTTCGGTCGGGATTGGGGAAGTCCTACCATTCCGGAACAGATGAACCTGAAGACGATGGTGCAGTTCGCGCCCGAGGCCCTAATTCGA
The DNA here is from genome assembly GCA_035645375.1 of Rubrobacteraceae bacterium. Classification (GTDB taxonomy): domain Bacteria; phylum Actinomycetota; class Rubrobacteria; order Rubrobacterales; family Rubrobacteraceae; genus Rubrobacter_F. The sequence continues at coordinate 40,593 of DASQMR010000121.1, forward strand.
CCGCAGTGGTCCTTACACTTCGCGAAGACCGGTTATATACCTGATCTTACCGTACCGAACATGACTGCCAAAAGAGGCGAGGAGGCTCCTACGTTCTTCGCCGCATACGGAGAATGGATGCACTCCCCGAACCCGACGTGGGAAGACGTGCGCTGGTTGCGAGAGCAGTGGGACGGGCCGTTCATGCTCAAGGGCGTGATGCGGGTCGACGATGCCAAGCGTGCGGTCGACGCTGGGGTGACAGCGATCTCGGTATCTAACCACGGCGGGAACAACCTAGACGGTACGCCGGCGTCGATCCGCGCACTACCGGCTATAGCCGAGGCCGTGGGAGATCAGATCGAGGTCGTGCTCGACGGAGGCATCCGCCGCGGCAGCGACGTGGTCAAGGCAGTAGCCTTGGGTGCTAAGGCCGCGATGATCGGACGGGCCTACCTGTGGGGCTTGGCAGCCAACGGCCAGGCCGGCGTCGAGAACGTGCTCGACATCCTGAGGGCCGGCATCGATTCAGGGCTGATGGGATTAGGCCAAACTTCGGTTCAAGACTTGAGCGCGAACGATCTCGTGATCCCGCCTGATTTCGAGCGCAACCTTGGCACCCTCACGGAGACAACCGGTTAACTTTCGAGGAGCGGAAGACCGGAACAACCTTGTGTCCCGGCGGCAGTACAAACCCCATGCGGTTCCCCAAACGCCGATCTTAGGAAGTGTGGTGAAGTCGATCGATACGAGCAGACGTTTGGCCTGGCGAATGGCTTTAGACACCGGGTACGACCGCGGGACGGGCTCCCAGATCGGGGCCCTTGCGGGAAGGAATGCTACAGCGCGGCCGACCCCGTTTGACAAAATCAGGCTACGCAAGGAGCCGGGCGGCTCAAGCGGTTGAGGTACCAGCTCGCAGATATGACGTGGCCCGGTGTCGCCAGGGCCGTAGAAGCCGGGGCAACGACGGTGGTCCTGCCGCTGGGTGCGACCGAGCAACACGGGCCTCATCTGCCGCTCGGCACAGATACTATCCGAGCGACAGCGCTGGCGGATCGTGTTGCCGAGCGCCTCGGACCGGGCTTCCTAGTCGCCCCCGCGCTACCGTTCGGCTGCTCCGACGAGCATTCGGGCTTTCCCGGACTTCTCGGCCTTGAAGCGGAGACGCTCGCCCGCATCGTTTTGGACGTAGCGCGCCGGCTAACGGGCTGGGGAATTCGACGGCTCGTGCTTCTCTCCGCGCACGGCGGCAACGCGGAAGCGTTAGCTCTCGCGCTAACGCTGCTCCGGCAAGAGTTGCCCGATCTCGAGGTACAGACGAACGAGCACCTCGAGACGATCGCCCAGTCGGTGTTAGAGGTAGCGCGCCAGGATGGAATCTCTGCGAACGCACTGGGGCTTCATGCTGGGGAGGGAGAGACCTCCGAGTTGCTGCACCTACGTCCGGACCTCGTATGTCTGGACGATTCCGTTCCCGGCTTCACCGGCGATATAAAGGCTGTCCTAGACGAGCTCTACGAGGGTGGACTAAGGGCGGTTACCAAGAACGGGGTACTGGGAGACCCTACTCGCGCCGAGGCCAGCCGTGGCGCCCGCTACCTCAACGTAGCGACCGATGATCTGGCCGCGCTGGCTCGTAAAGCGTATGGAAACTAGCATAGAGTCCCCGAGCCCGCGCGAGATCTGGGCGGAAGCACTCTTGCTACACCCTTACTCCGACCTGCAAGCGAGCTTGATCCGAGAACTAGCCGAGTACTCGGGCGATCCTGAGGAAGAGGTGTTCGAGAGGTGCCGGGTGGGAGCCGGTGAGCTCACCAGTGCTTGGCGTGCCACCGTGCCCAAGGGAGAGAAGGAAGTATCCGATTTCTACAGGCAGAACGACGCTTACCTGTACGACTTGACGTGGTGGCACGCTCTCGCGGATGACGAGAGCGCACTCTCCCAGGTCCAAGCCCTGAAACTCGCCAGAGGTTATCGTGCCCGTACGGTTTTAGACTTCGGGAGCGGTATAGGCTCGCTCGGGCTCCTCTTCGCCCAGAACGGTCTGGACGTAACGCTCGCCGAGATTAACCCGACTCTCAGTGACTATGCCCGCTGGCGTTTTGACCGGCGTGGTCTGCCAGCTCGTTTCCTCGACGTAGGAGTAGAGGCGCTGCCCGAATCTGCTTTCGATTTTGTGTCAGCCGTCGACGTCCTGGAGCATGTGCCAGATCCTCGCTCCGTTCTTATGGGCCTTGCGAAGGCGCTGCGCCCGGGCGGAACGCTCTTTATACACCTGCCGACCAAAGCTGACTCGTCACGCCCCATGCATCTCTGGCACGACCCTGACACCATACTGCGTCACCTTGGGGAGACCGGGTTGTGGCCGGCCAAGATCGAAGGTCCCATACTCATCTTACGGCGCGGATCGGCGCCGCGTTTCGAGGTCAACGGCGATCTGAAGGTACGACCGACAAAGGAGGGCCCGGTACTATTCTTGGAGCGTCCCTTGATAGCCGCGCGCCTTAACCCGCAGGCCGCGGAACTACTGGAGATCCTGGCGGGCAGGCGCTCGGCTACCGAGCTATCCGAAGAGGCCGGCGTACCTCTGACCGACGTGGTGGCCTTCCTAGAAGGTCTCACCACACGACGAATCGTCACGCGGACGGCGCAGACTCCGCCGGTTCGGTGGCCCTCCGTAACGGTCGTTGTTCCGGCCCGGGACCGTCACTCGGAGACTCGTGCCTGCGTGGAGTCCTTGATCGCGCTCGATTACCCGCCCGATCTCCTCGAGGTCATCGTCGTAGACGACGCCTCGCCGTCGCCGCTCTCCGAGGTACTGTCTGACCTGCCCGTATGCGTGGTCCGTCGGGAGCAGAACGAGGGACAATCCGCCGCACGCAACCTGGCATCTTCCATGGCTCGAGGCGAAATACTAGCCTTCACAGACAACGATTGCGTGGTGGGCAAAGGCTGGTTGCGAGCCCTGGTTACGAGCTTGTGCGAACCAGGGACAGACGTGGCGGGGGGAAAGGTGCTCTCCCCTCCGCCCGAAGGCTCAGTCGCCGCGTTCGAAGCCGTACGGTCGCCGCTCGACATGGGCATCACCGCCAGCTCGGTCGGACCGGAAGAGATCGTTGCCTACCTTCCATCCTGCAACCTCGCAGCAGACCGGGAGACGCTGCGACGACTGGGCGGGTTCGATGAGAAGATGGTGCTCGGAGAAGATGCCGACCTCGTATGGAGGGCTGTGGCCGCTGGCTATGGCGTACGCTACGAGCCGGCGGCAGAGATCTTGCACCGCCACCGTACGCGCCTTGTGGCCCTCCTTCGCCGCCGGGCCGACTACGGCTCCTCGGAGGCTGACCTGCAACTCCGGCATCCGGAGGCTCGGCGGGTAATGATGGTGCCTGTCATGGGAGTAACGTCGCTCGCGGCGCTGGCAATGTTGCCCGTCGCGTGGCAGGCAGGCCTCGGACTGGAGGCGCTCGCGGCGCTGGCCCTCTGCGTTGAACTGCGCGTCAAGGTGAGCCGCTTGCGTAGAACAGGGTTGCGGCTACCGGCCAGAAAGATCCTGGCCGCAGTAATGCGACAGCACGGCGCGGGGCTCTATCATCTCGGCGCGAATGTCGCCCGCTATTACAGCCTGCCCTTGCTCGGCGCTTCACTGCTTTGGCCGCCGGTGTTGCCGCCGGTGCTGCTGCTTCTGGTTATCCCGCCGGTGGTGGACCACCGACGCCTGCGTCCCAAAACAACCTTGTTGAGCTTCACGCTCCTATACTGGTCAGAGATGGCTGCCTACCAGATCGGTATCTGGCTTGGTTGCCTGAGATGGCGCACGCTCCGCCCGCTGATGCCTATACTGCGACTGAATAAGCTTATCGTCGTCCAAAGTAACGGGTGACGGGCAGATGAAGGCAGGCCTAAATTATCTAGTCCAGGCATGACCGGAGCAGGCCAAAACGTTCCCTTCTCCCCCTCCGACCCCTACAAGTTCTGCCCGGCCGACGGCACGCGCCTGGAGGCCCCGCGCCCGAGCGGCGGCGTCACGTGCCCCTTGTGCGGCCGTTCGTGGTATCGCAACTCAGCCCCGGCTGTGGGGGCGGTAATAGTGTGCGACGGGCGAGCGCTCGTGACGGTTCGGGCAATAGAGCCGGAGAAAGGCCGCATAGACCTGCCCGGCGGTTTCCTTGAGGTCGGAGAGCACCCGGCGAGCGGACTCGTACGGGAAGTGAAGGAGGAGCTTGGGGTCGAGGCGGAGGTACTCGGGAACCCGGTGCTGCTCGCGACGCATACCTATGGAGAGGGCGGCAACTGGGTACTCGCGATCGGGTTTCGCGTTAGGCTAAAGGATGAGAATATACACCCGACCGACGACGTGGCGGAGATAAAGTGGGTCTCCCTTGAGGAGTTGGACAGCCTCGACTTCGCCTGGGAGCACGACAAGAGGCTCGTGCGGGCAGCGCTAGAGAACGGCGACGGTGAATCCCAGGAGGAAAAGGGCTAGGAGGGGTGCATGTCAACTATAGACGGATGGCTCGAAGGCTTCATGCAAGGCTCGTTCGGGGTAGGGATGGTCCTGTTAGTCAGCCTCCTTTTGGGCTTGAGGCACGCGAGCGACCCGGATCACCTGGCGGCTGTAACGATCCTCATCGCCTCTGAGGAGAAGCACAATCGAGCAAAGAGAGTCGGCTTTATGGGCCTCCTCTGGGGCCTCGGCCACGGCACGACGCTCGTTCTTCTCGGCCTGCCGCTGGTGCTCGCGGGCAGGTACTTGCCCGACACGGTGCAGCAAGCAGCTGAGACGCTAATCGGCATGCTCATCGTGTTCCTCGCCGTTCGACTTCTGGTTCGTTGGCGACGCGGCCTCTATCACGTACACGTCCACAGCCACGCTGACGGCGATACTCACCGCCACCTGCACTCTCACAGAGAGGACCAGACCCATGCCCATGGCCACGCCGTCCCACACAGGACGCCTCTCTCGGCCTATGGAATCGGGCTTATGCACGGTGTTGGAGGCTCGGGGGGGCTTTCGCTGCTTCTGCTTTCTACGATCTCGAACCGAGCAGAGGCTGT
>DASQMR010000122.1:0-3800 GCA_035645375.1 Rubrobacteraceae bacterium
GTTGTGTTGTCACGTGTCAGTCTGTTTCTGCCAGACTCTAATGTGATCTATTTCTAGATCACTTGGAAACGGTGTTGTTGCCTCAGGCGCTCCCGGCCATGAACCGCCAACTGCCAAATTCGCCAACAAATACTGAGGAAATGAGGCTATATTACTATCATCCGTAAAGGCTGCGCGGACTTCCCGACCGTAAATAAACCAACGGATAGCGGATGGTTCCCACAAGGCTCCATACGTGTGAAAATCTTGCGAAAGATCGGGCCCGGTCCATTTCTCTCCGTTTGACTCAGGTTCAGCGGCATGACCTCTCCAGTGATAGGTCATGTATGCTTCGGCGGTATTGTGTCCCAAAATTTCTACAACATCGATCTCAGGCGGCCAAAGCCCCGGATCGGATTTCACCCAAGGAAGAGTCCAGAATGCTGACCATAGTCCTTGCCCATGCGGTACTTTTGCCCGCATCTCCATATAACCGTACTGATAGGTAAACTTTGCTGGTGTTGTGGTATCCCACTTATCTTTTCCTGTGGTGATCATGCCCGATGTGTATTTGTATTTTTCTCCATCGGGAGCAACATAGTTTTCCTTCTGAGCGCGAAGTTTTACGGTTCCATCACTCACGATGACGTTTTCTGGTAAGTACCGTTGTAATTCATCACCATGAATACAACCCTTATCCCGTGGATCCATGTCAGGGTAGCAGGTCACCCATTTGGTTGTATCAAGAGTGGTCCCCTTAAACTCATCGTGGAATGTCATGGTCCAGCCATCCCTTTGATCAACCGGCACCGGACTGGCCGCCTTAGCGTTCGGGTTCGTATCTCTTGTACATGCCGCAAAGATAAGTGCCGTCAAGCTAAGAAGTAGAACCAGATGGCGTAGCATTGGTTTTCCTTTCTTCTTGATTGAAACGCGCTTGTACAACCACTAATGCGGTCGAAGTGCCGTCGTTCGTCCAGATGCGGTACCAATGGTAGGCGCTTTGCCAGAGACCGTATCGCTCCGGAAGGTCCCGCCAAGAAGCACCGCTGCACAAGATCCAGAAGATCGCGTTGAGCATCTGCCTCGGGTCACGCCGCTTGCGTCCGGTGGCCTTCGGGGGAGGGAAAAGATCGCGAATGAGTTGCCATTGCCACTCGTGGAGTTCGTACCGTTCTATCATAAGGGCAGCATAGCGGCAGAACGACTCGTAGGCGTTCTCAGGCAGGCCTTGGGTTGGTGTTCCTTGCCTACTAGACCGGGTGCCAGGGCCTCAACGAGCTCCTCGGCCGAGCAAAACGATCTTGACGGTACGCATCAGGATGATCAAATCTAGCCAGACCGACCAGTTACGCACGTAGTGCGAATCCATCGCCACCCGCTCGACGTAGCTTGTGTCGCTTCTCCCGCTGACCTGCCAGAACCCGGACATACCCGGCCTTATGCGTTTGTACAGCTCATACACGTTCCCGTACTTCGGTACCTCCGCATCTACGATCGGTCGGGGCCCCGTTAGGCTCATCTCACCGCGCAACACGTTCCATAACTGCGGCAGCTCATCTAAGCTGGTCTTGCGCAGAAAGCGACCGGCTCTAGTCACGCGGGGATCGTCCTGTAACTTTTGATTCTCCTCCCACTCGGCGCGCAAGTCGAGGTTAGTCTGAAGGTACTCCTCAAGCAATTGCTCCGCGTTGAGTTGCATCGTCCGGAACTTCCAGCAACGAAAGTGCCTGCCTCCAATCCCGACACGCCAGTGTCCGTAGAAGGCGGGCCCCGGTGAGCCCAGCTTGATCAGCACGACTATGGCGACGAATACCGGGCTTATGAGCAACCCACCCATCACGCTACCGACAAGATCCAAGGCACGCTTGACCCTTCGGGCCCAGGGATCTAGGAGGTTGTATTTGATCTCGACCCCGAAGGTGCCCGCAAAGTCCCTGGCCACCACGGCCGAGTTGGTGATGCCGTCCAGGTTGGGAATGACCACGACTTGTCGGAAGCGAAGGCTGGCCAGGTTGACGAGCCTGGATAATTGCTCGCGGCGGATATTGGGCATGGCGAAGATGGCGGTGTCCACGCCATGTTCGTGGGCTGTATCCACGACGGCGGCCAGAACTTGCCGATTGTCGCCGCCTTCCAACACCTCACCCGTCGTATCTAAACGATAATCGAAAATAGCGACGGGGTCGTACCCTAACTCCCACTCCTCTTTGAGGAGGGTCACGACCTTGGCCCCAGCCTCTTTGTATCCCAAGACTATGACCGGTCTACCCCACCAGTTCCTCTTTTTCATCCACAACTTTACGACGTGTTGCACGAAAGGGGCCAAGATTAATAGGCCTATGAACGCTAGGGCCAGCAGCGGGCGTGAGAGCAGATGCCCTACCTGAAAACCCAGGGCGAAGATGGCCACCATGGCCAGGGCCGCGAACGACGCGTAGGTGTGGCGGCGCAATTGCTCGGGGGAATCCAACCCGTAGCCTGGATAAAGTCCGAGCAACCCGCGCAGTCCTACCCACACAATCATTACGCTCACCATGGCGACGGCGGTCATCTCCCACAGGGCGCCTTGGCCCCAGATACTCTGTAGTACAGAGGCCACCCCCCAACTGAGTAACGCGACCAAGATATCCGCGAGGACCAACGCAGCAGGGACTAACCGGCGCTTCCAGCCCGTTTTCCGTAGCCCCGCGCTGGCGGCGCGTAGCTGCTCATGCCTCTCGGGAACCAGTCTAAGCTGCGCCGCCGTGGATCTCTGCTCAGCAGTACCTCTTTCGTAAATGCTCGTGTCCGCCACGACGGAACAGCGCTCCTTAAGAGTTTGTGCCAATCCCGAAACAACCCGTCTGCGTTACGAGCCGTTCGTCCTCCACCCATCCCATAGATGGAGCGTACCGTATGACGATCCATAAGGGTACGACGATCCATCGTAGTAGGAGCAGTTCGCACATCAAGCACCATAAAGTATTGCTTAGGTACTAGCCGACGGCTAGCATCTGACAACCAAAGTACCTATCACAGCCATTGGCCCCCTAGTGGTGGTGGCAAGCGCCAGCCGCCGCTGTTCGAAGGAGCTGAGAGCGTCCCAAGCTCTGGCAGCATTGAGAACCCTGCCGACCGTCGCGCTTCCACCGAAGCCTCGCGGGTCTTATGCGCCTCAAAAATACAAGAGCCCGCGCCAATAGATTATGGTCGGCGTAGAGGTCGGTTCTCCTACAGGTGCGGCTCCGTGCTTCGCGGTTGGTGGAACGCTCTGCGACTCCTGCCCGACGCATCGGAGCTTGCGCCGTTCCGGTGGCGCCGGGGCAGCTGGGGGAAGCCACTGCATCAAGCGGACCTTGGCTCAGGTCGCCGCCCTGCGGGACCATCATTGGGACCAACATTGGGCGGTGCACGAGTTGCTAACCTTCTCAGTTCCGCCGGCGGCCCTCTTAAGGGGCGCAGGAGATGCCCGAGATGACTCGTAGAGGTTGCCCTCCCCGCTTGACTACTCGCATCCGCGGCTGAATGTGGTAATACCGGTTCGTTTTAAAGGTAGGGTCCCTTATGCTACCCTCATACTGGAGCCGCTTAGAGTGCGCGCTTAGAGTGCGGGAGACCTTTGAACAATCGGGTCCAGCGGCTATGGGGCTGTAACTGCTAGGAGAAGAGGCCTCCTGACGTGGATCGTAGGCACGCTAACGCTCGCTGGAGAAACGTCGTCGGTGACCATACTCGTGGCCATTGCGGGGGATCTAGCTATATGCCTAGTATCGGTCGTGCTCTGATCCTAGCTTCGTCTGTCCTTGTCGCTGCTCACGCGGCGCCTGCTGTTCGTCGCT
>DASQMR010000123.1:0-5245 GCA_035645375.1 Rubrobacteraceae bacterium
CGGTTAGCGGGTTGGTAGTACGGACAGCATGGGACCGGGGCTAAGAGTCGGAGAGATCCTCGATGCCCTCGCCAACCTGCACCATGTCGAAGAACGAGTCATGCCACGCCGCGCGGTGCGCAGCGTTCTGGACAGCAAGGCTTAGAGGCATCTCGGTCTCTTTGCCCTGGTAAACTTCCCTTTAGTAGTAGCGCGGGTTTGCATCCCTAAGACGGGAGGTCCGCGCCGCGCCCCCTTTCTCTAAGATTTACTCAATTCCAGCCGTTCGGCGACACCCTGAATGGGTACTGATATGGAAAACCGGAAGGATGTTTCTGCGGAATGGAAATCTGATGCCGAAGAGATTATATCGGGAAGATCCGTTGACGCCCGGAGAGAGGGAAGAGTACGAAGCTGACTTGATCTCCTTCTCCGACCATCAACTCGATCTGCTCGGAGATATAACAAGTCTGGACGTCCTATATGCAGGCGGCGCGTCGATACTGTGGGTCGAGGGTCTGAGCGAACGCGTCGGCGAGGAAGGCAGCGTCACAGCCCTCGAGCTCGACCCACGACGTGTCGAAGAGAGCCGGAAACTACTCGACGAGATCGAACTTCCCGCTCCGGTCCGGCTCATTGTTGGTGATATCTTCCGGCTGCCTTTCACTCCTAACGCCTTCGATCTTGTCTACTCGGCCGGTCTTTTCCATGAGCTCGACGTAAGGAAACGGACCGTCGGGGAGGCTGTAGGAGCCCTCGCTTCCGTCGTGCGCGCCGGCGGTCGAGTCTCAACGAGCGACTTTATAGACTCCGTACCCGCCGTACAGCTTGAAGACGAGGATCTACAGCGGAGGCTGGCGCGGGAAGCTCGCGGAAACGAACTCTACGGGATCGGCTCGCCGGAGCGCCTAGCCATGCTCCACGAAGCGCTGCTCGGCGATGTAAGCTGGCGGATATCTCCTCCTCACCACGTCCGGCACCTCGAGAAGATCGTCCTTTCCGAAGAAGAACCAGAGGAGCTGAGAGGCTTGCCGGCCGCATCAAGAACGAGACTGCAAAAACGGCGCGAAGCTCTACTCGAACGCATTAGAGGAGAGGGATATACGCGGCCGGCCACCCTGTACGTTGAGGGCCTTCTAGCTGATACCTAGCTCGTAGGCGTGGTCTCGCTAAGCGGCTCAGAACACCGCGCATAACCTTGCAAAACACGACCTCGGCCCCTTACGGTCGATAGCGCTACCGGGTAAGTTTGTTATAGTAACCGGCGGGCTGCTGATTTTGGCGGCGCTGGTCGGTCTGTACGCTCATCAGTCGGAGGCCGCCGGCGCTTTGGGGCTTCTCGGATTTCTTGCGGCCCTAATCGGCACGAGGCTGCTCGTGGGTATGATGTGGACCTTGGCGTTCGTGGTGCCGAGCGCGGCGGTTGAGGCCCGGCGTTCCTCGACGCTGAAGAGGTGATGGGCCGCTCGACATGGGTCTCATGCTCTCGGGGATAGCTGTGTCCCTGGGGTGGCGCTCTTCGGGGTGGCTACGTTCACAGCGCGGGTCTTCCCGCGTAGAGTCTCCATAACCCTCGTAACAGGAACATTGCTCAGTGTAGTGCCGCGCTGCCCGAGACTACTCTGGTCATAGACGTAGCCCTCGCCTGGCTCGGCCTGGCACTACTCTCGGGACAGAGAAGATCCGCTGCGGGCACGACCGTTGGGGCCCAACCGCGGGTGCAGTAGCTGCCACACGAGGAGAGGGAGCCGAGGCTATATAGCTCTTCGGCTTCCTCTCCTTGCGAGACGAAGACCGTGTGTGTCGCGCCGATACCTTGCTATCTCTCCAGCACTAGCGTTACTGGCCCGTCGTTGATCAGCGCAACGTCCATCATAGCTCCGAAGGTGCCGGTCTTTACCCTGAGTATGCCTGCTGCGCGCAACCTCTTGCAGAAGTAGTCGAAGAGAAACCGCGCCTCTACAGGCGGGGCGGCGTTTACGAAGCTCGGGCGTTTGCCCTTCCTCGTATCGGCAAGTAGGGTGAACTGCGAGACGGCCAGAACCTCTCCTCCGGTCTCGCGGACGCTGAGGTTCATCTTCCCCTCGTCGTCGGCTAGCACGCGAAGTCCGGCGATCTTCTCGGCGAGCCAGTCCGCATTAGCCTCCGCATCGTTATTCGCTATCCCGACCAGGAGCAGGAGACCAGGTCCTATCTTCGAGACGAACGTACCGTCCACCGACACGGAGGCCTCTATTACACGCTGGAGGACAATCTTCAAGAGGGACTAGAGCGGTTTGCGGTCCTTGTAGCCCGCCTGTATCTCGTGCCAGTAACCGATCCTCTCCTCGGGAGGATGCCAGCAGAGGAAGACGACGCGTCCCTCTCTCTCGTGGGGAAAATCTAGAAGACCCATGTCGAAGTCTTTTAGTATGACGCCGAGTTCTCGGATACGTTCGATTGCGAGGTGCAGTTTATAAGCCTCGACGCCGTACTCGGAGCCTGCCTTGCCGCCGCCGTTTGTGGCTGAAGCCTTAAGAATTGGCTCAAGGTGCGGCGCTTTCTCGCGCGTGGCCGCGCGGTGGACGGCCATATCCTCGAGTAGTTCCTGGAGACGGGGGAGAAGGGCGTTCGCCTCTTCTACCGTGAAGAGCTTTGAGAAGGAGGGCTCCACGTCTTCCTCAGCGGCCGTGGGCCAGACGGTCAGCGAGCATGCCTGGTAGACCGGCGCCCCTGATCTTGGCCTGCGCTTTCTGTACGTCGTACTCGACAAAGCGATAGGCTACCTTCGCCCCCTCCCGCGCATCCTCGGCGACTACGTAGGAGGCGAAGGTGTCACCATCCCGAGGCTGTCCGACGGAGCCGGGGTTAACGAGGTAGGGCCCGCCCTCATCGAGGTCAAGGGTCCGGGAGCCGTTCATCGGCCCGTTGGGCGAGGGCGCGACGGCCTTTACATGCGTGTGGCCGAAAAAGCAGACCCGCACGTTCGGGTATTGCTGCTTGAGGATGGCGAGGTTGTCGTTCGCCGAAGCTGTGTTGATGATGTACTCGTCGGGGTCCCGGATGGAGCCGTGTACGAAGAGCGCTCCTTCTTTCTGCATCATGCGCGAGAGCCCGCGCAGGAAGCGTGCGTTTTCCTCGGTGAGTTGTTCGCGCGTCCACTCGACCGCAGCGGCTGCTACCGGGTTGAACCAGGCGAGGTCCGTGGAGAGGTCCGTAACGGCGAGGTCGTGGTTGCCGGAGATCGAGGGCATCCCCACCTCTCGCACCAGGTCGCAGCACTCATTCGGGCTCGCCCCGTAGCCGATCACGTCGCCGAGACAGTAGATCGTCTCGACCTCGTCGGGTACGTCACGCAGGACGGCTTCCAGAGCCTCCAGGTTGCCGTGGATGTCAGAGATAACAGCGTACATTTCTAGGTGCGGCGTAGTATAGCAACCGGTGTTGTTATTTCAGCCGGCGGCTCCACATTGAAGGGGGAGCGGCGTTACGATACCATCAGTGAGTGTTACCCCTCACTGCGGGCCTGTAGCTCAGGGGATAGAGCAACGGTTTCCGGTGCCGTGTGTCGGAGGTTCGAATCCTTCCAGGCCCGCCTCTTTGAGATAGATCAGTTTACACACTGGTCTATCTCTACCTTTTGCCTTACTTACGACGATCATAACCAAAAACCGTTGCTCTATCCCCTGAGCTACAGGCCCGTAGTAGAGGGGCAGAGTAGAGGCCCTCCCTGATCCTGGGACAGCTTCAGTACAGTTCAATAACCAGAAGAGGGAGGTATGCATGAGAAGAAGTGCAGGAGACGGGTCTATCTATCAGAGAAAGACCGGGGTGAACTTCAGTGGGCTGGAAATATTTACCAGCGGTAGGCATATGTTATCGGTATTCAGCTTTAAGGAAGAGGCCGAAGTATTCCTACACCTCAAGGGTGCTGGTGAGGGTTGGCAAACGAAAGAGACCACGCATGGAGAACTCGTCTCTGTACTCTATGGCCCATGCAGGTATGCAGAGCAGGTTTCTCTTGATCCGTTGCCAGAGGTACTTGAGCCTGTTGGCCTGACCCGTGAGGCTTTCGTCAAGGCTCTACTTACCAGCGATACATCATCTGCCGTTGAAGAGACTTACATGTTAGGGATAGCGTCCTAAGCCGAACCTTCCAGAGAGAAGGGAGTGGAGCCTCCAGAGGGATATAGCCCTGAAGAGGTAGGGGATGGAGTACGGCCTCAGGGAGCAGGAGACCGGGTGTTCCAGAGAGGCGGCAGGGCCAGTATCTACGGATATAGTCGTCTAGATGTGGTTGGTTAAGACAGCGTAGTTGTCGATATCCTTGTAGCATCTCCTGAGAGCTATCAGGAAGCTCACTGAGGGCCTCCTGGGATTGAGAAGCTGGAGGGCGAGGGAGTGATACTAACCAACATTTCTACCTCCCCAAAGCCGTGACAACACTCTTCCAGAACGGATAGATTTGAGTAGGTCTACATCTCAAGCGGGATTAACTCGCCCGTCTTTGGAGCTAACACCAGGCGTACATTCTTGAGTGTCGAGACATTTGAGGAGTTAACAGGATAGGTCAGTACTTAACGATAACCCATATCGCATGGATTATGCCAGGGATATAGCCAAGGATCGTCAGCAGGATGTTGATCCAAAACTGCTTGTCAATACCCACCTGCAAGAACACGCCTAGGGGTGGGAGTAGTATTGCGATTACGATACGTAGTAGATCCATCCTAAGCCTCCCTGTGTTCGCTTAGCCTGGCTCAGGAGGCTACCACCAGCATCTCCGACTTTGCAGCAGCAGATGGTATCTCGCTCTCAAGTAGAGCCTTGACGAAAGCCTTACGGCTCACGCTCATAGCCTCTACCATCTTTGGCAACGGATCAAGAGAGATATGTTCGATCTCCCTGCACGGACCGTAGAGTATAGAGACGAGTTCTCCGCACGAGGTCTCTCTTGCGTGCCAGCCGTCACCAGCACCCTCAAAGTGTAGAAATATTCCAGCTTCGTCCCTGAAGCTGAATACCGGCAAACGGTCATCAGTAGTAAATACTTCTATACCACTGCAACCTTGCCTAACTATTAACCAGAGTGGTTTATTGCCCATCTTCACCCTTTGCGGTATTTGCCTGCATCAAAGCCAAGGTGAGATGGTCCATCAAGGTTGCTACTCTAGCTTCCACTGTCCCCTTGCCGACAGCTACCTATCTACACCCTACAGTTACCTACGCAAGTACCTACGGATTTGTTTCTGTTTCGTCTTAACTGCTAGCCATGATAATTGTCTTA
>DASQMR010000124.1:0-4692 GCA_035645375.1 Rubrobacteraceae bacterium
TGATAGTACTGACGATCGTGGGTGCCCTCGGAGGTCTAGTCCTTTCCCGCGTCCTTGCTGGAGCGCCCGCCAGCAATGAGGACGCGTCAGGGGATGGGGAGAACGAAGGCGGGGGGCAGGAGGACAACCTTAGCGAGGAGAACAAACGATCGTTTCGGTTCTTTTTGGGGGCTGGTGCAGCCATTACCGCCATGCTCATAAGCGCTGCTGCAGTTGCCTCCGCTTTCTCCGCAGACATACAGTTCGAGAGCACCGGGCTGCCGGCTGGATTCTTGGGAGTCATACTAGGCTTGTTAGGCTACTTTCTAGGAGCCCACAGGCTCGGGGCTATGGCCATCGTCTTCACTGTGTTAGCAGGCGTGCTTGGAGCTGTGGTAATAGCAATGCGATAAGCTTGAGGCTCCGCCCAGGGCCAGGAGCCTAGCCTTGCGCAGCGGCGCCCGACACCTATACGCAGACGGTACAGTAGCGTGGCCGATTACACAGAATTCATAACCCAGGAAGGGGCAAGGTATTGATCTCTCCTCTTCCTCATGCTTTGGGGCTAAGATACCGACGGCATCTTAACGGTAGCTGTGTGAACAGCGGCAAAGCGGGGCAGCTTTCCTAGGATATGCAATACGCTGGTCTCCATCCGCGTATTTAGTTCATCCTCACACGCTCGGATCACGTCCTCGGGATCTTTTTATTGAACGGCGGGCTGAGGGGGAGTCGGGACGGGCTGTCGACTGTTACCATGCGCGACGACGTAACCTAGCAACGCCCAGAGCACTGCTGCTTAGCCAACACCGATGACTCCCCCTACAGCGCCGAAGGCTATATCGCCGACTATCGCGATAGCCAACCACAATGGGCAAAGAAGCGGGACAAAGCGCCGCCAGCCGGAGAGTTCTTTCGCTCTAACCACGGTGATGCCCACGACTATCATCCACAGCATGCTTAAAGGCCAGGCAGCGTCCGTGATACTGAAGATGATGCTCTCCCTGCCGAGC
This sequence comes from Rubrobacteraceae bacterium, assembly GCA_035645375.1. Classification (GTDB taxonomy): domain Bacteria; phylum Actinomycetota; class Rubrobacteria; order Rubrobacterales; family Rubrobacteraceae; genus Rubrobacter_F. Next base: position 993 of record DASQMR010000124.1, read on the forward strand.
AGGCGCGTTGACTCTAAGAAGCCGAAGATGAACGCCAGTACGAGGCCGACTAGCTGAATAAGCAGCACGGCATAAGCCCACTTACCGGTCCCGGTCGCCCGCATCCGCCACATACCTATATTGGTACAGATCCAACCGCCCATAAAAACCATGCTTGCGACGCCGGTGATCGAGGCGTTTTCCTGTCCTCGTAGCAGGAGTCCCTCGATCAGCAGCGCCGAGGCGCAGATCATGGCGATGGTTCCTAACAACCGATCGTTCATGCGACGCTCCTTACTTGCTACCGCTGATGAGAACGTATCCAGTTTCAGAAGGAGGCGGAAGGGATGCGCACGAGCTTTCGCGAAGATCTACCCTCGATAACTCCTGAAAGAGGTAACGGTAGCTTCTCCTAGTTAGGTTCCCTAACTAGGAGAAGCTACCGCAGCTACACGTTTGTGGCAAGTCTTCCGTTGTGCTTGGCTATCGGGTACAGTGAGAGCGTAAGCGGCTCGCTGGGGAAAGCGACGCTGGTCGGTTGGTCACCGCCTCCCCAGGCACGTCTTGCCGCTCATCTGCGTGGTTTCTTTGACCGACTTCCATCCGAACACCGTCGCTTGCCCGATGACCGCTGTAGAGGTTGAAAATGCGGATAGGGGCGGCCAGCGTATCCATACTGTGATTAGATTACGCCCGGCATGCTTTCTACTTGCCTACGTCGTTCTCGGCCGTGTATGGATTCGAACGGGGGGCCTAGCCAATTCTGGGAGGATGTACGCAGCCGTCTAAAGGCTTCGTTCTTTGGACACACCGTAGAAGTCGTTTTGAGTTCCCGGTGGACCCCGGATTGCCTTGAGATTCGCAACGCGGTCCTGCGGCTTCGACGGTGTTTTTGGAGGCTTTGAAGAAGCCAAGGACGGTACTCACTCCCGGTCGTTGCCGGCCTCTCGGCCGCCGCGCTTGGGTGCCGTCTCCTCGACGGGCACGCGCAGACCGTCTAGCAAGCGAGGCACCGCGCAATAGAAGGCGGCGGTGAGGGTCAACTCCACACGGGCCTTCTCATCGAAATGTTCGCCCAGCGCGGCGTTGACCTGGTCTGGAACGTGCCCGTTGGCCAGGGCGTCAGTGAGAGCGAGGGCGGCTCGCTCGGCGTCAGTAAAGGCCGGGGAGGTTCGCCACATTGGCAGCTCTGCTACCTGGTACTCGTCAACACCTGCCTCCGCGGCCATGAGACGCTGCTGGTTCCACTCGTACTGCGAAAGAGAGCGCTGGGCGGTGCGCAGAATCACCAGCTCGCGTAGCGGGCGGGGCGTCTCGCATTCCTCACGCAACGCCCACGCGAAGTCGATCCACGCCCTGAGTAGCCTCGGCGCGTGCGCGAGAGCCCGGTAGAGGTTCACCCCGGGGGCACCGGTTTGTCCGACGCGGTCGGCAACGTCCTTAGGCAGCGGCGCAAGCGGTATTGCTGTAAGGGAGGAATGCGCGATTGGCTCGCTCCTCTGAATGCTCTCGTCCATCTTCCTAGTACACTCTCCTTAGCTAGCTTCTATTGATGGCGAACGGCAGGAAAACCGCCCAGCTGACAACCAGCGGCCACACGGCCCAAGCCGACAGTACCTTCTCTCGTCTCACGACGAATCCGAGTACCACCAAGCCCACCGTCAGCGTCATCAGCCCAGCCCTGAAAAGCACCCTCCAAACTCTAATGCGAATATGCTCTTGGCCAGGTTGTCCATGAGAACACCGCTGCTCCAACGAAGGACAGCATATAGCCTAGAGCGTTCGGTCGTGCACTTCGTCCCGTGTCACAAGCGAGCACACCAAGCAACGCGGGTAGGGTCGCCAGCCTCTCTAGGCTGAGTACCACGTGGCCATGTAAGTTGCTCATCAGCGGCGGCGGCAGTTCGGCTATGCTAACGTACCCGACGAAGTACAACACACCGGCCAAGATGCCGGCGACTCCACCCCCACCGGATAAGGTTCGAAGGCGACATGGATAATTCTCCTCGCCTGATTAGCATGCTACCTCGACAATGACCACGGAGAACGAAGACATCAAGGCATAGTAGGAGAGCTCGTGTTTAGGGCTAAGGGTAGGTCGCCTCTGCTCACTAAAGTGTCTACAAGAAGCTCTCGACAGTTTGTTCCTACGACGGGTGCTTTAGATGGTGAGCAGCCGCTGTACGGCTCCTGCAACGTGGCCAAGATGCGCATCAGCGTAGACTTGCCGACGCAGTTAGGGCAGAGCAGGCCGTACGTTCCCACGGAATCGTGAGCGTCACGTCCTTTAGCGCCTGCACGCTGTTGTAATAGCTCTTGGATACGTTGCGAATGCGCAATTCTATGGCTGCCTGTCGTTGGCAGACGATGCCCGGGGCTGAGGACTTACTTAGGATATTGTGGAAGGGAAGAGGAGCATGTCTCCGTCAATTTCGCGGCGAGCGTCATATCCGCGAGTACCGATGCGGAGAACGGGTATTTCGACATCCGATCAGACAGGCCCGAACACCGACGGAAAGACGATCACGACGATCGCTGCCCACGCAGCGTAGACCGGCAGGTAATCCGTCTGCCACCGTTCGAGGTCCGCGAACGATCCGCGCCCTCTCAGAAAGCGGATGTAGAGCACGGCGGACCACACCAGGTTGACCAGAAGGATCACGTTCTCACCTAGGGCGGCTACGCGGTTCGGGCTGAAGCCGAACTCGGTGATGCGTGCGGCGATGGCCCACAGCGCGACCGCGTCGGCCAAGAGCGCACTGACCAGCAGCACGACCTGCACGACATCGAAGGCGCCGGGGGGCGACCGGGGGTCCCGGGCGGAGACGGAGTAGAGCAGAAGACCAAGGACCACTACCAGGAGCAGGTCGAAGGCGATGAGCACCTCCCGCTCGATGTCGACTCCGCGTCCGGTCCACAGCGAGGTCCCCAGAAACACGACCAGCACGGCGGCGAACAGGGGTGAGAAGAGGCGCGTCAACACGGGCGCCATGTTCTCGATCACGCCCTGCTTGGCCTCCACCAGCCAGGAGGCGACCACGACGGCCCCCATCGCTCCACACGGCAGCAGCCACGACTCGAAGAAGGGCTCGATGTCGATCCCGATGGCCTGGAAGATCATCGCCATGAAACCCATGAGGACGGCGCCGCCGAGAGCGATCAGCACGTAGTAGATGAAGAGCTCGCCCGAGAATCGAATGAAGTCCATGCGGCCCCCCACTTGACTCCAGCGGCTGCCGGCGTACGCGATCCCCACCACCAGCCAGAGCGCGATCGGCAAGTGCAGCGCCGTGAGCGCCTCGGTCGAGCCGCCCGGGGCGGATGGATAGACGTTGGCGAGTACGCCCGCCGCGACGAACGCCACGGCCAGCCAGCGGATAGTGCTGGTGTCGAGCCGACGTTTCCAGACGAAATAGCCCGTCAGGAGGGGCAGCACGAACAGACTCAGATTGCGGGCGTAGAAACCAGCGTCCTGGTCCACCAGTTGGATCCCGAAGAGCGCCGGCACCTTGATGGCGAGCGCCGCCGCCACCGCAAGACAGAATGCAACGATGGCATCCGTTCGTACCCGCGCTCGTGGCTCCCCGGAATCGGGGGGAACAACGACGAGCTGCTTCCAGAGGCGGTCCGAGTGCTCGCGTGCGAACTCCCGTGAGAGGGCCTCGAGGTTGCCCATGCGCTTGATCGCTACCAAAAACGCCTCATCAGGGGCGAGCCCCGC
>DASQMR010000125.1:0-4524 GCA_035645375.1 Rubrobacteraceae bacterium
CTCCTCCACTCGGAGAAGGTCTCAACCCTCTCCTTCGCCGCCAAATGGAGATAAGGCAACTCAGGTACCGTGGGGACTACGTGCACGACGTGCAGCTCCGAACCGGTGCCGCTTGCCAACTCGACCGCCGCCCGCACTGCCAAAGTGCATCGGGCGTTCGTCGAGAACCCTCTAGACTGTCGACTCTAGCTCCTCCGGGAACCCAGCCTCTAGCAGCTCCGCGCAGTCGTTGTAGACCGCGTAAGCCCCCGCCTCCTCCAGCTCGGCCCGGCTGAACGTCCCACCGGTCATCACCGCGATGGTCCTCACTCCTGCTTCCTTTGCGGACTCTACGTCCCACACCGAGGCCTCGACTGCGACGGTCTCTTCGGGTGAGCTTCCCGCTCTCTTTAGCGCCAGTTCGAAAATGTCCGGCGCGGGTTTGGTTCCCTCGACCTCCTCTGAAGACACCACCCCGGCCACCTTGTCTTCGGCCTCCAGCTCTTCCATATGGTGCTCAAGCTCCTCAGGCTTGGCGCTGGTAGCGAACCACACCTCGTAGCCCCGGTCGGCTAAGGAAGCTAGCAGCTCCTTGGCACCGGGCAAGGGATGCCCGCGATCTTGCAGCTTCGCATAAAACTCGCCGTGCAGCTCGCTGACCCGCTCGCTAGCCTCCCCGTCCGCTACGAACTCGGAGATGAGTTTGTCAGAACCCTTCCCTATCTCGTGGTGAATGCTAGACCGAGGTGGCCGCTCGCCTACCTCTTCGAAAGCCTGCGCCCACACTTCAACGTGCAGGTAATTGGTGTCCATGAGCATCCCATCTATGTCCAGAAGTACGGCCCTTATCAAAACGACCTCTTCTCGTAACTAGCTGCGTGCTTTGAATAAATCTACAGTCTTCTAAGCGTGGCTCGGTCAGCCTTACGGTAGCGGGGAACCGCCGGTGACGCCTAAGGTCTCGCCGTTGACGTAGCTCGACTCCTGGGAGGCGAGAAAGACGTAGGCCGGCGCAAGCTCGGCGGGTTGGGCGGGACGTCCCATAGGAGACTCCGACTGGCCAAATTGTGAGACCTGCTGGGGAGGTAGCGTAGCCGGGATGAGCGGGGTCCACACCGGTCCCGGAGCCACAGAGTTCGCCCTTATACCCTGGCTTATGAGCTCCTGAGCAAGACCCTTGGTGAACGTTATTATGGCGCCCTTCGTGGAGGAGTAGTCGAGGAGCATCGGCATAGGCTGGTAAGCTTCGATCGAGCAGGTGTTGATTATGGAGGAGCCGGGTTGCATGTGCGGAATCGCCGCCTTGCACAGGTAGAACATGGCGAAGACGTTTGTCCTGAAGGTGCGTTCGAACTCCTCGGAGGGAATCTCAGTTATGCTGTTACGTGCCATCTGGTAGGCGGCGTTGTTCACCAGGACGTCGACCTTGCCGAACTCTGAGACGGCCTGCTCGACAATCCGTTGACAGTGAGCCTCTTCTTGGATGTCGCCGGGTATCGCGACGGCCTTCCTGCCGGACTCCTGCACAGCCCGGAGCGTCTCTTGGGCGTCCGGCTCCTCGGATTCGAGGTAGGAGATCAACACGTCTGCCCCTTCACGGGCGAAGGCGAGGGCCACCGCACGCCCGATGCCGGAATCTCCACCGGTGATGATAGCGGCCTTGCCGGTAAGCTTACCGCTCCCCTTATAGGTATCCTCGCCGTAGTCAGGCTTCGGGTCCATCTCCGACTCTAGGCCGGGATGATCTAGCGGCTGTTGAGGGAACTCCGGCTGCGGATACTGCGTCGTCGGGTCCTGCTGAGCGTGCTGGTCTTGTGTCATTACAGTTATCCCTTCTTTTCTTCTATAACCCAAAGCATGTAGGTGAAAAGGAGGGGCTAGGATCTATCCTTTTCTCCCAGACCCTACGACCTGCCCATAGTTTAGGAGCGTAACCAGCACGAGCCCCCCAATGGTATTCCCGAGGGTGGCAGGGACCAGAAAACGGCCCAGATACTCTACCCAGGAGGTTTCGCCTTCGAAGACGCTTATCAAGACCTCAGCCGATCCCGCGATACAGTGCGCAAGCCCTGTGGCCGGGATGAGAAGGACCAGGACCCAGGTGAAGAATATCTGAGAGATGGTGTCTTGAGATGCCGCTACCAACCAGGCTATGAGCGCCACGAGCCATCCCCCTATCACCGCCTTCAGGGTCACCTCCCAGAACCCGCTCTCCATCTTGGTAGCGACCTCGCCAAGCAGGATCTCAGAAGCGGCGGAACTGAGTATTCCTCCATAAACGAATACGAAGGCGAAGGCTATGACGCCAATGATGTTGAAGACGAAGACTATTGCCCAGAGTCTTAGCATGTTCAGGAGCTTGCTATGGTCCGTGAGCACCACGGACACCGGGGTCACGGTGTTTTCGGTGTATAGCTCCGCTCGCCCCAGGACAACGATCAGAAAACCTATGGGGTAGGCGGCTATAGCTGCCAGCCCTATACCACCGGTGAGCGCTCCTATAACCCCAAGCGCAATGGCCGAGAAGGAGATGTTGAGCCCAGCGGCGAGGCCGCTGAACGCGAGCCCGGTGCTGCCTCGGCGCAGCTCTTTCCTGCCGTCCTCGACAACGGCTTCTAGTATCTCTGCTGGTGACTTCGTAGCGCCCATAGGCTCAGTATCTTACAGGAGATTAATAAGGCTAATAGTCTTACATCAAGTCTTCTACTTTGGTAGCTGGAACCACGGTAACGTCGAAATCCTCTTCCCACTCTGAAGACAACTCCAGGATCGGAGCATCGCTCTCAGCGGTAAAGATAGCGATGACCTTCGGATGTGGAGACTGCAGCCAGTACTCTCCTACCAGCTCTAACCCTTCGATGCGCCCCTTCGTGGGGGCTTCCCCGATCTTTGGCCCTTGCATTCTACGGGCGAGGAAAGTATCCAAGCTTACAGAGCTTCCTGCTTTCTGCGTGAACAGCGCTACGAATAACACTGGATCTGCACGCTCCTTTTTCTGCTTCTATGACGCAGCTATTGTAAGGGCATAGAAGAACCGGGGCTGTTACCTTGCGATCCTGTCTTGTTATGCGGCTGCGAAAGTCTAAATCATACTAAGTAGAAACAGACGTAGGTTGACTCACTTTCTTCTTGAGATAAGGAGCCCCCAACCCTTACGTATTCACCAGATTACCGCCAAAAGGTCTTCTCGGAAACCCGAGTAGAGATCGCTTACTCATCTCCCTCCCCTGTGCTCCCACATGTGGGTAGTGGCGGACTCGGCTCCTACCACCAGAAGGTAGATGCTCGTAACCAAAAATCCACCCAGAGGCCAAACGATGAAACCCTCAATGAAGTAGGCGGTGAGCGTCACTGCTCCGGTCGCAAGCCCTACAGAGACGAAGTTAAGGCTTCCCCAGAGCAGGGCGTGGCCTCTTTCCTGGTCTAACTGCCCCGGTACGCCCCCGTAAGCGAGGGCTCCGACGAAGGCAAAGCCTAGCACAGCTCCCACCACGAACGTGAGAGCGGCAAGCGTCTTTGGAATACCGTGTACGCTTATGAGCGCCGCTCCGGCAGCCCATACCGATAACGTGTAACCGTAGGGGGCTGCGGCGGACCCAACGATGGCGCGAAGATTCTTTCGGTAGTGGTCAAGTAGCATGATGCCTCCTAACTGGACCCTTTCCTTGTCAAGGTAGTAGGCATTTTAGGCAGCGTACGGAGGGTGGGTCCACGAACAAACCTTCCAAAGGAACTTGCCACGCGCTCGTAACCTTAGAGAGTTAATTAGTGCTGTTTACCTCTATCCATAAGTCGCCTAGAAGAGGTTTACTCTGACCTTCAGAGGGTGTGAGGGCAAAGGATGGGTGCCGGACGAGCTCCTATTCACCGGTTTCGGAAGGGTGTGCTACTTCTCTTGGTCCGTTCCTCTGCCGCTAAGCTTAACCTGCAAATGAGGTAATTTCGGAGCGGAGGAGGAGGGGTCGAACCCTCAATACCCCGTTGAGAGGTATTACGGGGCGATGCTGCCGCTGTTGTTCACAGGTGTTCAAAAACTCCTGCAAGTAGGCGTATTTTTACTCTCGTCTCATCGCACGTGTTCGTCGTTGTTCATGTGGGTTGGTGTCGGCGTTGGTGTCAACTGCTGTCGGTCTAGAAGTTCTCGCAGAGGGTTGGGGCCAGTCTTCTCGCCCGCCTTTGACGGCAATGTTAACCGAATGGAAATTACTATCAAACTACTGTCAAAGAGTCTTGGCACCAAAGCCAGAATTCTTTATTTTTCCTCACTTTGCACGAATTATAAAAGCGGCTCGAGTCCGCTCGTCGGCTCTCCACATGCAGTCTGGATGAGTATGCTTTCTTTGTCGAAAGCGCCGCTCGTCCATGCCGACAACTACCTGGACAGGTATACCTCGCCGGCACGGTCGATCTCCCGATTACGATAGCGTCGTTCCTTGTGGTGTCGAAGGAAACGCCCACACAATTGCGCCAACGCGAGCACGTGTTGATGACTGCTACCGACGAGTAGCGCAGTAGACCGCCGCGGGAGCTACCGTGGTATAGCCA
>DASQMR010000126.1:0-5684 GCA_035645375.1 Rubrobacteraceae bacterium
CCCGGCGGCTGCAACAGAGCCTGCTCGGCTTTGAACTCAAGCGAGCCCGGCACCACCCCGTAGAGGTCCTTTATCCTGTTTGCGAACTGCTGGGCGTGGTCCAACTCCTCCTGGATGTCCTCCTCTAAGGACTCCTTTATCTCCTGGGCTCTTACCCCGTCTGGGTTGGTTGAGTTGGTGACGTAGTTCATCACCGTCTCAAGCTCGGCGAAGTAGGCCTGCTTTAGAAGCTCTATTATCTCCTCGCGCTTGCCGGCCAGCGCCTCTGAGAGGATGCCTTCGTTTCCTCTTCCTGTCTCCATTCCTACTTCCTCCTCTTTGTTGCTCTGTTACCGTATGATCTTAGCCGTACCCGCGCCTGATCCCCGTGAAACACCACACGCGCCACCGAGGCATAAGAGCGTTGAACGACCTTCTAGACCTTGGTGAGCTCCCCCTCGCGGAGGTCTCTCGGCTTGTAGCGCCGGACGTAGTCTCGAAACTCCTTCACCTCACGATCAGCGCGTTCTTGAGACCAACCGAGGTGCTTTACGGCTACCCTTGCCGCCGCCTTATCCACGTCGAGTCCGACCTTCGGCCCCATCCCAACCATCGAACGTCTGAGGAGTACGTCGCCGAGCTTCTCGGCCAGCTCACGACGGAAAGCGTACAACACCTCCGCCCCGATAATGCCCGTCTCGGGGGAAGCCGAAGGGCCGAGAGGCACTCGCAGGGAGTGGTCTTCGCCGGCCTCGGCCAACACGTCGGGGGCACGCGTACCGTAGAGCCTAAGGAGCCGGACCGCCAACTCTTCGGTGAGACCGCTCGCAAGCTTGAAGTTGGCGGCGAACTCGTCGAAGTCGACCGCAGCTCCGCCGGGGAGTGAGATCAGATCCGTGTGACACTCCGGGGTCTTGCCGCCGAGCTTCTCGTAGACCTTGTTCACCGTCTGGCGCGCCAGGTTCCGGTAAGTGGTGAGCTTGCCCCCGATAATCGAGATAAGCCCGCCGATTCTCGGATCGTGCGTAGCGTGGTCGTAGACGAGGTGACCCCGCGTCACGCTCCCCTCCGCGCCCTCTGTCTCGTACGGCAGCGGACGGATGCCCGAGTAGGTAAAGAGGACCTTGTCTCGCGTCAGGTTGGCCGAAGGAATAACCGTGTTTGTCTCGTTTATAAGGTAGTCGATCTCCTCCTCGCTCGCTACTACCTCGTCTAGATCCCCCTCATAACGGATATCTGTCGTGCCGATTAGGTAGCGACCGTTCCACGGGACGATGAAGTACGGTCGTCCGTCCTGCTTCGCCTCGGCGTACAGAGCCTCGCCGGCGGGCGCGCCGGGGAAAGGATCCACGACAAGATGGCTCCCCTTGGTGCCCCCGATCATGCGCTCCTCCGCGAAGTCCATCCGCCGCAACACTTCATCCACCCATGGCCCCGCGACGTTCGCCGTAACCGGCGCCCGGACCGTATACTCCCCGCCGCCGAGCAGGTCGGTAAACTCGACGCCTACGACGTCCCCGTCCTCGACGACGAGACGGTCAACGCCCGCGTAGGTAAGTACTATCGCGCCGTGCTCGCGGGCGGAGACGGCGTTCTCCACCGCCAATCTCTCAGCATACTCAACCTGGCCGTCGTAATACATCGCCGCGCCGAGCAGACCCTCGGCTTCTAGCCCTGGGATCCGTTCGATGACCTCCTCGCGCGAAAGCATCTTGTGTCTATCCAGCGACTTGCTCCACGAGAGCGTGTCGTAGCCGATCATACCGAGCCTCACGAGAACCGTACCGCGCTTCGAGTAGTCGTAGACGGGGATGATGAACGGCAGAGGCTTGACGAGATGCGGCGCTATCTTCAATAGCTTCTCACGCTCGGAGAGCGACTCGTGAACGAGGTAGAGCTCATAGTATTCGAGGTAGCGCAGGCCGCCGTGGATTAGTCGTGTAGACCAGCTCGTCGTCCCGCTGGCAACGTCCCCCTTATCCAGAAGGAGAACTTTGAGCCCGCGCATCGCCGCGTCCCGGGCAATACCGGCCCCGTTGATGCCGGCTCCGACGACGATGAGGTCAAAGGAATAGGTTTCTATATCCTGCGGTATGCGACGGTCCATGTCTGCTCCTAGCCGTGTAGCGTGGTCCCGTTGGCGCTCAGGTCTTCTCCTCTGAGTTTACAAGCTGGTCGCGCACAAGGTGTTTCTGCACCTTGCCGAGAGCGTTGCGCGGCAGCTCTTCCACGAACATGATTTCGCGCGGTCTCTTGTAACCTGCGAGGTCTTGGCGGCAGAGGTTTATTAGCTCCGCGTCGGTGAGGTCCTGCCCCTCGCGCACGACGGCGGCGACGACCCGTTCACCGTACTCCTCATCGGGCAGCCCCACGACGGCCGCCTCAGAGACGCCGGAGTGCCCTTCGAGCAGCTCTTCGATCTCACGCGGGTAGACGTTGTAGCCGCCGGAGATGATTAACTCCTTAGCCCGCCCGCTGATAGTGTAGTATCCGTCGTCGCTCGCCGAGCCGAGGTCCCCTGTACGAAACCATCCGTTTCTATCGAAGACTTCCTCCGTAGCGTCGGGCCTGTTCCAGTACCCCTTAAAGACGTGTGGACCTCTGACCTCGATCTCCCCCACCTCTTCGGCTGGCAGAGGTTTCCTGCTCCTCACGTCCACGACCCGCGCCTCCTGGCTGGGGAAGGGACGACCGACCGTTCCGGGACGGCGCTCCCCCTCGTAAGGGTTTGTCGTGTTCATGATCGTCTCCGTCATCCCGTACCGTTCAAGGATGCGCTCCCCGAAGATTTCCTCGAACTCCTCGAACGCTTGAGGGCTCAGAGCCGCGCTACCCGAGACGTACAATCGCAACGGACGCGGTCTCCGCTCGCGCCCCCGCGCCTCTCTGAGCAAGCGCACGTACATCGTCGGCACGCCGAAGAACATGGTCACCGAGCCTTCCAGCAACGCGTCGTAAACCCTGGCGGGGTCGAATCTGCTGTACAGTTGGGCGCTCGCCCCGGTGAAGAGCGTGCCGTGCGCGCCGACCATAAGACCGTGCGTGTGGAAGAGCGGAAGGGTCAGGAGCAGCTTGTCGTCGGCGGCCCACCGCCAGGCTTCACACACGGCCCCTGCGTTGGCGGCGAGGTTACGGTGGAGGAGCATCGCCCCCTTGCTACGACCCGTGGTCCCAGAAGTGTAGGCGATCACCGCAAGATCGTCGCCTTCCGGTAATTTGAGGGCATGATCTCTGGTGCTCCTTAGAAAGTCCTCAAGCCCCTCGCCCGCCTCTACTACGGCTTTCAACTCCGGTAACTCCCCGCGCACGCGATCTAGCTCCGGCCTCCGCTCCCCGTCGGTGAGGCAGAGGTGTACCCCGGCATCGTCGAAGATGTGCCCGAGCTCCCCGCGGCGGTACTGGGTATTGACCGGCACCACTACCCCGCCCGCCAGATGAGTCCCCAGGTAAGCCGCGATCAAGTCCGGTGAGTTCCCCAGAAAGAGCGCGACGCGCTCGCCAGTCTCCAGACCCCACGCCTTCAGCGCCGCGGCGAAAGCCTCGGCTCGTAGGCGCAGCCCTTCGTAGGTCCACCGTTCGCCTTCGAAGAGGAGGCACATCTTCTCCGGGTCGCGGTCAGCGTGACCGACGAACGCCTCGACTATAGAGGCTGAACGATGGGTCATCCTGCCTCTCTATTCGTTGCAGAGCGGATCGACGAGTAGGCCGTGAGCGGATCTTCCTTCGTTACGACGGCCGCCGCTTCGACGGGTATCGGGGCAGCTTCCGTGTCGCTCAAGCCTTCATCTCCCAACCGACCCCTGCTCTGAAGGATCGGATGTCCAATCCCCAGGTTCTCTCCGATGATATATCAGGGGGCGATGGTAATTTGGAACAGCAACGCGCCGACGATACCGCCGATGATCGGGGCAACCACAGGTATCCAACTGTAACCCCAGTCCGATCCGCCCTTTCCGGCTATGGGGAGAATGGCATGGGCTATACGCGGGCCAAGATCGCGCGCAGGATTGATAGCGTAGCCTGTGGGACCGCCCAGAGACATACCGATGACGACCACGAGTAAACCAACCAGCAGCGGTCCCATGGCGGTCCCGAAGGCTACGGCGAGACTCGGGTCGCCTAAGCCCGTCTCACTCAAGGTTGTTACGATCGCCATCACCCCGAAGACTAGTACAGCGGTGCCGATGAACTCAGTTATGAAGTTGGCGCCATAGTTGCGGATAGCCGGGCCGGTGGAGAACACACCGAGCTTGAGCTCCGGGTCCTCAGTCTCCTTCCAGTGGGCCAAGTAGGACAGCCAGACGAGAGCGGCGCCGACAATGGCTCCAAGAAACTGGCCGAGTAGGTAGATCGGCACCAGAGCCCAAGAGAAGCCCGCGAAACCTGTAGCGGCGAAACCTATCGTCACCGCTGGATTAATGTGGGCTCCGCTGATGCGGCCGACTGCGTATACGGCGATCGCCACGGCGAGTCCCCACGCGAAGGTGATGACGACCCAGCCAGCGTTCTCGGCCTTAGAGTTTTTGAGCAGGACGCCCGCGACCACCCCGTCACCGAGCAATACTAGGATCAAAGTGCCAATAAACTCGGCAAGAAATACGTCCACGTCTTACTCCCTTCTAGAACGTACGGCCCGCTGTCAAATCGTACGGAGCCTCCAGATACCCTTTCATCTCCTCGCCAAGCTTGAGCAGGGCGAGGAGAACCCAGCCATCTCAAGCGGGGTCATGTACTCCCCTGCATAGAGCTCCACGAGCGGCGCGCTGCCGAGCCTACTACCCTCATAGCATCCCCTTGTAAGAGGCCACCTCACCGTTGAGGGTCTTGTTCAAGAGGCCGGGGCGCTGATGACCTTCATCATCTCTGCCCTTCCTAACCAAGAGGCGAGTCAACCGCTTCGCGCGCCCAGTTCTTGGATCGCTCGACGGCTTCCTTCCAGCGCCCGTGCAGCCGTTCCCGCTCCTCGTCGCTCATCTGTGGCTCGTAGCGGCGCGCGAGCTTCCATTTCTCGGCGAGCTCGTCTGCGCTGTCCCAGAACCCTGTCGCCAGGCCTGCAAGATACGCAGACCCGAGGGCGGTAGTCTCGGTGATCTCCGGCACCTCGACCGGGACCCCCAAGATGTCTGACTGGAACTGCATCAGCCAGGAGTTCGCCACCGCCCCGCCGTCGGCCCGGAACTCAGGCAAGCTTATGCCAGAGTCCTTCTCCATCGCATCGACGCAATCTTTCGTCTGGTACGCCATGCTCTCAAGCGCCGCCCTCGCGAGGTGCGCCTTGGTCGTGCCGCGCGTAAGTCCGACGATAGTACCGCGGGCGTACGGCTCCCAGTGCGGCGCGCCCAACCCCACGAGCGCCGGCACGAAGTACACGTCGTCGTTCGAGTCCACGCTGTTCGCCAGCTCTTCGGTCTCTGCGGCGTTCTGTATTATGCCCAGACCGTCGCGGAGCCACTGCACGGCGGCGCCGGTTATGAAGATGGCGCCTTCGAGAGCGTACTGGACGGGCTCGTCCCCTATCCCCCAGGCTATGGTAGTGAGCAGGTCGCCCTCGCTCCTCATCGGCTCGCCGCCGGTGTTCATAAGGGCGAAGGAGCCGGTGCCGTAGGTGTTTTTGGCGAGCCCCTTCTCGTAGGCGGCCTGACCGAAGAGGGCGGCCTGCTGGTCCCCGATAACGCCTCCTACCGGAACCTCGGCCTGGAAGAACG
>DASQMR010000127.1:0-2715 GCA_035645375.1 Rubrobacteraceae bacterium
AGCGCGCAGGACCTCTGCGAGCGACCGCGAAGAGCCCGAGGAAGAGCGACGCGTACCCCAGATTGAAGAAGATGTCCGACCACATCAGCCTGAGGGTCTCGCCCGGCTCTGTATTACCGGCGCGCGAAGCTATATCCAGGAACTTCAAAATGAGGTTATAAGCAACGAAAGGGACCAGTAGGCTGAGCGAGTAAACCCAGTCTCGGCTGCTCAATAGTACCGCTCGCGAGAGGCCTGGAGTATTCTCGGTTTTCCCCTGACTTCCCCGATGCGCCAAAGTGCGCAGATCTTATAGACTTAACGAAAATTTAACAAGCACCGTCCCCATCCCCGGTACGAGACAGTGACATCCTTTCGTGGATCTCAGAAGCAAGACGTCCGCTCCCGGCAGCGCCGCGGCCTGCAAGGTAACCGAGGCCGTGTAACTTCGCTTTAACTTTCAAAGTTACTCCGTTACACTTTGCCGCTTGGGTCCGGGGGGGAGAGGGTTCTCAAACGTAGAGGAGTTGTGCGTCGTGGCGCAAGGGGCAGGGGTTGATGGAGGAGCGTCTCCAGGGCCGGAACGATGAAGGTGTTCATACGACCGTTCGACGACCCATCGCTAGAGGAGGGCGTAGCGAGGCTGCGCGTAGCTGCGTATCCGCAGTTCCCCGAGACCCGCGACGTCGAGTTCTACTCCTCCGCCTACCGCTGGTTGGGTAGCCACCCGCTCGGCAACGATATGCACCGCTGGGTCGCAGTGACGGGTGACGATCAGGTTGTAGGACACTTGGCAGCTGCACCTCAGTACTATCGTATAAACGGCCAGCGGGTCGCCGCCCACACACCTTGCGACTACATGGTGAACTCCCGGCACGGCTTTCAAGCGCTCTCCCTAATGCGCACGTTCTTCCGTGTCACCAGCAACTGCGTTGCCTGCGACATGGTGCCGGCGGTGATCGAGGTCGAATCTCGCCTGGGGGCCGAGGTAGCGGGGCAACTGCAGTACGCGGTGAAGCTTTTGAACGTCTCCCGGCTCCCCGCGCCGTCGCTCCCTGCGCCGGTCAGGCGGCTTCTACGCCCAGAGGAGCAGACCTCAGTCGTCCGCGGATATACGAACCGCCCCGGGACCGAACCGCGGGAGACGGAAGAGCAGATCTCGGCGCCCCCGGTACAACCGCGGGCGCCGATCCCCGCGCCGGTGAAGAAGCTCTTGAACGGCGGGCTGCGGATGGTAGACGAAGCGCTTGGCAGCGGTTTCGCGGGCGGTTTGAAGGCGGAGGTGATCAACGAGTTCGACGAGTCCTTCGACGATCTATTCGAGAAGGTAGCCGCGGCTGTGGACTGCGTGCCGGAGAAGAACGCGGAGTTTTTACGTTGGCGCTACGGCCCCGGCTCTCCTCAGTACCCCGTAACCGTTCTGGGTGTAAAGGGAGGAGAGACCCTACTAGGCTACGCCGTGCTTATGGTGGCCTCGACGGGACAAGACGGTTACATACTCGACCTCACCACGCTTCCGGAGCGTCGTGACGTGGCGCGTACGCTCTTGCGAGAGTCGGTACGTCACTTCCGGCGGGCGGGGGCGCAGATCGTCAGATACAGGTTCTGTGAGTCCGCGAACTCACCGCGGTCGGGTGATCTGCGGCGTCTGGGCTTCTTTTATCGCAGAGGGAGGCGCAACAGCCTTCTGGTTAAGTTCTCGGATAGCAGCCTGCACGAGGCAGCCCGTGACATCACCCGCTGGTCGTATGCCGCGGGCGACGGCGAAGCGAGCTTCTGGACGAGGTGAAGGGTACAGAGGATTATGGCAGCTAGCACCGAATACAACTCGATCTCCTCGAAGATACTCGGTTCCGAACGAGCCGTTGCTCCTTACCTCGTGAGGGAGGCCCGGAGCGCCACCCGTACCGAGTGGGACGGTTGGCTCCGGGACTCGCCCGGGGGCGGCCACTTCCTGCAGAGCTACGAATGGGGCGAGTTCAAGAAGCGCACGGGCTGGAAGCCTGTGCGTGTCGTGCTGGAGAGGCACGGAGAGGTCGTGGGAGTCGGTCAGTTCCTCGTTTACAACACCGCTCCAATCCCCGGCCTTCTCATGTACTGCGCGAAAGGCCCCTGGTTGCCCTGGCACGACGAGGAGGCTGTGCGAGCCTTCTTCGAGGGCGTGCGGGATATCGCCAGATACCGGGGCGCGCATACCATCAAGATCGAGCCCGAGGTCTCCGAACAGCACAAGGACGTAAAGGTTATCTTGGACGAGCTCGGTTTCGAGAAAGCCCGCTACGACCTGAACCTGAAGACCACGTTGGTCGTGGACCTAAGCCGCCCCGAAGAGGAGCTGCTCATGAAGATGAAGGGCAAGACGCGCTACAACGTGCGCCTCGCCTCAAAGAAGGGTGTGGAGGTGATCGAACCGGAGTTCGAGAAGGGTTGGGAGACTTTCTACGGTTGGATGAAGGCCACGTCGGAGCGGAAGGAAGGTTACCTTCTCCGGAGGTCACGCGAGTATCTCCACGACGTGATGCGGGATATGTACGACGCCGGCCAGGGGCGCCTGTTCTTCGCTGTTCATGAGGGGAGGCCGCTGGCCGGCATGTACGTCTTCACCTTCGCCAAGAAGTACTGGTACATGTACGGCGCATCAAGCGAGAAGCAGCGCAACCTCAAGCCCAACTACCTCCTGCAGTGGGAGATAATGCGCTGGGCCAAAGAGCGCGGTATCACGCACTACGACATGGT
>DASQMR010000128.1:0-2795 GCA_035645375.1 Rubrobacteraceae bacterium
CGGTGCTCCAGGACGCCGTTCTCGCCGTCTATGTAGGTGATGGCGCTGCGGCAGCTCGCGGTGTTCGAGAAGCCCGGGTCATAGGTCATGAGGCCGAAGTCATCGTCTGAGACCTTGATCTGACGAAGGTCCATCGCCCGCACGGTGCCGTCCTTGATCTCGATATCGTAGCCCTTGGCCGTACGGTTGTCCTCGATCTTGAGGCTCTTCTCGGTCTCCTCCTCGGTAGAGGTCTTGCCGTTCCGGGTATCCTGCGGGTTGTCCGTCACTCTCTTACTCCTCCTACTTCTCTCTGTGCTCCGCGAAGCAATGTGTCTGCGCGCCTTTCCCCTTAAAACGTGATAGATATAATTATGACTTATCGGCAAAGAAGATAAAAGGCATATCGCAGCGCAGATCTTGCCAGAAAAAGGCTCATCCTGGAATGAGCCATACTGGTCTTGGCGCCTTCTTACGAGAGTAGGGAACCCAGGGGAAGGGGAATAAGATGAGCTACGGCCGGTAATAAATAGCCCGTTATGTACGCTGGGGAAACGGCGAGGCTGACCGAGCCGGTAAACGAGGCTATCGTGGCGGACATGGCGGCGGAGAGAATGCTACTTTGGTACATACTGTGGAGAGGTACTTATAGGAGATACGGCGGGTCGGGGTTATCACCCCGGTTTCTTACCCAGAGGAGTGGATCTTGGCGATAGAGAAGATACAGGTTGTAGGGGCGGGACAGATGGGGAGCGGCATCGCTCAAGTCGCAGTTCAAGCCGGCCTTGCGGTGCATCTGGCAGATGTGAAACAAGAGATGATAGATAAGGGCCTTGAGACGATAAAGAAGAACCTCTCCAGATCCGTTGAGAAGAAGCGCATCTCCCAGGAAGAGATGGACGCGGCGATGGGGCGGATCGAGTCGGGGACGGAGTACGCTCAGGACGCGGACCTGGCGATAGAAGCCGCCCCCGAGACGATAGAGATCAAGACGGAGGTCTTCCGGGCTCTGGACGAGCAGCTCAAGGAAGAGGCGATTCTCGCGTCGAACACTTCTTCTCTCTCTATTACCAAGCTTGCGGCACAGACGAATCGACCCGAGAAGTTTATAGGGATGCACTTCTTCAACCCGGTGCCGGCCCTGAAACTCGTCGAGATCATCCGGGGCATCGAGACCAGCGACGAGACCTACGAGGCGGTCAGCGAACTGGCCGAGCGGCTGCAGAAGACGCCGGTGGAGGTGCAAGACTTCCCCGGTTTCGCGGTGAACCGCGTGCTGGTGCCTATGATCAACGAGGCCGTTTATTGTGTAATGGAGGGCGTAGCCGAGCCTGCGGACGTAGACACCGCGATGAAGCTCGGTACGAATCAACCGATGGGACCGCTGGAGCTCGCCGACTTGATCGGCCTGGACACCTGCCTGCACGTTATGGAGGTTTTGCACGAAGGCTTCGGCGACACTAAGTACCGGCCCTGCCCGCTACTGAAGCGGTATGTTGCCGCCGGTCGGCTCGGACGCAAGAGCGGGCGAGGTTTCTTCGAGTACGATCGGGACTAAATGAGTAACTTACGCAACGCAGCAGAACGACAAATACGATGAGAGAAGAGTAAAGGGGCATGGAGAAGGTTTACCGCAGCGCTCAATGCCCGCCTTAGGGCGAGCCGTATACGATCGACGTGCGACGGTAGTCGGAGAATCGAATTGCCACTGTGACGAAAATAGGCAGAAACACTCCGAGACCGGTTCCGGCGTCGAAGGCTATAAGAGGGCTCGTCTAGCAACTCCGATGAGCTAGGCTAGTTTAGCCAGCTCCGCTGCGTTGATGACCGCGGCGCGTATCGTTGGGTGCCGTATGGCTACTGCGTCGTCATAAGCGAACATTGTGATGGGACTCCGGTTCTATCGGTCCGTGGGCGAGTTTGGCGGCGAACCCGATCAGGAAGGCCCCGAGCGCCCGTTCGACCCATCGGCGAGCGATGGGCGCGGCGAGCACGAGCTCGCGGACGGCGCTCGTGAGCGTGTAGACGGCGAACACGGCCAGGGTCATGAGCATGAAGACCCCGCCGAGCCCGATCAGATTCGGGTCTAACAGGCCCGGCGAGGCGTCGAGGAACTGCGGGAGAAAGGCGAGGAAGAACAGGGTCAGTTTCGGGTTCAGAACGTTCAGAAGAATCCCGCGCCGCACGACCAGACTCATGGCCGAACCTGCGGGATCGGTCTGATCGTCACCATCGTCTAGCTGCGGGGCGCCAGCGTCGCGGATCATCGGAACGCCCATGAAGACGAGGTAAGCGACCCCCGCCCATCGTATTACCTCGAACACGGCCGACCCAGCCTGATAATCTCGACAGACCGAGCATGGCTGCCAGCATATGGGGGACGATGCCCAGAGTGCAGCTGACGGCCGCGAATTGCCCGCGCCGCCGACCGAGCTTGAGACCATGTATACCACCCCGGTACTCGGGATAAGGACCACGACGAGCGACATCAGCAGAAACTCGATGGAAATGCCCCGAAGGCTAGCTCTCCTAGAGAGCCCGTCAAGATCCCGCGCGAGGCCGGTTCGGCAGGCGAGGTCTGCGGGAGCTGTGGCGGCTTCGCGGCGCCCAGGCGTGACTGCTCGCGTACTTGTTCGCAATTGCTGCAGTTGTCACTTTTAGCCTCTCCGCTCCTACTACTGCACTGTTTCGGCTCCTAAAAACATTCGAGGTTGCCTCAAGACTACGAACGGGTCCTCGACTTCCGCTTGCTATACCTGATGGACATGAGGTTGCCGAAGACCTAAATAGCATCTCGTTATTTGCCGGTACTGCCC
>DASQMR010000129.1:0-9759 GCA_035645375.1 Rubrobacteraceae bacterium
GGCTCTCGAAAAGGTCGGCGCGATCCTGCTCAAGGACCACGTCGAGCACTGCGTCCGCGAGTCCATCGAGAAGGGCGAGGATGCCGACGAGAAGATAGAGGAGTTGACCCGGGCCGTCGAGCGGTTCCTGAGGGTCTAGCAAATAGAAAGGAAGCAGCGATGACGGACACGACGCTTAAAGTGGAGGGAATGAGCTGCGGTCACTGCAAGGCTGCCGTCGAGAAGGAACTCGGCAAGCTCTCCGGGGTGGAGAACTCGAACGCGGATTTCGAGAAGGGCATCGTCGAGGTGCGCTACGACGAGGACCGGGTGACGACCGAGGACCTGCAGGGCGCGATAGAAGAGGCCGGATACTCCGTAAAGGCCTAGTCTGAGCGCTGACAAGGCTGAGAAAGAGGGGGTGTATCCCTGATTCTAGAACCTGAGGCAACGAAGAGGATAACGGCGCTGGTGCTCCTGGTGACGCTCCTGCTCTGCCACGGCCTTTTGGGCGTCGCTCACCAGCTCGCCGGCCTGCTGGATGGCCCGCATCACTCCGCGCAGGGACCTTTCCACGCGCCAGCGGGGGATCGGGGCGATCATCCAGGAGATCACCACCGCCTCGGCCATCTGGACTACACGGCCGCCCTGGTCTCGATTCTCTTCGGGGCGGTTATAGGACTGCTGCTGAGCGGCGCGCGGGCATGGGACGCATCCGCCGTTACCCGGCTTCTTCGGCGATGATACTTCCCGCCGCTCGTCTTCTACCCCGCGCGAGGACCCACACCTCCCCTCACGCAGGTGTTCCGGCTGTGAACCTCTCCCGGAGACGAGAAAGAGACTAACTCTAGGAGAGGAGCGATCTTGAAGAGACAGACGAGCTTCGGGCTACCCTCGTTACTGCTCGCGGCGACCCTAATGTTGGCCTCTTGCGGCAGCTCCGGCGGGGGCGCGCAGGGAAGCGCCGGGACCGGCGGCGATGCGCAGGAGACAAGCGAAGAGACTACTGGTGAGATGGCTGGCATGGATCACGGCTCGATGGAGAGAGGCTCGGGAGAGACTGCCCCGAAAGAGCTGATCGTGGACGGCGAATACTCCGACGAGCGGTTTATCGACATGATGGCCGCTCATCACCAGACGGCCATAGAGATGGCGCAGGTGGCCCAACAAGAGGCTCAACTCCCCGAGATAAGGCGGATAGCGGATGACGTAGTCTCGACCCAGCAGGCGGAGATAGATGAGCTGAGGGCCATTAAAGAGGAGGCGTTCGGTTCGTCGATGGTGCCCCTGATGATGAGCTCCGAGGAGCCTTCGATGTACGCTATGCAGATGCCGGATCAGCTCGCGGGGCAGGAGCCGTTCGACCGAGCTTTCATAGACTCCATGATCCCGCACCACGCCTCGGCTATAGAGATGGCGAGCACCGCGAACATGCGTAGCGATAACCCCGAGATAAAACGACTCGCCAGAGGAATCACCGACGCCCAATCGCGAGAGATAGGGGAGATGATCGAGCTGCGCCAACAGAACTACCCTGAGGGCTAAGCAACCACTCTAAACGGTACAAACAAGCGGGGAGACGCTTAAGACACGAAGCGTCTCCCCGTTCTTGACGCTTGCACAGAAGTACGAAGCCTTTAGGTCTTGACATATACCCCAGGGGGGTATATAGTTATGCCGTCAAACAAGCTCGGGAAGGAGCGTGAAGATGTCGGAAGGGGCTTCTCTCAATCGGCTGGCGTTTAGCGCCACGGCGCACTGCCTCACTGGTTGTGCGATCGGTGAGGTGTTGGGGATGGTGATCGGTACAGCCCTTGGGTGGAGTAACTTCGCCACGATCGTACTGGCTGTCGTGCTCGCTTTCTTCTTCGGTTACTCTCTTACGCTAGTGCCTGTCCTTCGTTCGGGCGTCGCGCTTGCTACGGCGCTCCCGCTAGCCTTCGCTTCGGACACCCTTTCTATTACCGTGATGGAGATCGTGGACAACCTGATCATGCTCGCGATACCAGGGGCTATGGAGGCCGGGCCCGGTAGCTTCCTCTTCTGGGGGAGCCTCGCCTTCGCCCTGGCCGTGGCTTTCGTCGCCGCTTTCCCGGTTAACCGCTACCTCCTCGCCCGGGGCAAGGGGCACGCCGTCGTTCACGAGTATCACCACGGCGGTCATGAGGGGCACCACGACCATCATTAAGCCCGGTTGGGCTTTGAATAGACACCCTCTCGCGGGGCTGGAACCTTTCTAGGTTTCCGGTTCCGCGCGGCGGCGGGCCTCTTCGAGTAGGCGTATAACCTCTTCATCGGGAACTTGTTCGAAGTTTTCGTACCAGAGGCCGATAGCTCTGAGGTTAGTAGGAGCAACGACGCAGATCAGGTCGTCTACCTCCGATCTTATAGGGGCGGCGGTCTGCGGCGCGCAGACTGGGACGGCCAGGACGAGCTTCTTGGGCTGCATAAGGCGCAGGGTATGGAGGGCCGCGCGGGCCGTCACGCCGGTGGCGAGACCGTCATCTACGAGGATCGCCGTTCGCCCATACAGGTCGGGGTAGGGCCGATCTCCGCGGAAGAGCCGCAGACGCCGCTCGACCTCGGCCGACTCACGTTCGGTGATCCGTTCCACGTAGTCCTCCTGGATGCCTAGAATCTTCACGGCGCGCTCGTTCAGCACGCGCACGCCGCCGGGGGCTACGGCTCCGATGCCGAACTCCGGCTGATCCGGGGCGCCGAGCTTCCTGGAGACGATGATCTCGAGCGGCGCTTCCAGAGAGCGTGCGATCTCCGCCCCTACCGGAACCCCGCCTCTCGGCAGGGCGAATATCATGAGGCTGTCGCCCGCATAGGCTAACAGCCTCTCGGCTAGCTGCCGTCCGGCGTCACCACGGTCCGCGAAGGGCGGATTATTGGATGTATGCATGGCAGACTGTCCCTCTCTCGTACCGTGCATTATCCAACATCAACTCTGCGCTCTGCACGCGTCGGACTTTCCCCAATCGCTGAAGGCCGAAGGTTTGGCCTCGCCATACAGGGGTAAAGCTCCTCCTCATGAGTGAGGACGCAGGCTTTAGAGAGTTCGTCGGAACCGAAATATCGAGCACAGGGGAAGGGCGCGCCGTCGTGCGCTTGCCGGTCGAGGATCATCACCTCAACCCTAGCGGCACGGCCCATGGTGGTGCTGTATACACCCTGGTTGACGTCTCTATGGCCGAAGCTATAAAAACCACGTCCGGAGAAGACGAGAGCGCCGTCACCATCGAGATCAAGATCAACTACCTGGAGCCCGGCAAACCGGGCACGCTCGTCTGTGACGCGCAGATACGTAAGGATGGCGGGCGAATAACTATCGCCGAAGCGGAGGTCACCCAGGAAGAGAGCGGCGAGGTCGTCGCGCTCGCCACCGGTACCTACACCCGTATCGATTGACCTAGGTCTGCCTCGTCTGTCAACCCCGTAGCTTGGCCTCTTACGATTTATACACCTTCTCGTAGCATCTCTCGAAGCCTTCTTTGGGGAAGACGCCGCCCGGTGCGGGGTGCTCGCCCTCCGACCGGGGCACGCTTTGTAGTTCGTAGCCGCCCTCTTTGTTGCGACGGGCCCAGTAGAGGCCGTGCCAGTTCTTCGTGTTTATCCGGGCAGCGTTCTTGTGTCTGTAGAGCTCGTAGCCTCCTTCCGGCGGGGTTAAGTCTAGGTGTTCCAGGCCGTCGTGCGGGGCGTTCATGCGTTGGCTCCTTTCTGGGTTTGGCCTTCGGGGCACCGGTAGCGCGCTAGGTAGATGCCGAGTAGCAGGAGGCCGCCGAGGGCGAACCGGAAAGTGACGAGCAAGGGGGGCGGGACGAAATCGGCGGCGTACTTGCTCGCCGCGTAGTTCAGGCCCCAGAAGATGGCGGCCAGGCTCAGGGAGACCTCCGGCCGCTCTGCCTTTTTCGTCGCTCACCCCCTCGATTCTACGCTCGGAGCGCCCCGGACGCACCGAGCTTCCAAGTCAGGAGAAGTTGGGAACGACCTCCTGCGCGAACTTCTCGACGGGGGCAGGGTCGTAGGCGACGCGGGGCATGTAGGTGATGAAGTAGTTGACGCCGGCGTCGACCATCGGCTGGAGCCGCTCCGAGATCTGCTCGGCTGTGCCGACCATAAACTCGCGGCTGTACTCCTCGTAGCTCGTGGAGCCGCGAGCCTCCTGCGTCGCGGCCTCGGGGTCCTCGCCCTCCTCCAGGAGGTAGACGTTGACGGAGGTGGAGCGGATAATCTCCTCGTAGTCCCGTCCAGCATCGTCGCAGTGTCCCTTTAGTACGCCTAACTTGTGCTTGAGCCTCTCGATGCCGCCGCCGACGTTGCAGGCGTCGCCGTACCTAGCGACTAGCTTCAGGGTGACCTTCTCGCCGCTGCCCCCTATCCAGAACGAGGGGTGTGGGTGGCTCACGCCCTTCGGCTCGTTGATCGGCTTGTCTACCTTGTAGTACTCGCCGTCGAAGACCACGTCGTCCTCGGTCCACATGCGGTGGATGATCTCGCACGCTTCCCTGAAGGCGCGCATCCGGTCCCGAAGCTCGGGGAAGCCGTAGCCGTAGGCCCTCCACTCGTGCTCGTACCACCCCGCGCCCAGTCCGAAGAGCAGACGCCCGTTGCTCATCACGTCCACGGTCGAGGCAATCTTGGCGAGCAGCGCCGGGTTGCGGTAACCGTTGCAGGTGACCATCTGCCCGATCCTGATACTAGAAGTGTCACGGCTCAGGCCTGCGGTGGCGCTCCAGCACTCGAAGACGGTGTTTTGTGTAGGCTCCGGGACGGTGTGGAAGTGGTCGTAGAGCCAGATCGAGTCGTACCTCCCCGACTCTTCGGCGACTCGCCCCACCCGGGTCATCGCCTCGTACTGCTCGACCGGGTCCTCGATCTCGACGAGATCCATCCTCCAACCCTGTGGTACGAACACCCCAAACTTGGCCGCCACTTATACCTCCTCCTTGGCTCCTCCGGTCGTGCCACATCATACCCCTGGCCCGAGACCCGCCGCCGGAGGGTCTCCGCGGGGGATCGTTCTATCCTCTTGAGAGGGAGTTTTTTCCGTCGGCGTTGCGGGCGACGACGAAGAGGAGGTCCGAGAGACGGTTTATAGCCTTTAGAGCGCAAGGGTGTTCTTCGGCGTATCCGGCGGCGACGAGGCTTCGCTCCGCGCGGCGCGTCACCGATCGGGCGACGTCGAGCAGCGCCCCAAGACGGCTCTCCCCGGGAATGACGAACTCCTTGGGGATTTCGGTGCGGTCTCGCCACTCTTCGAGCCCCGCGTCCAGGTACTCGACGTCGTTCTCGCTGACCACGTTCTTCTCCTCGGGCATGGCGACGTCGCCCATAACGCGGTAGAGAAGCCTCTGCAGACCGATCAGAAGCTCCGCCGTATCTCCCTCCGCCTCCGCGCGGGCAAGTCCTATAAAAGAGCTAGCCTCGTCCACGTCGCCTAAAACAATGATGCGGCCGTCGCTTTTTGACATTCTCCCCGAGCCGAAGAGCGTCGTGGTTCCGTCATCGCCGCGGCGGGTCGAGACGGGCGGGTTCTTTCTGTCTGTCATTCGCCTTCCTCCTTGCGCGGTCCGGTCTGCTCGCGCGGTGATAGAATCGTTCTTCGTGAGGGTTAGCTTGAGATTTCCTCTTGCCTCCGAGGGCGCTTTAGAGCGGGCGTCCTCCGTCGCGGCCCGTCATCCATCTTACCGGATAGAGGGCGCGAACGGCGCCTCCAGAGTCGCGGTCGAGCTGGATCTCCCGGACGAGTGGCGGCCCCTGGATGAGCTGCGGACGCACTTGCGGGACCAGAGTGAAGCCGAGTATACGGCGGACGGCGTCGCGCTCACGGGGGAGGAGCTCTTCGCGGGTTTGGGCTGCTTCCTGCGCAAGCAGCACCGGGGTGAGACGGCGCTAGAGTGGTGTACGCCGAAGAAGCTCGCCGACAAGCAGCTCTTTTCGTGCAAGCAGATCCGGGTCTACGACAACGAGCACGCCACCCCAAACTCCTGGTATGCCTTCGGCGAGACGGGCGAGGACGGAGTCTACAGGGTGGACAAGGAACGCCTGACAGAGCGTGTCCTCTCCGACCTCGGTCCCTGCGTTCGCTGCCCGATCCTCGACCTCGACGGCACGGCCGAGATCCTGGCCCGCCTGCCCGAGGAGATCGACCCAAACCGCGATGAGACCTGGCGCTACAAGGGCAGTGGCCCCGTCACCGACTGGACCGTGACGAAGAACAGGGAGACTACTGCAGAAGAGAGCGCGCCGCTCGAGCCGAGGGAGGGCATCCTCGAACGGCTCGCGAAGAGCGTGCGCCAGGGTAGTGCCGGGGTCGTAGCTGCTAGCGGGGCCGCGCCGGGGAGCCGAAACGTGCCGGAGACGCGCTACGAGGACGTCGGCGGGATGCGCGAGACTGTAGCTCTCGTGCGCGAGGCGGTAGAGCTCCCGATAACGCACCCGGAAATCTTCGAGAGGCTGGGGATCCGGCCGCATAGGGGAATACTCTTTTACGGGCCGCCGGGGACCGGGAAGACCCTGCTCGCCCGGGCGGTCGCCAACGAGAGCGGGGCGCACTTCATCGCGGTGGCGGGGCCGGAGATACTCAATAAGTACTGGGGCCAGAGCGAGCAACGCCTGCGCAGCATCTTCTCCGAGGCTCGTGCCAAAGCCCCCTCGATAATACTTTTCGACGAGATAGACTCCTTTGCCGCCTCGCGCGACACGATGAGCGAGAGCTTCGAGGCGACCCTCGTCTCTCAGCTCCTCTCGCTCATGGACGGTATGAACGACCTAGGGCGCGTGTGCGTCATCGCTACGACCAACCGCCCGAGCGCGCTCGACCCCGCGCTGCGGCGACCGGGCCGGTTCGACCATGAGATAGAAGTGGGCTTGCCCGATGCGGAGGCCCGGTTACACATTTTGAACATACACGCACAAGACATGCCGACCGCACCCGACCTGGACCTAAAGCAAATCGCCACCGTGACGCGCGACTACTCGGGGGCGGACCTCGAAGCTCTCTGCAGGGAGGCCGCGATGGTTTGTATGCGGCGCTCGATCAACCTGCGCGACTTCGAGAAGAGGATCACTATGCACAAGCTCGGCAGCCTCTCCATCACCACCTACGACTTCCGCACCGCCATGAAGCGTGTACGACCTTCCGTAAAACGTTAAGACCCAAATTTTACCTGCAAATATGCCTTTTTGTGAAATGTCCGTAACAGCAACTCCCTTTTCGTATGCCGTTAGCGGAGGGTTAGTGGCATACACAGTGGCACACAACAAAACCTAAATTGCTCTCAGCAATAGGAGTCAAATCGAGGTCAGTAAGACAAGCCCTAAGAGCGGCTCCTCTATCCCTTCGGAAGTGATAGGAAGCCCTTACAGAGGCTCCTGCTGGCGTTAGAGGGCAGACTAGTAGGTGTTTTGCAGTCTCCCAAGCTGGGATCTTCATGAGCATACGACCTCCTTACAGTTGTCAGATGATGTAACGTTCTGGTGATGCCCCATAGAGGAAGAGGCTGACGACGGCGGAACATATCGAGAACCTGAATAAAGACCATTTGGATGAGTGTGCTCACCTGCTGGTATCAGTCTTCAATGCCGAACCTTGGAATGCGAATTATACTTTCGACACAGCCAAGAAAGAGTTGGCCTGGACAATAGGTGTACCAGGATTCCTTGGATTGATGGCCTTCGGTGATGGGGTAGAGGCGTTCGCTGTGGGTTACATCGAGCAGGACGATGAGCGTGAAATTTTCTGCCTGAAGACCTTGTGTGTAAGGCTAGACGCACAAGGCAAGGGCCTAGGCAGCAGGCTAATGCAACTCCTTAAAGACAAGCTAGGGAAGATGGGAGTAAATTTCATCTACCTTAGAACTCACAAGGAGACCCTAGCGGAGACTTTTTACAAGAAGATTGGCTATAGAGTAAGCAACGAAGATGTGATCATGATTCACGAATGGTAGTTTTAGATACGGTCGAAAACCTTAAACGATAGAACTTGCCGTTAGTGCGCCTCCGGCTTACCTGCCAGTACTTCGCACTCAGCTTTCAATATCTCAAGCACAGTCTCTCTTTCACCCTCATCCTCTCAAAGATCTCTAAAAAGAAGCTCCCCCTCAGCATCGTCCTCACCGATTCTCTTCAGGCACCCTTCAACGAAGCCCTCGACATACTTCGGATCTAAGGCCAATCTAAGGTAGAACTTCTGAGCATCGTATCCATGGTTATATCCTCTGGCTGCCCTACCCTCGAACACCGCTTATCCCTTCCTTACTCGTCTCCAGCGAGGATTTTATTTGGCCTCTAGAAGGGCAATATGAGAGCACTAGAGGACAAAACCAATCAAGCTCTTACTAGCCTCAAGGGCTAGTGTGGTTAGCAAAAAAGAAGCTGGTGCCCAATCAACGTGGGGAAAGGGAAAGGAGGAGTGGGCACCAGTTAATAGCTAGATTCTAAGTGCATATAGTCTGCGTGTCAAGCAGATACCGAACATTAGGGTACTTGGCAGTAATCTAGAGTACCTAGCAGTAATCTTCACTACATCTTTATATGTAGTTCGGTTAACTCACTATTAGCTGTTATTCAAATCTCAAACTTCTCGTTGACGAGAGGGAGTATCACTGCCATCATGCTGTCAAGATCCTTTGGGGAAAGGGTTTTGGAGGATGAGAAGGTGTTGCTGGGTGTATCTAACCCAGTAACTCTTTCTTAAGATTCCGTATCGTTAGTGCCTTCGTCTTGCTCCTCTTTAGCTCTTGCTTCTCAGATCCTACACTCAATAAGGTTCGAATAAATCCTATTTACAGGAAACTCCTTGGGGGTATCAGTTTTCCTACTCTCCCGATTCATAAGGACTTGTCTTCTACGATCTGCTACTGCTCTTCTAGGTGTTTGGCCTTCGGCTAATCTCTCTTTGACTCTATCTACTGCTCTCGCAAAGTCGTAATAGATCGTCATGACAAACTCTAGATCCCCCAAGTTTTTGTATCTGGCTTGAAAATCAGAAACCAGATAAGGAGAACAAAGAGAAGCACCCCGACTGGCAGTGCTACTTCTCCTGTCAATAGTATTGCGATAAAGAAATACGCTAGATTTAGCTGAATTAGGATTGTCAGTTGAGTCTAATGCGTTGTTTGATTCGCTGGAGCCACCTAAAGCTTACTAGCTGATGAACCTTCGGAACCTAGCCTCCTGTGAACTTCCTACTGGTACTGTCCTCTGAATCTCTGTGTATTTGTTCGGTAGCAGATTTAGATATTTCCACCAAGCAGAAGCCACAGATCACAGGCTCTTTTCCTTTCATCGTGTCAATCTCTCGTATCCCAATCTGTGTGGTAGGCCTATCGCATATGGCACATTGGGCTTGCTCCACATAGAAGTTGCCTGCTCCTGTTGCCATAGATTCTGTCTCCCCCTTGGTAGCCTGCACCGCTGCAACCTTCGTACTGCTATCTACTGAGCCGATAAATCTGCTCGATGCGCTCTACTGCTTGCTTCCTGCTCTTGTAATCATAGTAAGTCTTGCGATCTGCTTGTGCTGACCAGGAACCATGCCAGTTCCACACTTGCCCTATAACCTGTCCGTCTACCAGAACCTCATATTGATTTTCTCCCGTCTTACGTAGGTTCGTTTCCATACTCTAATACTACGTACATAAGCGCATAAAATTTGACTACATCACTATATGCAGATAGCATACTCGCCTAGTGTCCTGCTCCTCCTAAGTTCCTCTTGAGTAAGTTATCTGAGAGGACATTAGATAAATAACGATGTTGTAAGCTTTCCAC
>DASQMR010000130.1:0-2205 GCA_035645375.1 Rubrobacteraceae bacterium
GCCGTGCTCGCGCAGGCAATACCGGATCGAGACCTCTTCGAGGAGGAAGCCCTTACGGAGAAGGTCTAGGGTAAGCACTTGAGCATAATTGTAGTCGTGGATGATCTCCGCGGACGCGGCGGCCCGTCGCGAGAAGGCCCGCATCCCCGTCTGGCCGTCAGTCATGTATCGGCGCGTGAGCATTACGAGCAGCAGGGTGAAGGCGAGGTTCCCGGCCCGCCGATAGAACCTCATCCCCCGCACCCTTCCTCGAAACCGGCTTCCGAGTACGTAATCCGCCCTGCCCATCAGTATCGGCTCGACGAGCCGGAGGATGTCCTCCGGGTAGTACTCAAGGTCCGCATCCAGATAGGCGACGGCGTCTGCGCCGCCCTCCGGTCCCACCAGCCAGCTTGCATATAGCGCTCTCTCTTACGCAAGATAAGCCAGGCGAGGCCGGCACACACGCCGAAAGAGATCAAAACGAACGCGGTCTCGAACGATCCAAGCAGGGCCAATACCAGCAGGACGGGGGTCGCGACGGCGGCGCAACAAGCGAGGCGCAGCAACAGCGACTCTGCCAGCCCGTCTCCTTTGCGGGCGAGACCAGCACCAAGAAAGTGGCCAGGAAGGTAGACGAGGACCAGTATTACGACCGCCTCGATCAGGGCGGTCCTCAAACCATGCTCGGCTTGGGCCGACGCGCGAGCGCCCGCCGAACCTGCATCTCTACGCCTTCTTCGAGCGAGACTTTCGGCTAGTAGCCAAGCTCCCGCGCCGCCCGCCCGAGGTCTGCACAGGTGGAACTCACATCTCCGGTGACAGGCGGTCCGAATCTGACCTCAACCCGCTCTCCAATGGCCTCCTCGACAAGTTCCACGATATTGTTGACTGTAGTACGGGCTCCGCCACCCACGTTGTACGCGCGCGGCTCGATCGCAGGCCGCGCCTTTAGGGCCGTGGCGGTAGCATCGGCCACGTCCGAGACGTAGGTCATCTCGCGTGTCTGGGTCCCATCACCAAAGACCTCGACGGGCTCTCCGCTCAAGGCGAGCGAGATGAAACGCGAGAAGGCCATCTCCGGACGCTGGCGCGGCCCATAGACGGGGAAGTAACGCACGACCGTCGCTGGCACCCCCCGCTCGCAGCCGTAGAGCCCAACCAGTTCTTCAGCCGCTAGCTTGCTCATGCCGTAGGGAGAAGCGGGCCTTTTCGGGGCATCTTCGTCTACCGGTCTACCGTTGTACGAACCATATACCCAAGACAATGATGCGAGCACGAAGTGCTCCGTCTCCGTTGCAGCCACGGCTTCGAGGAGAAGTTGAGTAGTTCTAGCGTTGCGTTCTAAATAAGTCGAAAACCTCTCGCGCCAACTGGAGCGCACCTCAGGCTCTCCAGCAAGGTGCGCCACTCGGTCCACTTGACCGGTCAGCTCTTCGAGATCCAGATGTAACAGGTCTCCCTCGACGAACCGAAAACGTTTGTGGGGGATCGCTTTGGAGAGATTGCGCCGCTTCGTGCTTTCAGGATAGTAGTCGGTAAAGCAGTCCACGCCTGTAACCTTGTGTCCCATCTCCAGCAACCGGTCCACCAGATGCGAGCCTATAAATCCCGCCGCCCCCGTAACTAATACCCTGCTCACCAGACCCTCCTTCTCACATCATCCGTGGAGGCGGAACCACTTAGCCCCGTCCACCATCGTCCGCCAGGCGTTCTAGGCGCTACGCCTCCGCAATGACGACCGCGCCGAGCGCGGCGCCTGAAATCAGGACAGCAATGGAACCCAACACTACCAATGAAACGGCTCCCGGGGTTGGCAGGCTCTGCGTCTTCGGAGCGGAAGCAGCAGGAGTCGTCTCTTCAGCAGGAGCGGCTTCCGAAGCAGACCCACTCACCGCTTGCCGAACCGCCACCGCTAGCCGAATCACCCTGCGCCAGAACCGGAGCCGCGGCCAGAGCCATCATCTTCAGCATGGCCACTATCACCAGTACCTTCTTCAACTTCTGGCCTACCTTCTCAAATCCTCTACGGTATCCGAACGTTTAGAAGCAGGCGCACCCTATTTGAAACTGACAATCATTGTCAAACAGCGACCGAGCTGAGCTGATCTCTGTTACATACGAGGAGGCTTCACCACCGGCTCGTACAAGGTAGCTCAGGCGGGATGGACATAGTGGTTTTGATCTTTCTCACACTTGAGTCCCCCATCGCTTGACCTGCCCCAG
>DASQMR010000131.1:0-3079 GCA_035645375.1 Rubrobacteraceae bacterium
AGGGGCCGGGGAAGACCCTCTCTTTCGCCGTGCTGGCCCTATTCCCGGTAGCCCTGTTCGTGGGCCTGTGGAGGAGGTCCTGGCGCCTGCTTGCCGCGGCCGCGGGCCTCATCACACTCTTCTACCTCCTAATGCGCCGCGTCGCCAGGGGGCCGACCCCCTAGCGGCGTGGCCTATTCACCCGAGTACGTGGAATAGGAATTCTGCGAACTTCGCCTAACCCCGATTCTGCGAACTTCGCAGGCACGAAGTTCTTAGAAGTTCGCCCTAGCTGATGCTAGGGACGGTTGCGGCCTCCCCCATCCTCCCTGCGGTCCTGCTTGTCTTTGAGCCACTCTTCGTATTTCTGCCCGTTGGGCATGGTGGCGCTCTCAAGGGAGCTAGCTGCACGAAACTGCGCGTCAGTCCATCCGAAGGCACCACTGAGGTTGGCCCTACTCAAGTCGGCTTGTCTTAGATTGACCCCGCTCAGATTGGCCTCGCTCAAGTTTGCCTCGCTCAGGTCGGCTCCCATCAGGACGGCGTTGCTCAGGGTGGCCCTTTGCAGGTCGGCCCTTCGCAGGTCGGCCCTTCGCAGGTCGGTCCGAAGCAGGATGGCCGCCCTTAAATTGGCCCCGCTCAGGTTGGCCTCTCGCAGGTTGGCCCGGGAAAGGTCGGCCATGCTCAGGCTGGCCTCACTCAGGTCTTCTGTCTCCAAGCCGCTACGCTGGCGAACGTACGCGGCAAGGACCTGCATGAAGTACAACCCACTAAGACCAACGAGCGCTGCGAGGAGCACACCTAGTGCCTGAAGGAACTCATGCTTCTGCGTAGGGCTGGTAGGCCTGTCGAGTACCCACAGGCATACTACGATGATAAGTAGCGCTCCGACTATAGCGAAGCCTTCGAGCAGGGCTTTAGGGACCTTGGCCCAGTGAGCCCTCCTATCTTCTTGCTTATGATCTTCTGTCATGCTAGCAGCCTCTGGCTCGGAGGTACCCACGCATCCTAATGCCCTATGATCGCCCCTACTTGCACCTTTTGGCGCTTTTTGGCATAGTGATGTAGCGGTATAGGGACAAACGACAACCAACCCAATATGTGTAGCGGCTTTGAAGCTCGTCTCTGAAGATGGGCGCTTTAGGGAGACGAGCGGAGCCAGTAGCGCAACCGGCTACCCCTTAAGTGAGGTAGGCCGGTTTTGGTTTTGGACAAGGAGGTGAGAGCCTGAAGGAGCACTAAACACGGTGCGAGGAAAGGGAAGCCGGGCGCGTTGGATACCGTCCCCGGCCCCCCGGAGGCCCCCTCGCGAAAGGGAACGACCTCACAGCAATACAGTCTACACCCAATCGGGGCCTTGCTCACCCCCCGGTGAGCGATCGGGTGCAAGACGACAAGGAAGAAAAGAAGGAGGTGCCTGTACAGATGCGCAAGCGCATAACGTTGTTGATCGCGGCGCTCATGATGGCGCTGACGATGTCGTTCGGGAGCGTGGCAGCGTTCGCGATTAATGAGGGCCCCGGCAGGGGTAACCCGGACGTTACCTCCGGATCAGGCAAGTGCCCGGCCGGACAAAACAAGGACACGTCAACTGGTGGATTGAAGAAGTGTCCGTAGTACCTTAGTTGCGTAGGAGAAACGAGGCTAGAGATGCTGGCCCCGTTTCTCCTTTTTAGTTCTTATTCACGAACGTCCTGGAATAGGAATTCTACGAACTTCGCCTAACCCCGATTCTCGGAAGTTCTCCCGCCTCTTTGCGCCTCGTACCGGGCGTCGTAACGCTCGGGAGACGGGCTTCCGGTAGAGTTGTGTCGTGACAGAAGGCGCAAGGCAACAGGATCGAGGAGCAGGCGGGATGCGCTCTCGCACCGGCGCTTGGCTTGCGTGGGCGCTTGCCGCGCTCTCCTTGGCCATGTTCATAGCCAGCGTCGCGCTGTATCTCCTCGCCCGTTCAGCGCAGGAGGCTTACGGCACCAGCGGTGCCGCCGACCTCCGGTCGGTGTTGTTCAACGTACCCTTCCTCACCTTCCCCCTAGTTGGAGCCTTGATAGCCTCAAGGCGTCCCAACAACCCCATAGGATGGATCTGCATCTCTGTCGGCTTCTTGTGGGTGTTCACCTTCCTGAGCGGTGGGTACATAGCGTACGGTATTGCCAGGCCCGGCTCGGTCCCGTTCGTGGTAATAACCGCCGCGCTGACCCAGTGGATGTGGGTGTTGCCCGTGGGATTGCTCAGCACCTACCTGCTCCTGCTGTTCCCCGATGGGAAGCTCCCCTCAAGCAGGTGGCGTCCCCTGGGGTGGCTCTCTGGGGCGGTGATCGTCTTGATGAGCGCAACCGGGCTCTTCACCCCTGGACCATTAACCGAGTTTGAAGGGGTGCGCAACCCACTCGGACTAGAGGGAGCTTCTTGGTTGGTGGATGCAAGTATTGTCCTTCTTCTTGTGTTGGCTATATGCAGCTTCGCTTCAGCGGTAAGCCTGATCTTACGTTACCGGCGTTCTGGAGGAGAAGTACGAGAGCAGATAAAGTGGATAGCATTTGCCGCCTCTTTCGTAGGGCTGGCATTCCTGGGCACCATACTCAGCGTAATCATCTTCGCACCGGAGTTCTTTACACCAGAGGGTGGCGGGAGTACGCCACCGTTATGGTTTGGGCTCCTGCAGTATGTGATCATGCTGAGCTTCGCTAGCGTCCCCGTGGCCATGGGCTTCGCCGTCCTCAAGTACCGCCTCTACGACATCGACCTCCTTATAAACCGCACCCTCGTCTACGGTACCCTCACGGCAACGCTGGCCTTGGTCTACATCAGTAGCGTAGTTTCCTTGCAGGCTGTCTTGCGCGTCCTCACGGGCCAGGAGTCCACCCTCGCCATAGTCGCCTCAACCCTTGCCATAGCAGCCCTGTTTAACCCTTTGCGTCGCCGGGTGCAGCGTTTGGTAGACCGCCGCTTCTACAGAAGGAAGTACGACGCCGCAAAGACCCTGGCCGCCTTCAACGCCCGCCTGCGCGACGAGACGGACCTGGACACCCTAGGCCGGGACCTCATGGGGGTGGTCAGGGACGCCATACAGCCCGAGCACGTCTCCTTGTGGCTACGC
>DASQMR010000132.1:0-6303 GCA_035645375.1 Rubrobacteraceae bacterium
GGGGGACCGGATGTGCGACTTCTTCGTTCGTGGTTCCTTTCTGTTAGAGGTATGAACCGATAAGGTTACTGTGGCTCTAGGCTCGTCAGGTTCAAATCCCGGGTCGGAGATGCTGCACTGTTCTCTAATGAAGAGGTGTATGTAGAGTTAGGGTTCTGATGTAGCATTGCTTCTTACTAATCGCTACCATGCCAATCGTGGAAAGAGAGGCGGATCGGGGCAAGAAGGGGAGGTAGTGGCGGAGAAGATTATTAGTGGGGATAAGCCTTTTCTTCCTCAAGGCTGGCAAGCGATGTTTGCGTATCGGGGAGATGACGGGGAGGTGGTGCTTCGCACCAGCCCTCTTAAGTCTTGGACCCTGATAAAAGGATCCCAGGAGCGGTGGCAAAGCTATGGCGTCACCGAAGATGGACCCACGGCGGGAATCAATAATCCCCACTTCTGTGGTTACTTGCGCGACGGGGAGTACGCGGAGAGGTACAAAACGGTTGCTGAAGCCCATCTGAGGAGACTAGAGGAGGTTGGAGCGCCCTTGTGGTCTACCTCAGAAGATCACGATTATCGAAACTGGGACTGAAAACGTAGGCTTCACGCTCACATCTAGAGATGAAAATGAGTTCTTCCATTGATACCTGACGTGCCTCGCGAAGCGCCCCTTGGAACGATGGAAGCGTTCGATTTGAATCCCTTTACGTCTGGTCTTCTGCACCGGCATGCGCCAAGGCGAGCTACCGGCCCTCAAGTGGGAAGACGTAGGCTTGGAGCGCGGTCTGCTCCGCGCGAGACGCACCTTGACCCACGTGGGCAAAGCTTTCGTCACCGGCGAGCCGAAGACGAAAAAGAGTCGTCGTACTATCAAGCTCAGCAAGCAGCAGCTGCCTCTTTGCAGACCCACCTATCTCGCCAGCTAGAGAAGATGGAACAGATAGGTTCTCCCTACCAACCGGGCGGCCTCGTGTTCGCCACGGAGAGAGGCACCTTCATCAACCCCTCCAACCCCACAAACCGCTCCTTCAAGCCACTCTTAAAGCGGGTGAGGCTGCCACCGATACGTTTCCACGACTCCGATACACTTGCGCCACCTTGATTCTCTTCCGCAAAGTCAACGCCCAAATCGTCTCTGAGATGCTTGGTTGCTCCTCCATAACCATAACCCTCGACACCTATAGGCGCGTGCTGCTGACGATGCAGGAGAGCGTTGCCCGCGCCCTCGAGGACGCCCTGAAATGAAAACGTCAGTGTGAGTAAAGAGCTGGAGTACGCCCGGCCCAGGTATCCTGTGGCAAGCGCTGCTAGGGTCAGAAGTATACAGATTCGCTCACTCATAATGAGCAGGTCAGCGGTTCGAGCCCGCTCGTCGGCTCTCTTTTTACTTGCGAACGATGGGTAACCCAAGCCCTATATGATCGTGCTGAAGGCTTTAGCAGCAGTAGGGTACTACCCTACTTGTAAAGTGCGCGACTCTCTCTCACCAAGGGTTTGTAGGTAAGCCCATGCTACTCGGACCGGCATCACGTTGGGGCAAAAGGGACTCGCGTGGGTGCGACTCCCTCTTGCTGATGTTACGATGATTGCGTTTTTTAGGGTCGAGGGGAAAGGAGCAAAGGGTGAAGAGTCGCGCAGCGGTAATTTACGGGGAAGGGCAGGAGTTCAAGGTAGAGGAAATCGAGGTAGACGATCCCAAGGAGGGTGAGGTCCTCATTCACATAGCCGCCTCCGGCCTCTGCCACTCGGACTACCACATGGTCACCGGGGAGTGGACCGGGGCGCTGTACTATCCGATGGTCGGCGGGCACGAGGGCGCCGGCATCGTGGAGAAGGTTGGGCCCGGCGTCACACGAGTTAAGCCCGGAGATCACGTGCTCCTTACCTTCATGCCGGCCTGCGGTAAGTGCCGCTTCTGCTCCATGGGAATGAGCTTTATCTGCGATAGGGGGGCGGGCGTTATCGCGGGGCCACAACTCGATGGCACATTTCGGATGCACAATCAGAACGATCAGGACCTCGGTCAGTTCTGTCACCTCTCCACACTCAGCGAGTGGACCGTTGCCCCAGTGGACTCTGTCGTACCCATCCCCGAGGACTTCGATATGGAGAAGGTCTGCGTCGTGGGTTGCTGCGTGCCCACTGGGTTCGGCTCAGCAGTCAACTCGGCCGACGTGCAGCCTGGAGAGACCGTCGTTATCTTCGGTATCGGTGGCGTGGGCATCAACGCTGTTCAGGGTGCGGCGGTGAACGGGGCGTCCGAGGTGGTGGCCGTAGACCTCGTGGACTTCAAGCTGGAGATGGCCGAGGAGTTTGGCGCCACTCATACCATCAACCCCAATCAGGAAGACCCGGTGGAGAGGGTGCTCGAGCTGACCAACGGCGTCGGCGCCGACAAGGCGATCGTTACCATCGACAACGTCCGCCCTGAGCATGTAGGCCAGGCCTTCCGAACCCTACGCAAAGGTGGCCGTGTCGTAGTCGCCGGCATCGCTCGCGGCGAATTTGATCACGTAGACGTCTCCCCCCAGGAGCTGACAATGTTCGCCAAAGAGGTTGTTGGCACCTTCTACGGACATTCGCCTGTGTATGCTGACCTTGCGCGGTACCTGGATCTCTACCGAGTCGGCAAGGTCAAAGTCGATGAGCTGACCACCCGCACCTACACGTTAGACGAGGTCAACCAGGGCTTCCAGGACATGGTCGACGGGAAGAACATCCGCGGCGTCGTCTCTTACGGTTGGGCTACCGGTCACAACGCCGAGGCCTAACGCCGCCACAGTGGATCTACGCCGCATTCAGGACGGGATCCGGGAGCAGGTCGTCGGCCGCGAGGAGGAGGCACAGCTCCTTCTCGCGGCCCTTGGAGCGGGCCGGGATCTCCTTTTGGAGGGGCCACCCGGCACTAGTAAGTCCACTCTCCTGCGCGCCGTCACGGCGCTGAACGGTACCTCCCTGCGTTTTATTGAAGGCAGCGCTGACCTGACGCCCTCGAAAACGGCGACGCGGGCTACGGCCTCGGCCTCACCCACGATCGCGGATGGATCGGCCATAACGATTCGATAGCCGGTCGCTTGGGTTGATGGCAATTAACGTTGAGATGAGCTGAAAGCACAAGGGCTACACTCTTAAGCCGCTTATGGTATCCAGCTTTCTGCCAAGTTAGGGGATGGGGAGGAGCGTATAGTCCGTTGCATCATTCTCAACGTCCTCCGAGGATTGATCCCTCCCTGCGGCCTCTTTTAGAATTGGTGCTAGTAACACTAGCACCTGTCTATCTGATAGGCATTGAGGGAGAGGATGAGATAGTGGGTCGAAAGCATGAGACAGCTGTGGGGTCGCGTGAAAGCGACTCGACAGGGCTAACGATTGAAGAGTTGACCGAACTTCCCTTCTTTGAGGGGGTACCAGGGTGGGCGCTCGAACGTCTGGCTGGAGCGGCCGCGAAGAGGCGGCTGGAGCAGGGTGCGCTGGTCGTACAGCAAAATGACGAGGCGCGGGCAGTGTACTTCCTCCTAGGCGGGGCGGTGCAGGTCTTGGTGTATTTTGAGGGAGTGGGTGATCTCCTTATGGGCGTGCACCGGGAACCGGGGAGCCTTATCGCCTGGTCGGCTTTTCGCGCCCCCTACCGTCACACCTCCTCGATGCGCTGTGAGGAGCCGACCGAGCTGATGAGGATACCGCGCGACACGTTCGAAGACATCTTCAAGGAGGACCCATACCTTGGGTACCTGATTCTGAAGAAGGTCGCGGCCGCCATGGACAACCGTCTTGAAGGTGCCGTGACCTTCTTGGAATCCTCGACTAATTCGGGTGAGCTGTGAGTAGCAGGGTGGACAAGAAGCTGGATCTTCTGTGTAACTCGCCGTTCTTCGAGGGGCTGGATTCAGAGCACATAGAGCACTTTGCGCGCCTCGCCCGGACGGAGACGTTCGAAGCGGGAGACTACATCATAGTGCAGGGCGAGCCTGCGGCGTTGTTCTACGTGCTCGTCGAAGGTAAGATCGAACTATCTTTCCGCAAGCCGGGTAACGAGGTCCCTCGGAGCGAAGAGGCAGGTCCCGAGATGGAGGGGCAAGCTCCCCGCCACATCGTCAGCCATCCCGGCTATCCGGTGGGCTGGGCCTCGATAGTGGAACCACATCGCTACCGGGCTACCGCCGTAGCGCGTGAGCGTACTGAGATGCTGGTGCTGAGTAGGGAGCTTTTCGAGGAGTATACGAAGAAGCAGCCGAACTTTGGCCTGGCGTTCATGAGGCGCGTCCTCTGGCTTATTGGGAACCACCTGCGCATGACGCGGACGCGGCTAGTGGCCACCCGCTACGTGAACGTGCCCCGGACGGTCCGCGCGCTCCTCGAACAAAACGCTACGGCTCTGAGCGTTACTTCACCCCTGCATAAGATTCCCCACTACCTTGAGAACCGCCTCACCCTAGATGATGCTCGCCGCACTCTGGCGGTGTTGAAGACAGACGGCGACGAGGTGGAGCGGGAGCTGGCCGCCCAGATAGCCGATCTCTTGGACGACGTCTGGCAGGAGGTGAAGATCTTTCAGCAGCTCCAGAGCATCTACGAGCTGGTGGCGAACGCCCCGGAGACGATGAGCCCTGGGGAGCTCAGGCGCCGGAGCTGCGAGGCGTTCGCCGAGCTGTTTGAGGATACGGAGTACATCATCCGTGGGGAAGAGAACCTTCCCGACGAGCCGGGGCACATCTTCATCATGAACCACCTCTCGAACCACCTGGACAACCTGCTCCCCAACGACTTCATCCTCACTCTCGACACGCACTTCGTGGCGGCCATGATCCTCCTGAAAAAGTACGGCGAAGCCCCCGTGCGCGTCGTTCGCAAGTCTGACCCTGGCGAGTACGGGCACCAAAAGTTCTTCGACCGGCTCGGCTACATCTACGTGTATTCTGGCCACGTAGACCCCGTAGACGACGACCCCTTGACTTCTCCCGAACAGCGCCGCCGATTGTTTTTGGACACTGTTAAGGAGACCCTGTGGAACGGCAAGAACATCGTTATCTGCCCTGAGGGAACCTCGACCGAGACGGAGAAATCGCCTCTGCCGTTCAAGACCGGTGCCTTCCACCTCGCGGCCAACATCCAGCCCGAGCCTCTGTTGGTGCCGATCGCCGTGGCAAACTTTGACAAGAAGCTCACGCGTACGAGGACGGTCGCGGTCGTTCACGAGCCCATCCGCCTCTCGGAATACCTCGGCGAGAACATCGAGGGCCAAGCGCTGCGCGAGTTCGTCAACGGCTACGTCTACAGCCATTTCCAAGATTATGTTCGCGAAGCCGTGCGACTGGGAGCTAAAGCGCCCGGAGGGACAGCCAGCTTCCGAATGCCGACATGACGTATCCCCCCGAACGGCGGGCCGAGGAACGGGAGCCAGGGTCCGGTAAAGACTCGCAGCCGCCCTTGACGCGCCCGCCGGATTTCGAGTCGTTCTGGGAGCAGACCCGGGAGGAGCTGGGGCGCATCCCGCCCGCCGTCTCCCGCGAGTCGGTCGGCTCGGATGATCCGGCTCTCGAGTTCGAGAGGCTGAGCTTTGACTCCCTGGGAGGGGTACGCGTCTCGGGGTATGCGATCCGGTGGAAGGACGATGTCCCTCGGCCGCTGGTGGTGCACAGCCACGGATACGGCGGAGGGCTCGATCCCATGTGGCACTGGGCGAGGATGGGCGTAAACGTGCTTGGCGTAGAAGCCCGAGGATACGGGCGCTCAAAGGACGCGCTCCCGATCCTATCGCCGTGGGGCTACGTATTGACCGGAATCGAATCCCCTGAGAAGCACGTGCTGAGGGGCGCTGTGTGCGACTATATGCGTGCCGTCGAGGTCGGCAGGAATATCCTGGATCCTTGCGTCTCTCGTACAATATTGAACGGCACGAGTTTCGCTGGAGGGTTGGCCGTGATGGCGGAGTCCGTTCTGCAGGTCGCAGATTTTCTGGTCGTAGCGGTGCCGAGCTTTGGGTGGGCGGAAGGGCGGCGGCTCCTTGTTGAGGATGGTTCAGGGCAGGAGATCAACCGCTATCTAGAGGCATACTCCGAATACGAGGAAGACGTTATGGTCGTCCTCTCCTACTTCGATTCGATGAACTTCGCCGCAGAGATAAAATGTCCCACCCTCGTTGGCTTGGGGCTTGAGGACAACGTGGTCCCGGCCCCCACCGTGTACGCCATCGTTAACCACCTCAACGTACCGCATCAAGTAGTTCGACTTCCCGTAAGCCATACCGATCTGCCCGAGGAGAAGCTCTGGGACCGGTTTGAGGCATACTGGCTCCGCCTTGCGGTAGAAGGTGTACCT
>DASQMR010000133.1:0-3394 GCA_035645375.1 Rubrobacteraceae bacterium
GGCACGCAGGGCGGCCTTCGCGAATGCGGCGGCCAGGGACGTGGCGGGGGCTGCGAAGCTAGCGGTGATGCAGTAGTAGGTGTCGTAGGGGCTTGCGTGATGGATGTCGTGGTGCTCTTCAGAGAGGATCAGGCCGCGTCTTTGCAGCCACAGCGCCAAGGATGGAGGATCCTCCATATGTGCCCACTTGTGAAACTGGTTCGTCAGGAACACGGCGAGACATACCAAGAGAAAGAACGCCCCGAAGAAATATCCGCCGACCGTTGTCTCCATAGGCACCACGAACCACGCCAGCAGCATGAAGGGGAGGCTCACCAGGCTGTTGTTGCCGTTGGTGTCTACGAAGTCGTGGCGAGTGATGCCCTTGGGATCCACGTGGTGCTCGCGAAAGCCACTAATGAAGCCGGGTCCGAGGATCGGCATCTCGGAAGATCCAAAATTGTCCGCTAGGAAGTGCACGAACCCGGAGATAAAGTCCGCCGCTAGGTATGCGATGACTGCGATGACCGGCAGGAGCCACAGGTACCCAAAGGTCGTCATCCCCTGATAGATCTCCGCTCCCATGAGCAGCGCGAGCACAAAGAAAGACACTATCCCGAGGATCTCCAGGATGTAATGCCCTCTGCTGGTCCCTGCAATCTGCTGTCTTTCTGTCACCTGGTATTGTTGTTGGTCCATGCACATCTCCTTCTCGAGAAAGATACGAACAATAAAGCGTTGTTAGATCAAAGCGCGAGAGCTATTACTCGGTTTTCAAGAAGACGTTTTCTCGGAAAACTGAGCTTTCGGTGAACTTAGTTCTCGGAAACCCACGGGACAAAAAAGAGCCGAGGATATGACACCCCGGCCTTGTTTTAAGCTACTTCTACATAGGCTGCGGTCCACAGAAAGGCGGGTTGCACCCCCCTGCCGCCTCCTGATTCTTGTGCAGAATCTGCAATCAACTGTCCCTTTGCTCTCTGTAGCGGAAGAGCAAATGCTGGGACCGCTGTCATTACCACCATAAGCGCCGCTACCAACAGAACCAAAAGTATGCGTCTCGATGCGCAACCTCCTTCCCCCCAAGGTAGCCGGTTGCGCCACTGGCTCCGTTCGCCCCCTAGGCGCCCAGGCGTACAGGACGAAGTTCTAAGCCTCTACCTGTAGCTCGTTTTGTAGCAACGAATAGTAAAATAGGTCGGAAGGGTCATGCAACCCTTGAGTCAAAAACTGCCCTGTTACGTCTGTTCATCTAGTTGCCGCTATTGAGAGGTCTTATCGGGAAACCAGGGCTGTGTGGTATTGCAACCTTTTCTTTATGCTTCTCTACAACATACACACTGCGGGATAACGGCGGCCGGAGAGATCAGCACACATGGCGGAAGGAGATCGGCCACAAAAACATGGCTCAGGGTTCTTGAGACTCTTCGAGCGGGGAGTTGATACTGCAACTCGCAACAACGTCACCGCTTACGGCTACTCCGTGAGCATCACCGCCGCCTTCGCGCTCCTGCAGACCTCCCGGACAGATACCGGAGTCTTGGAGATATTCCCCTTCGCTGTCGGGGCGGTCATCGCCTTCGCCCTGATCGCAGGGTTGGCCTCTGGCTTCTTTGAGGAAGAGCTCGAGGACCAGTCGAGCAACGTAAAGGCCCTCGCAGGAGCGCTATCGTTCTTCTCGGTGGGCCTTGCGCTAGGGGTCGCGTATATCGTGGGGATACTCATACAAGGCACGGCAGCGTGGCCAGTCAGCGCGTTCTTGACGACGATCGTGTATGTAGCGGCGGTCGGGGTAGAGTTGACCGTAGCTCACCGAATATGCGCTAGCAAGGAGTAGCGGCACGCAAAGGAGCCTACCTTTGTTCACCAAACTTCCGCTAAGACGTTTTCTCGGCAGTCGGGTGAATAAGGACAAAGAGAAGGCCGAGGCTACTAAGAACTCTGGCACTTGCTGAAGGCGGCCTCAAGCGTTCCTAATGCCCCGGCGGTGGCCCGAGTATCTCGTTTCCATGTCGGGCGGCGATGGCAGCCATCCGCTGCATCTCGGCCTCGTCGGGCGGCCCTTCCGGCTGGGGCGGGATGGTCAGCTCCCTTGCCGGCTCTCCCATCTCCCTGACGAGATCCTCGAACCCCGCGGGCGAGAGGACGAACAACAGCCTTGCTGGCCCAGAGTCCACCGCGAACGCGTGGGGAACCTCCTTGGGACCGAAGAGAAACGAGCCGGTATGCGCCTTTATGGTCTGATCTCCTACGTAGAAGGTCATCTCGCCTTCAAGTATGTAGAAGCCTTCGTCCTCGAAGTGGTGTACGTGCAGCGGACTCGCGAAGCCTTTGGGAGCGAGTATTTCTACCAGGGTGTAGCGCCCGCCGGTCTGCTCCTTCGTAGCCTTGATAGTGGCCAGCATCCCTATCCACCACAACGCCTCGCCTTCTCCCGGCTCGTACGCGAAGGTCCGGCTCGCAGCATCTTCTTGTGCGTCGAGCGTGGCCGCTGTCCTGGC
The DNA here is from genome assembly GCA_035645375.1 of Rubrobacteraceae bacterium. Taxonomy (GTDB): domain Bacteria; phylum Actinomycetota; class Rubrobacteria; order Rubrobacterales; family Rubrobacteraceae; genus Rubrobacter_F. Next base: position 2,481 of record DASQMR010000133.1, read on the forward strand.
TTGGTCTTCTGTAGCCGACATGGTGTCTTTCTCCTTTCCCTACACAACAGTGTGTAGAGAACATGACAGAATATGGACCATCTGTCAAGGTTCAATGCACAAATTTGTGCAATAATTTCTTCTATGCCACGAAAATACGAGATGAAGCGCAGAGCAGAGCGCATGCAGGAGACGCGGCGAAGGATCGCCGAGGCCGCCGTGGAGCTGCATAAGACCGTGGGCCCGGCGCGGACCACCGTGAGCGCCATAGCCGAGAAGGCGGGGGTGCAGAGGCACACCTACTATGCCCACTTCCCCGAGCTCAAGGACCTCTACAAAGCCTGCACGGCTCACCACCTGGAGCGAAACCCCTTGCCTGACCCGTCCTGTTGGGCAGAGATCTCCGGCTCCGAGGAGCGCCTGAGGAGGGCGCTATCCAAGGTTTGTGCCTGGTACGGGGGCAACGAGGAGATCATGACCAACGTACTGCGCGACACGCCCTTGGTCCCGTCCTACAAGAGAACAACGTCTTGCTTTTTCGCCACTGGGAGGCGATGCGGGACACCATCGCCGATGCGTTTGAGGCAAGCGGCGAGCGGCACGAGGCGCTGCTGGCCGCTATAGCCCTTGCCCTGGAGTTGCAGACGTGGCGCACGCTGGTGCGCCAGCAAGGCTTAGACGACGATCAGGCCGTAGAGTTGATGGTAGGAATGGTGCGCAGCGTGATGCGCACCTAGCTCCGCAACTGTTCATTAAGCGTCTAGGGAAACGTGACACCGGAAGCTGGATTTCCGAGAAGACCTCTTAGCGTAACTCCTAAACGTGAGCGCCGCGCTCGCCTGATCTCAACCAAACCCTATTGCAGAGACGTATATCTTATATGATTGGTTACTGGGAAGCTTTGCAAGAAGAAGAGTGGGAGGAGTTATGGTGGC
>DASQMR010000134.1:0-4539 GCA_035645375.1 Rubrobacteraceae bacterium
TCCCTTCATTAGACTTTCCCTACTAAGAGTTCTACCCTTGTCTGGAAGCAGCAAACGACTAAGTTTGCATACACTTCGGATCTTTCGCGGGGCGGGTAATGCTCCTACAATGCTTGCGAGGGTCGATGGGTTTCGCTCGCGGCTTTCTCCACCGGCCCTCTTCTTTTGTGTCCTCTAACCCTCCTGGTTTCCGAGAAGACCTCTTATCGGCAGCTCGGTGAACAGAGACAATCCGCTTTCTACAGCAGTTGTGATCTATGACGTTTTGCTTTGGGTTCGCTCTATTCTTAGCTCTCCTGATATAAACAAGCGATGAAACCGGCAAAAAGTAGCCGTAAGCGAGCCGAGCCACCCATTCACCTGATCGAGGCTGCCATGCGGCACGTGAGCGAGGCAGTGGTGATCACCACCACGGAACTGGACCCGCCAGGCCCCGAGATCGTCTACGTCAACGAGGGCTTTTGCCGAATGACCGGCTACGCTGCCGAAGAGGTCCTCGGACAGACACCTCGCATCCTCCAGGGACCAAAGACCGACCGCGCGGAGCTCGACAGATTACGCCGCCACCTCTCCCGGGGGAAGTCGTTCGTCGGCGGGGAGACGATCAACTACCGCAAGGACGGCTCGGAATACGTGCTAGATTGGCACATTGTGCCGCTTCGCGACGATGCAGGAGAGGTAACGCACTGGTTGGCCGGCCAGCGGGACATCACCAAGCGCAGGGCTCTCGAAGAAAGTCTAAGGTACCAGGCCCTCCACGACCCCCTAACGGACCTGCCAAACCGAACCCTGTTCATGGATCGCCTCGAACACACCCTGTCCTTGGCAACCCGACGCCCGAGGCTCAGTGCGGTGCTGTTCGTGGACCTGGACGACTTCAAGGTCGTCAACGACTCCTTGGGCCATGAAGCGGGGGACGCCTTGCTCGTGACGGTGGCCGAGCGCTTAAGGAGCTATCTTAGGCCAGAAGACACGGTCGCGCGCTTTGGAGGGGATGAGTTCGCCGTCCTGCTCGAAAACATTATGGGCGTAAGCGACGCGACCCGTGCTGCGGGGCGGATCGTAGAAGGGCTGCGGGAGCCCTTCGTTGTGGAAGGGCGTGAGGTATTTATCTCCCCGAGTATCGGGATCGTTTTGGCCACTTCTTCCCGCGAGCAGCTCAAGGATCTGCTGCGCAAGGCGGACATCGCTATGTACGTGGCCAAAGGGAAGGGCAAGGGTCGCTACGAGGTGTTCAACTCGACCATGAATGTCCAGGCCCTGGAACGCCTGGAGGTGGAGCATGACCTCAGGCGGGCAATAGAGCGCGGGGAGCTCAGGGTCCACTACCAACCTAAGGTGCTGGTAAAGACCGGGAGGATCGTAGGTACAGAGGCGCTGGTGCGCTGGGAACACCCTGAGCGGGGCTTGTTACAACCGGCGACGTTCATCCCGATCGCTGAAGAGACCGGCTTGATCGTGCCGCTCGGACGGTGGGTGCTCGCCGAAGCATGCCGTCAGACACGCCGGTGGCAAGAGCTGTATCCTAGCGACCCGCCCTGGGTGGTGTGCGTGAACATCTCCGGCGTGCAGCTCCGGTACCCCGAGTTGGCCAAGGACGTAGGGCGGGTCCTACAAGAGACGGGGTTGGAGCCGGGAAGCTTGGATCTGGAGATCACTGAAGGCATACTGGTCGAGAACGAACCGTCGAACCTCGCCACGCTCCGCGAGCTGAAGAACTTGGGGGTGAAGCTGATAATAGACGACTTCGGAACTGGGTACTCATCGCTCTCTTACCTCAAGCGCTTGCCCGCGGATTTTCTGAAGATCGACCGTTCGTTCGTCGAGGGGCTCGGCAAAGACCCAAAAGACGAAGGGATCGTCTCTGCGGTGATCGCCCTGGCGCGCGTCCTGGGCATGGAAGAGATCGCGGAAGGCGTGGAAACCACCGAACAAGCCACGCACTTGCGGGAGTTAAGCTGCCGCTTCGCTCAAGGGTACCTCTTCTCCAAGCCGTTACCGGCCGAAGGGATAGACGCATTGCTAGCAACGAGGTCCTCCTGAGACAAAACTGCCATAGCTAACAATCGCAAAGACAGTAGCCCAAAGGGCAATAAACGCCCTGATTTCCGAGAAGACTCCCTCTCGGAAGGTGGGTGAATAGAGGCAAGCTACACTCTGGGCTGAAGCTATTACACTTTCATGCCATCGTTCCGGTAATAGTGCTGTACACGGTGAGGCTATACGAGAAAGGAGTATGTTGGTACATCAAAGCAACATGGTCAATACGGTTACCGGCGAGAGTTCTACTGAGCCAGAGGATATGCTGTTTTCGCTTACCTACGTCAGTTCCGCTGTGGAGCTCTTCTCGAAGTCAGAGTTGGAACACCTAATGGCCCTAAGCCGTGAGAACAACGCCAAACGCGGCGTCACGGGAATGCTGCTCTATAAAGAGGGCAACTTCATGCAGGTCCTCGAAGGGGACGAACGAGAGGTTCGCATACTTTACGAAAAGATCAGCGCGGACACTCGGCACAAAGACGATATCGTCCTGCTACAAGGTCCTGTAGCGGAGCGACAATTCCCTGATTGGGCTATGGGTTTTCGGGACTTAGATTCGCTGGGGGTACAAGATATTCCCGGCTACAGCGAGTTCTTGAACACACCTTTAAGCGAACGCGAATTCTTCGCAGACCCTACACGTTCTCAGAAGCTCTTACTCTCGTTCAAGCGGAGCATGTGATGGAAGATTTGTGAGCAGACACCGCCGCGGCGGAGAAGGCGGGATGAATAACCTGACGCTCCCCGGTCCCTAGCCGCTTAAGCAGTTAGCCATACCTACGATCCTCCAGGCGGTTTCCGAGAAGACCTCTTAGAGGCAATCTGGTGAATAGAGGCAGGTAGCTTTAGCTACAGATATAAGAGCGGAGGGGGAAGGAGTCGAACCTACGCGGGCCTCTACATAGATGCCCGCCCCCCATCTGGGCCTCCTCCATTAACTAGATCACCTTACCCACACGCCTCAAGCACATAACGGTGTCTAATACTCGCCGGACGCCTCTTAGCCCCGGCCCTAAAAGGGTATGCGACCGGGGCGCTGCTGGGTTTCCGATAACCCTGTTTAACCGGAAGCTAGGGTTCCGAGAAAACGTCTTCGCGGCGTCTGGGGAATAAAGGTAACCACCACTAGATGAGTGTTGCGTGGTTGGTGAGGTGCAGGTTCATCCTCGAAAAGAAAGGACCGGGACCGCATGGACACCGGCCCTCCGATTCTCGAACTTAGCAGTTCTGCGTTGCCAATTCTGCTTGCTTCTTAGGACATCGCGCCGCTCTGCGCCGTCGGCCTGATATTCTGGTTGAGGCGAAACAGGTTGGTCGGATCGTACTTGTCCTTTAGAGCTACCAGCCGCTCATAGTGCTCGCCGTACGCCTCCCTAACCCGGTCTTCTCCCTCTTCTCCCAAGTTGTTGACGTATACCCCTGTCTCGAAGAACGGTTCCATCGCCTCGAATAACCTACGCGTCCACCGCATATTCTCTTCCGAGTCAGTCGGGTCTGCCCACTGAGAGAGGATGAGGAAGTCGTAGTGCTCGTCCCTATGCGGGAAGGCCATCGCGGCTGGGTCCACGCGGCTGGCCGCTCCATGCATCTGCTGGAGCCCTACCCCGGAGATTGGCGAGGGCATTTCTGCAACGAATTGGAGCATGACCTCGATCGCCTCATCGCTCAGGTGCTTTAGCCAGCTCGACTTCCAGTAATGCTGCCGACCCAACGGGAACCCCGCGTCGGGCGCGCTCTGGAGTGTTCGGTACGGCATCGGCTGAATGTTGTCTTCTAATGGTGAGCTGAACGTGCGCAGAGGTTGCAGCATCCCTTCTCCCGTCTCGATCGACCCACAGTAGCAGACCGCAACGCCAGCCACGACGCTGCCGTCCGGGGCTTGGCCCAATGAAGCCGCGGTGGACAGCTCATCGGGGCAGGTGCTCGCGAACTCGTCGTAGAAACGAAGAAAGTCGCGAGCTTGGGCCGCCGGATACCGAAGTCCGCCTCCTAGCACGGGACCAACAGGGTGGAGCTGGTACTCAAACAAGGTGACCACACCGAAGTTGCCACCGCCACCTCGAATCCCCCAGAAGAGGTCCTCGTTCTCCTCCTCGCTAGCCGTTAGCAGATGACCGTCGGCGGTTACCACGTCGGCCGAGAGCAGGTTGTCGCAGGCAAGACCATGTTTACCGTTGAGCCAGCCGAGACCGCCCCCGAGGGTGAGACCGCCGATACCGGTAACCGAGACAACCCCAAGGGTAGTCGCTAGCCCGAACGCCTGCGTCTCGTGATCGAACTCGCCCAGCGTCAGGCCCCCTTGGGCTTGCGCGGTTCTGCGCACCGGATCGACCCGGATACCTTTCATGGGCGACAGGTCAAGCATTAAACCGCCGTCAGACACGGCGTTGCCCGCGACGCTGTGTCCACCACCACGTACCGAAAGCAAGAGATCGTGCGTTCGGGCGAAGCTGACTCCCTGAACCACGTCTGATGTCCCTGCACAGCGGACGATCATCG
>DASQMR010000135.1:0-1839 GCA_035645375.1 Rubrobacteraceae bacterium
CTTCTTTTGGGCGCTCGTCATCGGTACGGGTACCTCGATGTTGCTCGAACGAGACGAGTTGCGGATGTTGCGTTCGTCAGGGTTTTCTGGGTGAGCAGCTTAGCTTGCGTTTTAAGCCCACTGACAGATAAGAAGTGCGCAAAGCTGGCGGCGGGTGCATGATGGGCGCATCATGAAACCTCCAGATGCTCTTCGTGCCTTCCGCCGCTCGATCTACGCATGCCTCCACCGCCGCGCCGACGCCCTCTTCGAACTCGCCGACGCCATCCTCGCCGCCGATGGTGCCGTTCCTTCTCCCGCTCACCTGAGCCTCCAGGCGCCGCATCGTCGCGGATGGGGTAGCCTTTATGCCGCGTTGGACCGGGGGTGGATCGACGTCGAAGCTCTACGGGGTCTGCTCGCACGTCATCCGCTTGCCGAAAGCGAAACACCCGTTTACGCCGTGGATGCGAGCGTGTGGGCACGCTGCGACGCGGAGACGAGCCCTGAGCGGGGTTTCTACTACCATCCCTCCCGCCACTCCGCCGGCCAGCCCATCGTAGCCGGATGGGCCTACCAGTTCGTCGCACAACTGAACTTCGTGCGCGAGAGCTGGACCGCTCCTATGGACGTAGAGCGTATCCGCCCCGCACAAGATGCTAATGAGGTTGCTTGTGGGCAGGTGAAGGTGTTGCTGGAGCGGTTCGGGGAAGAAGAGCCCGTTCCCTTGTTCGTCTTCGACGCGGGCTACGATCCCGTGAAGCTACAGCAGGGGCTCGGAGGGAGCCCCTGCCAGATCCTCGTGCGGATGCGCGCTGGGCGGCGCTTCTATGGCGATCCTAGCCTCTGCGACCCACCGGAGCACATCGGACGCCCTCGCCGCCACGGACCGAAGATGAAGTGCTCGGACCCCTCGACCTGGCCCGAGCCCTCGACCGAGCACCATTGCGAGGATGCCGGTTACGGGTCCGTGCGCGTCAGGGCGTGGGCGAAGATGCACCCGAAGGTCCACAACCACGAACGAAAGGGAAGCCGCGGTCCCCTGCCCATCGTGGTCGGCACGCTCGTCCTGGTGGAGGTCGAGCGGCTGCCACGGGGCGAGAGGCGACGCGAACCGCGCGTTCTGTGGCTATGGTGGCACGGGCCGGAAGGGACGATGCCGGATCTGGATCTCATCTGGCGCTCCTACGTGAGGCGTTTTGACCTGGAGCACACTTTCCGCTTCCTCAAGCAGAGCATGGGATGGACGACGCCGAGGGTGCGCCACCCTGAGCAGGCCGACCGATGGACATGGCTGGTGGTGGCCGCCTACACGCAGTTGAGATTGGCGCGCGCCTGTGCTGCGGACCTGAGGCTGCCGTGGGAGCGCCGCTACGAGGCGGGACGGCTGACACCTGTGCGGGTCCACCGAGCAGTTTCGGCGCTTTTGATGCACTTGGGCACGCCGGCGAAGGCGCCGAAACCCTGTGGCAGGTCTCCCGGAAGGCCCAAAGGAGGCCTCTCGGGCAAGGCCAAGCGCTACCCGGCCGTCAAGAAGGCCGCCTGAGCCCGCGAAGATGGCAAACGAGGGGTTTTGCGATGAGCTTTATATCCACCGCAAAACTCCCCATGGTTAAAACGCAAGCTTAGAGGCTCCGTCAATAGGCGAGTAGCGTATGTGTCAAGCAGCAAAGCGAGGGCCGTGCAATCGCTTCGAGAGCTGCCAAATACGAAAAGTTGCCAGCCTATTGACGGAAGCTCTTAGCCGCCTTCTGCGAACTTCGCGCCGACGGGGTTCTAGGTAGTTTGCATGGATCCGGTTAGCATCTTAGGAGTCGTTTACTCCGCGGCTCAGATCTTCAACAAGTTCAGGCGAGGCAA
>DASQMR010000136.1:0-25158 GCA_035645375.1 Rubrobacteraceae bacterium
TTGGTCTGCTCCGCGCCGCTCTCCACGCTGCGGCACCGAGCGCTCTTCCGCCTCTGAGAGACGAAACCCGGCGTCCCGGTAGGTCCAGGGCTCGCCGGAGAAGGGTATCCCGAGCGGCGTAAAGGGCTTCGGTTTCGCGCCCAGGAAATGGGCCGCTTCGGCCTGACAGAGCAAGTACGGCAGAAGATCTCCGGGTCCGATCTGGCCGAGCGTCCCTCCGGTAGCCGCGCGTTCACCAAAGGAACCTACCGCGTCGACCCTGACGTGCGGACCGCGTACCAGAATGGGCACCGAATCGCCCCAGTGGACCGTCCGGCCGCCGACCGGGGTGCAGTGGTCGGCGGTCACGCAGAGCACCAGGTGCTCCAGAGAAACCTCGACCAGGGGAGCCAGCGCCCGGTCTAACTCTTCAATAACCTCCACCTTGAGGCTTACCTCTCCGGCGTGCGAGGCCTCGTCTGCGGCCTTCGCGTGGACGTGAGCGAAACCTGCCTCCCCGGAGCGGAGCAGCCCGAGGGCTGTCTCCAGCTTCTCCCGCAGGTCCCGGGCGGGATCATCGAGGCCGGTATCGGAGGGATCGCCGGGAAGTCCGGCATGCACGAAGCAGAGGCCCGCAGCTCGCGAGAGACCGCGTATCATGCGACCCGAGGCGACGACCGCTCCCGCGAGGCCGGTCAGATCCTTAAAGGGGATCAGCGGCTCGTAGGTACCGGACCACTTGCTCACAACGAGGCGCCGGAAGCCGTCCCAGCCGGTTCCCGCACGGTTAGAGGCAGAGCAGTGTCCGCCAAGCGCCATAGTATCCGCCGCCGCTGATAGGAACCTGTCTAACGCCTCCGCTGTTAGCTCGGCGGCTGCGGGCCTGCTCGTCCACCGGAGAGGTTGTGGTGTCAAGACCGGCAGCCCCGTAAAGAAGAACGGGTCGGAGTCCGTGATCTCGCCGCAGGGCGGCACCTTTGCCTTGCATCGCCGGATGCGTAGGATCGCCTCGCCCCGTTCGAGAGGAAAGACATCGAAGCGGTAGCCGGATGGTGCATCCTCCCAACCGTCGAGTTCCGCGTAACTTTCGGGGGCGTCGTCGAACGCCTCACCGTAGCCTCCGATCACGCGGTAGTTGCCGCCAGGCCCTTGGCTAACCCGCCGTAGGGCCAGAAAGACAAAGACGTCGCCGGCCTCGCACGGCACGTCCGCCCCCAGGGCCTCCAGGCAGGCGCGCCCAGGGAAGGGATGACCCTCATAGCCGAAAAACCGGAAGTGGACGAGCTCGGTGCTCGGTATTCTCCCCGGACCCAGAGGGTAGCAGAAGCCGCTCTGGCCTTGTCCGGCGAGCTGGTCCATATTAGGGGTGCTCGCCGCCTCCAGGGGGGTGTGGCCGCCGAGCTCCAGGTAGGGACGGTCGGCCAGCCCGTCGAGCACGACGAGGAGTACCGGTAGCGGGTTGCTCTCTTCCGTCAACCGAAGGCCCATACTGGAGCTAGCCTTTTAGCAAGCCAAGCGAGCGGGCGATCTCGCGTCGCTGCATCTCTGCGGTCCCGCCCGGTATGCGCAGGTTCCTCGCCACCCGATAGACGTGTTGGAGGCCCGTGGACTTCAACAGTCCGATGCCCCCGAAGACCTGCACCGAGACGTCGGCTGCCTCGAGCAAGCACTCCTCGGCCATCAGCTTTATGGCCGCGAAGTTTGCCCGAGTCTCGGCGTCTGGATTCTCCCACGGGTCCGAGGCATCTATCTCCTCTAGCAGTCGGTCGCACGCCGCCCGGGTCGCCCACGTCCTGCGGTACGCCTCGCTTATCTGGAGGGCGACCTGCTCGAAGGAGCCTATAGGGCGGCCGAAGGCCTCGCGTTCTTTGGCGTGCTCGAGCGCCCGGTCCAGACAATTGCGGGCCAGACCCACGCACATGCCGGCCCGTCGCGCCTTGGTCCAGTTTATCCAGCGCATCGGCACCCCGAACTTCTCCTGCGGCTCACCTAGCATCATATCGAGCGGTATGTGACAGTCCTCGAAGGTGAGCGAGGCCGTCTGTCCGTCGTCCATGATGGTCTGCTGAATCGGGCCTCGGGAGAAGCCGGGCGCGTCACCCGCTACTAGGAAGATGCCGAACCTACCGTCGTCGGTGCGGGCGACCACCTGGATCATCTCGGCGAAGGGGGCGTTGGTTATGAGGTGCTTGTGCCCCGTAAGCACCCAGTCCCCGCCCGAGCGCCTGGCGACGGTGCTCATGCTGGTAGCGTCGGAGCCCGCCTCCGGCTCGGTCTGGGCGAAGGCGGTCGTGATCTCGGCCCGCATCAAGGGCCCGACGAACTCACCGACGGCCCTCTCGGTGGCGACCTCGACCATCGGGCTCGGCCCATCTGTCCAGCCGAGCACCCACTGCTGGCCGCCGAAACCTCTTAGGAATACCTCTTCGTGCAGGTACATGCAGGCGCGCAGCGATGAGCCGCGTCCGCCCAGGGCTTCGGATACGTGGGGGGCGTAGAGTCCGGCCTCTGCCCCCAGACGATGTACGCGCCGCTTGAGGCGGCGCACGTGACCAGCCAGCGAGCCGTCGGGCTCAAGGGACGGTTCGCTAGCGGAGCCGCGCCTGTGCTCCTGTATAGCTGCCGCGACGGGACCATCGAGCAGGGGACCCGCCTCCTCGACGAGCCCTCTAGCCTCGGCCGTGGGTACGTCAAACCTCATCGTCGTAGATCTCCCTTCCATAACCGGTTCCCGAGCAGGACTCACGGTCGCCGCCTCTCAATCTTACCGGAGCGTCAGGACGACCTGCGCGTCCTGCGAAGAGAGCGGCCGGGACTGAACTAGGGTCGCTACGTCCTCATAGCGCAGTCGCCTGATCAAACGTGCCTACGCAGCGGTCCACGTCGCCAGACCGATCAGCCTACCTTAGCAGAGTCTCATGCCGCGAGAAGTACGCCGGCTGCCGATCCGCCGGGCTTCTTGAGCGGTTGCTTTAGAACTACGGTCAATCCCTCAAGTGAACCGGCCAGACGCCGAAAGCCACGATGCGCGCCGGGAGGTCGCGCAAGACCGGCGTACGGAGCAGAAGACGCAAGAATGCCGGCGGTTTAAAAGGCACCTTCGAACGAAGCGCCGGGGCCAGGATTCGTCGCTGGATCTGAGCTTGAAACGCTTGAATTATTCGTGTCGGCCACTCGCGCCGGCGCTGCACCGCAGCCAGGTAGCTCGGGTCCAGGTCTATTAACTGCCGTTGGTGAGTCTTGAGCGGTTCGGCGAGCACGTTCGCCGCGACGACGGCGTCCTGAATGGCGTAGTTGATCCCTACTCCACCAACCGGGCTCATCACGTGAGCGGCGTCGCCGATCAGGAGCAAACCTGGTCGATACCATTTCGGGCAGCGGCTTGACTCGACCGACAGCAGCGAGACCTGTTTCCAATCCTCTAGATGTTCCATACGGTCGGCGAACTCAGGCACTAACTCGGCGTAGAACCGCTGGAGCTGCTCTATCCCGGCGTGGCGCAGCTCGGAGTAAGTACCTTTGGGGATAATGTAGCCTGCTTGCCAGTAATCGAAACGATCGAGCGCAACCGCGCCGTGGCCGCTACCGAAGCGGCCCAATATGCCCTCCGGGTCGCCTTCTTCCCGCGGCAGCTTGAACCAGAGTACGTCCATCGGTGGCGAGGTCTTGATGGGCTCGAAACCTACCAGACGTCTCACGCGGGAGCCTCGCCCGTCCGCGCCCACCGTGAGAAGCGCCCGCGCCTCATGGCTGCTGTGGGAGCCGTCTTGTTCGCGCCTGTCGTACCGGACGCCCCGTATCGCCCCGCCCTCCTCGATGAGCTCCTGCACTCGCGCGCCCATCACGAGCCGGAACTTCGGGTAGCTTTCTGCTTCTTGGGTGATGAACTCCAGGAAGCTGGTCTGGGGCATCACCGTGATATAAGGGTATTTGGTCTTCAGGCGGCTCATGTCCGCGGGCGTGAAGGAACCGGTGGAAGTTTGAAGGGTGAAGCTTTGGACCTTGCTGTGACGCATCTTCAGCAGCCGTTCGGCGAGGCCCAGTTCGTCCATGAGCTCCATCACCGAAGGGTGGATGGTGTCACCCCGAAACTCGCGCTCGAAGTCCGGGTGAGCCTCCAGTAGCGTTACGTCCACCCCCTTGCGCGCGAGCAAGAGCGCCAGTACCGCTCCACCGGGACCTCCGCCAACGATGCAGCAGGTGGTTCGCGTTAAGTCGTGCGTTTCGACGGCCATTCTTGAGGCTCCTCTCCTCGCTGTAGTCATCTTGCTCACCTCGTGTCTTGTGTCTTCTCGGCTTATTTGCTCTCCGGGAGCGTGCGAGAGGCGAGCAGCAGCAACACCGCGCCAACGTTGTTTGTGGCTACCTCCCTTCTGGTTCGAGACCTCGCAGAAAGATGTCTACCGATGTTCTCAGGTGCTCCTCGTCGGTGAGACCGTCGGCCTGTAGCGCCGGAAAGAGCACTTTGCCCGCAAGCTGCGGTATGAGCATCCCTATATAAGCCCGGGCGCTAGAACGGACGTCGTGAGGGCGAAGCCTCCCCAACTCAACCTGACGCCCCAGGTAAGCCTTCAGGAACCCCAGAACGCGTTCGGGGCCGACCGCAACAAACCGCTCGGCGACCTCTGGGCGGAGAACGGCCTCTCCGATCACGAGCCGCAACACCCTGGTGTTCGTCTCGTCAAAGGCAAGATAGGCACGGCCCAGCCTCGTCAGGACTTCCTCCGGCTCGACCTCCATGAGAGGCCCAAGCTCAGCTACCGCCCGCACCACGGGAACGTGTGACGCTAGTACTTCCCCAAACAAATCTTCCTTGTCCTCGAAGTACCAGTAGATAAGCGCGGACGACCTGATGCCCGCCTCCCGGGCGATCTCCTTGATCGTGGCCCCATGAAAGCCTCGCTCCGAGAACACGCGCAACGCCGCCTCCAGGATCTCCCGCCGCCGATCCGACTCCTGCCGGCTTTGCTCACCCAAGCCGTCCCCTTTATTGATCGATCAATCAATAGTATAATTGATCTTGATCGACCGATCAAGATCGCTTCTAGGAGCCGAGAATTATTCCGTGTGGGTCTACTTAGAGCATGGATACAGTGCCGGTATAAAGGCCTTCGAACGAGGGCCTCTGGGGAGTCGCTGGTGAAAGCTCTCTAACGCCCGAACAGGCGACGCCAGATGCTTCGGTTGTTGTGCTGTGCTGGTTCGACCGGTATCTGGCGGGAGAGCAGCCCGATGAGGGCCTCGCGTGGGATCACCTCTACCTCCATCCCTCCCTCCAACTGCTCTGGCGGCGGGCTCAGGGCTACGTACTCGACCTCTTCGCCCTGGTAGTCGAGCAAAGCCACAAGGTCTTTAGACGAGACCTCCCGCGCGCGCCAATCCTTGCCGAAGTCACCGGTCGAGGAGAGAAAAACCTCTGCCTCTGCTAGGGACTCGAAGAGCGGTATCGCTTCTGCCTCGTCGAGCACAACCGCCAGGAGCTCCTCCGTCTCCTCGGGCCCGCCGACGATCACCACATGCTTCGTTGATGCATCCACAGAGGAACCCTACTAGACTCGCCTCTCTCTCGTATAGTAGGGAGGTCTATCGAGAGGAGGCGTGTTGAGCGACGAAAGTCCCACCGAGTACGGCGTAAAGAAGGTCGGCGAGCGCTTCTACCCGGTCATCTTGGACAGGGAGGCTGGCGGACACTACGAGATAAACAACCCCCTCACAGGCGCTTCGTTGAGCTATAAGAGCGAGGAGCAGGCCGAGGCGTACATAGGGCGCGCCCGGGCCAAGGACCGTGAGTAAAAGCTGGTTGTATGGGCCTTTGGGTTGCTCTAAGGTTCGTTAGGGTGTTTGGGGCGGACGCAGAGAGCGGGGAGATGGCAGAGACGAGGAGAATTTCGGGATCGCCGAGCACGGGCTGTTGCCCGAGGGCGGCTGGCTGTTGCTGCGCACCGGCTGGGACGCGCGCGCCCAGGACGCTGAGGCCTTTCTCAACGCCTGGGACGGTCGTCCCCGGTCGCCCGGCTTCGACGCCGCGTGCTCCCGCTGGATCGCCGAGGAGTCGCCGCTGGTCGGCGTGGGCGTAGAGACCGTCGGCATCGACGCGGGCGCGGCGGGCGGCTTCGAACCACCCTTCCCGCTCCACTACTACCTGCTCGGGGCAGGGAAGTACGGGGTCACGCAGCTCGCGAACCTAGGGAAGCTGCCGCCGACCGGCGCGCTGCTGGTTATAGCGCCGCTGAAGCTCGTTGGCGGAACCGGAAGCCCGGTGCGGGCGCTCGCGCTCGTGCCCCGGAACTAACCTCCTAAAGAGCCTTGGCTCTTTAGGAGGTTAGTTCCTCAAAGCCTGCCTCGTCCAGAACCGGGACGCCGAGAGAGTTCGCGCGCTCAAGCTTCGAGCCTGCCTCCTCGCCGGCGAGCACGTAGTCGGTATTTTTGCTGACCGACGAGGTAAACGTGCCGCCCGCCTCCTCTAGCCGCTCGACGAAGTAGCTGCGCGGGCGGCTCAAGGTCCCGGTGATGACGACCCGCTTCCCCGCTAGCGGGCCTTCCGGTGCCCCGGTCGCCTCCCGCTCGAAGTTCAGACCAGTCTTTATCAGGCGCTCCACAAGGGCGCGGTTGTCTTCGAGCGCGAAGTAGTTGCCTACCGCCCGCGCGACTACCTCTCCGACGCCTTCTATCTCGGTAAGCCTCTCTACCTCGACGCCGCGCAGCAGGTCATCGCCGCTGAACCTGGACGCTATCAACCCCGCCGTGACGTTTCCGACGTGCCGTATCCCCAGAGCGTAGAGGACGCGGGAGAAGGGTTGCTGCTTGCTCTTTTCGATGGACCGGATGAGGTTCTCGGCGCTCTTCTCGCCGAAGCTTTCGAGCGGTACTAGCTGTTCGGCCTTCAGGTCGTAGATCTCCGCAACGTCCTTTACGAGGCCGAGGTCGAAGAGGCGGGTGGAGAGCTTCTCGCCGAGGCCCTCGATCTCCATCGCCGCCTTCGAGGCCCAGTGGATGATGTGCTCCAACGCCAAGGCCGGGCAGCGGGCGTTGACGCAGCGCGTGACCGCCTCTCCCTCCGGGCGAGAGACCGGCTCCCCGCACACTGGACACTCCGCCGGCATGAAGAACTCGCGCTCGTCGCCGCTTCGCTCCTCGGGGACCGGACGGACGACTTGAGGGATTACATCCCCCGCCCGCTCGACCACGACCGTATCGCCGATGAGGATGTCCTTCTCCTTCACGTAGTCTTCGTTGTGCAGGGTCGCTCGTGAGATCCTCACCCCCCCGACGTTCACCGGCTCCAGGAGAGCCTGCGGCGTGAGCGCCCCCGTTCGCCCGACGTTGATGATGATCTCCCTTAGCTTCGTGCGGCCGGCGAGCGGCTCGAACTTATAAGCTATCGCCCAGCGCGGGGCCTTTGCGACGGAGCCCAGGGCGCGTTGTTGCTCGCGGGCGTCCACCTTCACGACGACGCCGTCGATCTGATAAGGGAGCGACTCGCGCTCCCGAGCGGCATCTTCACACTCCTGCATGACGGACTCTATGGTGTCGTGCAGCTTGTACGGGTTCGCGCGTAGACCGTAGCTCTTGAGAGCGTCGAGAGCGCCGGAGTGGCTCTCGTAGAGGTCGCCTCCCTCGCCGATACCGTAGAGATAGACGGTCAGGGGCCTCCTCGCGGTGATCCTCGGATCCAGCTGCCTGATGGAGCCTGCGGCGGCGTTACGCGGGTTGGCGAAGGGCGGCTTCCCTTCGGCTTCCTGTCGCCGGTTGAGCCTCTCGAAGTCCTCTATCGTCATGTACATCTCGCCCCGCGCCTCCAGGACCTCCGGCGGATCGTCGTCGAGCCGCTCCGGTATGGAGCGGACGGTGCGAAGGTTGGACGTTACGTCCTCGCCGACCGTCCCGTTGCCCCGCGTGGCGCCCCGCGCGAACCGCCCTTCCTCGTAGCGAAGCGAGACCGCGAGGCCGTCTATCTTCCGCTCCGTCACGTAGCGGGGCTCCTCGTCTTCTCCCAGAAGCCGCCGGACGCGGGCGTCCCACTCCTTGAGCTCTCCGAGTTTCCGGGCGTTAGCCAGGGAGAGCATCGGGACCGCGTGACGGATCTGCTGGAACTCCTCCAATGGCTCGCCGCCTACCCTCTGGGTGGGAGAGTCCGGGGTGACGAGTTCCGGATGTTCGGCTTCGAGGGACTCAAGCTCTTTGTAGAGGGTATCGTACTCGGCGTCGGAGATCTCCGGCGCGTCCTCGACGTAGTAGCGGCGGTTGTGGTAGCGGACCCTCTCCCTGAGCTCCTCTATCCCTGCCCTGACGTTTGTTTTCTCGAACACGGGGCGATTATACAGAGCGATGGCTCAACTTCGAGAGTAGCCTTCGCGGGCGGAATTCCGTCGTCGTATCCTTGCCTCTGATGGCGACAAAGAGGACCAGAAAAGAGCTTCAGACCCCTGAGGGGTTCGAGAAGGCTGCGGGAAGATGTCTCCGTCTCAGCCGAGTTCGACCTGCCGCTAACCGTGCTCGCCCTGATGATAGAGGATGGCTGGAAGGAGGACTCCATCCGCCGGGCGCTCGACGCTTTGCGGACCGCCGACCTCGTCACCAGCCTTCTAAAAAGGAGCTGCTAGTCACCTTGCCTAACACCAAGACCGTCGACGACTACGAAGTCGAGAGAAGACTGCGCGGCGCGTGGCCAGAGGCATTCTTCGGTGTCACCGCCTACAGGCGAGACGAGGCGGCAGACTTCCTACTCGAACGTGCCAGGACCATGGTCTCTGAGTGAGTGGCCCTCCTTTTAGCCACGCTCCCCGTAGTGGGCGCGCAAGGCGCTGTCGAACTCCCCCGTGGGGTCCTCCGGACCCGGGGCGGTCTCTATAACTCCTCTGCTATAGGGTGCCTTCACGCGTTCGTGCTCGACGTCCACCTCTATCCTGTCCGCCAGGATAGTGTGTTTGCCAGATATTATGTACTTCAGGACGTCGCTCGGAGCGTCGTAGACGGTCCTGTCAACTTTGCCAAACGGGGCGCCCGAAGCATCCTGAAGCTCGTAGCCCTCAAGGGCCGTGTATGGGTTGTTGTCTTCCACAAGCCTGTTCCTCCGGGTGGCGAGAGCCTTCTCAGGCTCGTATCATAGCCGGACGTGAACGGTAGAACCAACCTCGGCAGGAACGCGCAGATCCTTAAAGGGCTCTCGCTCCTCTACGTCGTGCTCGTAATTTTGTCGCTCTTTTTTGTACACAGCGAGTCCTACCGGCCGGCCGTCTCCTACGTGCTACTCTACCTTGCGGCCTCCGTGATCTTCACGGCGGCGATAGCGGCGCTCTTGCTCCCCGCCCGACAGTTCGGCGAGGGGCTCTGCACGGCCTTCTACGTACTCTACGCAGTGTTTCTGGCGGGGGCGGTATTCTTTACCGGCGGGGAATCAAGCGAGTTGTACGTGTTCTTCTTCCCGCTCATCCTTGCTGCGGCGTTGCACGGGTTGCGGGGGATGGGGCTCACGGTGTTGGCGGCAGTGCTGGTGAGCTACTCTCTGGCGGTGTTCCCGGATGCTCTGGAGGGTGTAGCGAGCGCGGACGGGCCGGCGCCGGTCTTCTTCAGGCTTACCGTCTTTGTGCTTACGGGAGTCTTCGCGCTGCTCGCGGCGGGCAGAGGAGTCGCTATCGATGCCGAGGAGAAGGGCTACACCCTGGACGAGGACGGCTCGGTGCTTTTGGGGCGGTTATCCGGTGAGATAGAGGCTCAAAGGGGAGCGCCGGTAGGGGTGATACTGGTCGACCCGGGGCGCGGAGTGGGGGACGTTGATCTCCTTGTGGAGCGGGTGCGGACCAGGGTCGAGGATCCCATACTGCTCGGTGAAGGGACCGTCTTCGGGCTGGTTCTCGGCGGATCCGACGAACGCGCGGTGGAGAGCGCGGCCCGGCGGGCTTTAGCTACCGCCGGCTCTTTGGGCTCGGAGGAGGCGCGGGCGGGGGCGGCAGTCTACCCGCGTGACGCGCGCTCGGCGGAGGATCTCCTGGCCGCCGCCGGCAGGGCTTTGGAGGCGGCCTTCGCGGCCGAGAGTCCGGGAGCCCTCGTGCTGGCCGGTTGGAGACTCCCCGATTCCTCCTTCCGGGCTGCTCGTTAGGAACGACTAGCCAGAAGCGCTCGCGAAACTAAAGACCGGGTGTTCGCGTAGAGATATAGAGTGCCGGGGCGCGCCCCGGAGGCGGTTCGAGCCGGTGTTATAATCGTTGGAGTCGGAAGAGGTCTTCGACCCTTTGGGGGTGGCGGCTAGAAATGGGAAGGTTTACGAGGACGATCCGGGGGTTCTTC
The DNA here is from genome assembly GCA_035645375.1 of Rubrobacteraceae bacterium. Classification (GTDB taxonomy): domain Bacteria; phylum Actinomycetota; class Rubrobacteria; order Rubrobacterales; family Rubrobacteraceae; genus Rubrobacter_F. Next base: position 10,267 of record DASQMR010000136.1, read on the forward strand.
GGCCGGTTTCTCACTGGAGTCGAGCGGCGCAACCCGGAGATCCTCCTGGAGAACGCCGTCCAGGATGAGCTCAACAACCTGAAGAAGCTTCAGGTTGCGGCGGCCCGGACGATGGCCTACGAGAAGATGCTCACGAGCGACGCCGCCGAGAAGCAGAAGGCGGCTACAGCCAGGGAGCGCCAGGCGCGGGAGCTCGCGGCTCGCAACCAGCGTGAGGCGGCGGTCCAGGTTCTCCAGCAGAAGCAGGAAGCACAGGCCCAGCTAACGGAGATACAAGGGCGCTTGGACGAGGCTCGTCGCAACTCCGAGGAGGTGCAGCAGGCGTTCCGGGATCAGGAACGGCGATACAACGATCTCGTACGCGAGCGGGCGGCCCTGCTCGAGGAGCACCAGCGCTCGAAGGCTTTGCGCGCCGCCAACGAGGCCCGCTCTAGCGTCTCCCTAACCGACTCCTCCCGCGATCTGGAGAAGGCCCGGCAGTCGATAAGGCAGTCCTCATACGAGGCCCAGGCCGTCGGCGAGCTCGGTACGAGCGAGACGCAGCGACAGATCTCCGCCGCCGAGGTGGACATCAAACGGCTCGACGCGGAACGCGAGTTGGAGATGATGGAGATACAGATGGGGCTCCGGCCCGCCTCGTCCCTCGAACCGAGCGAGGATGCCACAGCGCCGGTCGAGAAAGCAGCCGAGCGCCATTCGGAGCGTGGCGCCGGGGAAGGAGCGTAGGATCCCGGTGATAAGCAAGAGACGCGGGGGCTTGAGGCGTAGCCTGTACCGACTCGCGCCTTTCGGCTCGATGGCCGGGCTTGGGGCAGCGGCGGCAGCCGGCGAAGTCTATCCTCTCGCGGTGCTGTTCGGCATCGGGGCCGTAGCTACCGGCAGGCGTCTACTCGACCGGCGAAGGACCGAGCGCAAGGAGCTCTGGCGTAGGGCGCGGGAGAATGCCAGGGAGCTCGGGCGGGTGGCGCGTTCGGACAAGGTGGCTACCTCCCAGATGAGACGGCTCATGGGGCTCCAGGACGGGCTTCTGGAGAGCTGGGAGCTTCTGCCCGAGGAGTACGGGCCGCTTCTTCTAGAGGATCTGTACACCGTTGTGGACGAGGTCGAGGCGGCTGCGCAGCTGGCGCGTCGGCGTTCGGCTTTGAGGCGTCATCTGGAGGCGGTGGACCGGGGGACTATCCTAGGGCGAATACGGGATCTCGAGCACGAGATCAAGGGTCTAGAGGAGGGCTCGGTCCTTAGCAGATCCTTTGAGGCGGCTCTTGAGGGACGCCGAGGAGAGCTCGCCGCCTATGAGGAGATACCCCGGGCGATAGGTATGATCAACGCGCAGCTTGAAGGCGTGGAGAGCCTGCTTGGCAACCTGCGCGCCGAGCTGCTAGCTCTCGACGCGAGCCCAACCTCGCTCTCCGTGGAGTCGAGGCTCGTGGAGTTGAAGCAAAGGGTCGGCTACTTCCGCCGCAGCCTCGATGAGGTGAGACGGAGCGTCGACCGCCTGCCGGGTGACAAGTTCGACGGCCTTGAGGAGGCCCTGCAAGAAAGGATGTCGACGCGATGAGCGGAAGGGGATTCTTCTCCAGGATGATCGGGGGAGAAGGGGGAGAGGACGAGACCAGAATCTACTCGGCTGATGAGCTCGAGACCTCGAAGAGGCTTCCCGAGAACCAAGAGTTCAAAGAGGAGCATCAGCAGGCGCACGGCTTTACGGCCGAGCGGGCTGCGGAGATCATCGATGATCTGCCGCCGGAGGTTCCACGGGAGAGCGCGCTCCGCATCGTCCGCGGGACGCTCGAAGCCGCCGGGGTGAGGGTTGAGGAACTCGAGAGGTCTACCCGCGCGCGGGAGGCGAAGCTTAGCTCGGAGATGGAGCTCGCCCGGAGCCGGCAGCGAGAGCTGCGGGAGAGGACCGACGAGGTCGTGCGCTCGCTTGAAGAGGAGATCCGCAGAGCCCGCGAGGCCCGCGACGCTGGAGTAACCGTTGAGGAACAAAGGATCTCCCGCGCCTCTGCGGGGCTCGACGGGCTGAGGCGGGTGCGCGCTTTCTTCGGATTCCCCGAGATCGAAGAGAAGGAAGAGGAGACCGGCGAGATAGAGATAGGCGAACCCGAGGTCGGAGACTCCGAGGTCGGAGACCCCGAGGCCGATACGACCGGGGACGAGACCCGCGTCCTAGAACCCCTCGATACCAACGCGGACGAGACCCAAGTTCTGCGGCGCTCCGGCTCGCACTCTGAGCCGCGTGGAGCCGCCGATACTACTGACGAGAGGTGAGCATCGGCCGTCGCCTTGGCCGGCTGGCCCGAGGCTTTGTGTCAAAGAACATAGATGAGGAGCGCCTCAGAGAGACCATCCGCGTGAGCCGCGAACGTGGCGAGACCCTCAAAGGCGCGTTCGAAGCTGCCCGGCGCGGTTTCGCCGAGGAGTGGAGAGCCGCTGAGGAGCGGACCGTCGAAGAGGAGCCTCACAGAGAGGAGCCTCGCAGGGAACGAACCGGCCGTGCTTCTGGGTACTGGTCGGAGGCCTGGCGCGCCGCGCCGCGCTACGTACCGAAGAAGTACCCACCCGAGGTGCTCGTCGCTTACCACAAGCTCGGTCTGAGCCCCGGTAGCCCTCTAGAGGAAGCCAGCAGAAAGCGCCGCGAGCTCGTCAAGCTTCACCATCCTGACCGTTTCGCCGACCCCGCGCACAGAGAACGCGCCGAGAGGCTGACCGCAGAGATCAACGCCGCCCACGACGTCGTCGAACGCTACCTGCTTCGCAGCTAGCTACATATATCAACCCTCTAGTACCCGCGACCTTGGAGACGTTCGCTTCTCCTTGCTCACAGGAGGACCATGTAATCGAAGGTGAGCTTAGTGTTCCCAGAGTTCTATCCCGGGCGTCCTTGCTGATGGACCTTCGGTCGTTAAGCGACCAGCTCTGCGCGTACTATGAGGCGGTTCTCGAAGGTGGGGATCGGGGTGCAAGTTTGCAGGGAGAGTACGGTCTTGTTAGAGACGGGGTAGGTGACCCAGAAGTCTTCGGGTTTCACGGTCATGTAATCGTAGACTTCAAAGGTATAGCGCTTCCCTGAGTGGTTGGTGACCAAAATCTCGTCCCCCGGCTCTAGCTCATCTAGCTTGTAAAAGACGTAGGGAACTTTTGTCCAGAGGAAGCCTAGAGCGTGCCCGACTATTACGGTATTCGAGCCTTCTTTCCACGGCGCGCCGGTCCCGTCGAGGTGGATGATACCTTCCCGGTCTAGCTCTACTTGGGTATCAGACGTCGGTACTTGGACGCCGTCTAGACCGAGCTTGGGTATCGTGATGATCATGGTCCCTGTGCCCTCCGGGCTACCGTGCTCGTTGGGCCCGCGCGAGGGGTTCGCGCGCATGCCGTCCGGATTCTCGCCCAGGAGAGTTCGGGTGTTCTCCGTCTCCGAGGGGCTCAACTTCACCGACGCCGTCTCCGTCAGCGGATAGGCTGGCAACGCCGCCAACGCTACCAACGCCAGAGATACCAGCAGCAACGAGACTTTGAGATCCTTGAACACTGCCGAAAATTATATGTGTCCGTACGGATAAACGGTAGCTAAAGGCGCGGTTGAGACTAGAATGTACGGTATAGAAGCCTTGAGGCGGGAGCTGTAGGTGTGAGAGGAGGCGTCGAAGGCTCCCCGCATCAGCGGAGAGGTTAACTGACCAACTGGCCCCTTACGATGAGACTTTTCTCGAAGGTCTGCTCTGGCAAACAGGTTTGGAGCGAGACGATGTTCCTGCCAGCTACGGGTTCGGTAACCCCTATGTCTGTAGGGTCAACGAGGAAGCGGTCGTGGATGCGGTAGTCGTAGCTACTATCCGTGGAGTCGCGGAGGGTGACAGTATCTCCCGGACGAAGGTCCTTGACGTTTTGAAGGGGGTTCGGGATGCGGTTCGCGTCAAAGTCCCCCGCGTGGCCGACGATATACGTGTTCGAGCCGCGCTGGTAAGGGAAGCCGGTATCGGTGAGATGCATGATGCCCTCCCGGTCGGGGTGTCCCTGAGCCGGGGAATCTCCGAGGAGTATGTCCCTGATCCCCAACCTTTGTATGGAGATCGAGAACTCCTCGTTTGCGGGCTTCAACCCCGTTACTATCCCGGGCGGGGCCCTGCGGGATGAGAGCTTCCGCGGAGCCCCCGCCGCGCGAGGTCTCAACCGAAGGCCCGGGGAGCATGGAGACGCTCCTCTCAGACTCCTGAGATCGTTCGGTATCTACATCTGTATCCTGGCTCCGCTCTTGCGCAGCTCGTTCTTGCGCAGCTCGCTTTTGTGCGGCCTGCTCTCGTGCGGCTTGCTCTCGCGAGCCTCTCGCGGATCATCCTCTTAGTCTTCTCGCCGGTGGCGGGCTGTGATCTGGAGGGCGCCGCCGTGTGAGTAGTAGCCTTCTCCGTGATGGGAAGTGCCCCGATCCGGTGGAGCCCTGGCTCGTCGGCCTGCGGCAGGGACAAAAGAACGGCAACGCCAACAGCGTCGTGGACAGCGCAGCCATGCCTATCGCAAGTGGAAACCCGAACTTCTTCACATCGCCCCCCCCTTTGGCTCAAGAGAGCGTTATGCCCCACATGCGAGATTATAGGTAAAATATGCTCATGGAGGTAATGCCCCTGATCGGGGAGTTCAGCGAAGAGTTGGCGGAGGATTCGAACACCTCCCCCCGCACCGCCGAGTTCTACGAGGCGGACCTAAAGGAGTTCGCCCGCTTCCTCGCGGCGAGGAGCGTGTTCGAGATCGAGGACGTCGGGGTCGGTGAGGTGATGGGATTTCGCAACCATCTTTTGGAGGGCAGGCGCAAACGCTTCACCGTCTACCGTAAGGACGCGGCGGTTCGGCGCTTCCTCGAGTGGGTTCGCGCCTCAACCGACGCGGAGTTCGATCTCGATCCCATCGAGCCCATGCACCAGCCTTTGGACCAGCAGATAACCTTTCTGGAAGTCGAGGAGGCGGAGCAGCTTCTATCATTCCCGCAGAACAGCCTCGACTCCTTGCGCGACGCCGCGATGGTCCGTCTGATGCTCGACACCGGCGTCACGGTAAGCGAGATCCGGGGTCTGCTGAAAAGCGACCTCGATCTCGAAGCCGCCCAGGTTCAACTCGGCGGCCCAGGCTCCCACCTCGCTCCCCGTGTTCGCCGTCTCACGGACGAGACTATAGAGGTGCTGCGCCGCTACCTCGCTGCTCGTAGGGATGAGACCCCCGAGCTGGTAGTAGGCCGGGCCGCCCGTCCGGTAGCGACCTCCAAGTCGCTGCAAAACGCTCTGTGGAAGCGGTGCGAGCAGGTCGGCTTGCCACGCGTCTCTCCGATGATCCTGCGACACACCTTCGCCATACGTCTTCTGAGGCGCGGCGCGACCTTGGCCGAGCTTAAAGAAGCTCTGGGCGTGCGCGATACCACCAACATTGGGGTATACAAGAAGTTCGTATAGGAGAGGAGCCGTAGAATGGCTGACGACAAGAACAAAGATCTAAAGAACACTTCGGCGGAGATCATAGCGGATCTTCTCTCCGATCCGCGGGTGCGGCGCGGCCTGAATTACCTGGGAGGCGAGGAGTTCAAGTCCGACCGGGAGCGCATCCGGCGCGGGGCCGGCGAGCGGCTCAAAGGCATCCGCGAACGCTACCGCGCGAAGAAGCGTACCCCCGAGACAGTCGCCCGTGAGAGAGAGCTTACCCTGCGCCTGGCAGAGGTTGAGGCGGAGTCGGCAGAGTTACGGCTACGCCTGTCAGAGCTGCTTGAGGAAGAGGAGAGGCTCCGGGGCGATCTGGAGAGCTTGTAACGCCAGAGGGCTACGCTCGGTCCCGTCTGTGGTCGGACTGAGGGTTTGTGGTCTCTTTTTTATATAGGTGTCCAGACTTTGATACCTCCCTTGTGCTTTGCGACCGGTTCGTGTAAAACATAAGCTTGTCTTGTGGCGCCCTTTTATGTTTTAGGAGGCGGTTTGGCAACTCCCAACACAGGTCTTTACAACCCTGCGTTCGAGCATGATGCTTGCGGTGTCGGGTTCGTCGCGCGTATAGACGGGCGGCGCACCAGGGAGACCGTCGAGGAGGGGTTGGAGGTCCTTCACAACCTTGAGCACCGGGGCGCGAGCGGGAGCGATCCGGAGACCGGCGACGGGGCGGGGATTCTGATCCAGGTCCCCGACGCCTTTTTGCGCCGGGAGTGTGCTTCTGTAGGGATAGACCTACCGAGCCTCGGGGGATACGGGGTCGGGATGCTCTTCGAGTTTGACGAGGATATCTCGTGCGAGGACACGTTGGAGCGTATCGTCGCCGAGGAGGGGCAGCGGTTTATCGGCTGGCGGGACGTGCCGGTCGAGCCCCTGGCCGCCGGTGAGCTGGCGCGAAGCGTCATGCCACGCATCAAGCAGTTCTTTGTAGAGAATCGGGCGGAGGACGAGGCTGCCTTCGAGCGGAAGCTGTACGTGATCCGGCGCAGGCTCCACAAGGCGATCGAGATGGAGAACAGCTGCTACGTTGTGAGCCTCTCGGCTCGGACTCTAGTGTATAAGGGTCTGCTTAAGGGCGAGCAACTCCCCAGGTTCTACCCGGATCTGAAGGACCCTGCCACGGCGAGCGCGCTGGCGTTGGTCCACGAGCGGTTCTCCACCAATACTTTGGGTACGTGGGACCTCGCGCATCCGTACCGCTACGTGGCGCATAACGGTGAGATCAACACGCTGCGTGGAAACATTAACTGGATGCGGGCGCGAGAGAGTCGTCTTGAGTCGCTTCTCTTCGGCGAGGATATAGAGAAGCTCTCCCCGATCATTCAGTCCGGCCAAAGCGACTCAGCCTCCTTCGACAACGCCCTGGAGCTTTTGCACCTCGCGGGACGTAGCCTCCCGCACGCGGTGGCGATGATGATCCCCGAGGCCTACGAGAACGACGAGCTGATGGACGAGGATCGCCGGGCCTTTTACTCGTACCACAGCGCTCTCATGGAGCCGTGGGATGGACCCGCGGCAGTAGCCTTCACCGACGGAAAGGTCATAGGTGCTACGCTCGACCGGAACGGTCTGCGTCCCGCCCGTTACTCCGTTACCCGCGACGGTCGGGTCGTCATGGCCTCCGAGGACGGGGCGTTGAAGCTGTCCGCCGACGAGGTCGTCGAGCGGTGGAGGTTGCAGCCGGGCAAGATGCTCCTCGTGGATACCGAGAGGCACGAGCTGCTGCACGACGAGGACGTCAAGAGGCCGCTGATAGGACGCAAGCCGTACAAGGAGTGGGTCGAGCAGGGTGAGATTCACCTGGACGAGCTACCCGAGGCCGGGCCGGACGGGAACCGGCCTGAGCCCGCTTCGCTCTTCGAGCGCCAGCTTGCGTTCGGGTACACCAACGAGGATCTGCGCATAATCCTCTCCCCGATGGCCCAGGGCGGCAAAGAGGCCGACGGTTCGATGGGGACCGATACCCCGCTCGCCGTCCTCTCCGAGAGGCCTCAGCTTCTCTTCTCGTACTTCAAGCAGCTCTTCGCCCAGGTCACCAACCCGCCGATAGACCCGCTGCGCGAAGAGCTCGTGATGTCGCTCAGGATGTCCCTAGGCCCCGAGCAGAACCTCTTCGACGAGACGCCCGAGCACGCTCGTAGGGTGTTGTTGGACGGACCGGTTCTTACCAGCGTAGAGCTTCAGAAGATCCGGGAGCTTCGCTCCGAGCCGTTCTCCTCGTCCACGCTTTCAATGCATTTCTCCGCCTCTGAGGGGGAGAAGGGGTTGGAGACGGCGCTGAGCGGGTTGTGCGAGAGGGCCGAGAGGGCTGTCCGGGGCGGCTCGACCGTCCTGGTGCTAAGCGACAAGGGCATTACCCGAGAGCAGGCCCCGATACCGAGCCTGCTCGCCACCGCCGCCGTGCACCATCACCTCGTGCGCGCGGGTATCCGCACCCGCACGACCCTGATAGTCGAGACGGCGGAGGCCCGCGAGGGGCATCACTTCGCCCTACTGGTGGGCTACGGGGCGACCGCCGTCAACCCGTACCTCGCCTTCGAGACGATAGAAGACATGGCGGCGAACGACCTTTTGGGCGAGGATACGACCTCGGAAGAGGCGGCGAGGAACTTCGTCAAGGCCATCGAGAAGGCGCTCCTGAAGATAATCTCCAAGATGGGCATCTCGACGTTGTTCTCGTATTGCGGAGCCCAAATTTTCGAGGCCGTCGGCCTGAACGAGGAGCTCATCGAGAGGTGTTTCACTCGCACTCCTTCGCGTATCGGGGGTATCGGGCTGAAGGAGATCGCGCGCGAGGTCCTCACGCGTCACCACCGGGCGTTCTCGGAGATAGAGGACGGGCCAGAGGAGCTAGAGGTCGGGGGTGAATACCAGTACCGGGTGCAGGGTGCGCCGCACCAGTGGGACCAGCACACCATCGTGCCTCTGCAGCGAGCCGTGGAGACAAACTCTTTTGAGACCTTCAAGCAGTTCTCGGACCACTTCAACGAGAAGAGCGCGCGCTTGTTTACCCTGCGCGGCCTCTTCGACTTCAAGCGCGACCCCGTCCCGATCGAGGAGGTCGAACCGGCAAAGGAGATCGTCAAGCGCTTCTCCACGGGCGCTATCTCGTTCGGCTCCATCTCGAAAGAGACGCACGAGACCCTCGCGATCGCGATGAACCGCATCGGCGGCAAGTCAAATACGGGCGAGGGCGGTGAGGACCCGGAGCGCTTCACCCCGGACCCGAACGGCGACTCCCGGCGCAGTTCCATAAAGCAAGTAGCCTCTGGCCGCTTCGGGGTGACGGCGGAGTACCTCGTCAACGCCGATTCGTTGCAGATAAAGATGGCGCAGGGCTCCAAGCCTGGCGAGGGCGGGCAGTTGCCTGGTACCAAGATCTCCGAGGACATAGCGAAGGTGCGCTACTCCACGCCGGGGGTCGGGCTCATCTCCCCGCCGCCGCACCACGACATCTACTCTATCGAGGACCTGGCGCAGCTAATCCACGACCTCAAAAACGCAAACCCGCGTGCCCGTGTGAGCGTGAAGCTCGTCTCGGCGGCCGGGGTCGGGACCGTCGCGGCGGGCGTGTCGAAGGCGAAGGCGGACCACGTAACCATCTCCGGCCACGATGGAGGAACCGGAGCCTCGCCGCTCTCCTCTATAAAGCATGCGGGGCTCCCGTGGGAGCTCGGCCTCGCCGAGACCCAGCAGGTCCTCGTTGAGAATGACCTGCGCGGGCGCGTCGTGTTGCAGACCGACGGGCAACTCAAGACGGGGCGCGACGTGGTGGTAGCGGCGCTCTTAGGGGCCGAGGACTTCGCGTTCTCTACCGCGCCGCTGGTGGCGACGGGCTGCATAATGATGCGAGTGTGCCACCTCAACACCTGTCCGGTGGGTATCGCCACACAAGACCCGGAGCTTAGAAAAAGGTTTACGGGCAAGCCGGAGCACGTTATCAATTACTTCTTCTTCGTGGCCGAGGAGATACGGGAGCTCATGGCGGAGTTGGGTTTCCGTACCTTCGAGGAGATGGTGGGCCGTACGGACAAGCTGGAGGCTCGCGAGGCTATCGAGCACTGGAAAGCACAAGGCTTGGACCTCTCGTCTATGCTATACCGCCCTGAGAGAGCGGAGGACGTCGCCACGCACAACGTCGAGGAACAAAATCATCTTCTCGAGGACTCTCTGGATAACGAGCTGATCGAACGCGCCATGCCCGCGCTTGAGAACGGCGAGCAAGTCCGGTTCTCGATTCCCATAGAGAACACGAACCGCACGGTCGGCGGGAGGCTCGGCGGAGAGGTCGCTCGCCGTTACGGAGGCGAAGGTCTGCGCGATGGTACGATCCAGATAGACTTTGAGGGGGTGGCCGGACAGTCCTTTGGCGCTTGGCTTTCCCGGGGTATCTCCTTCGACCTCAAGGGCACGACGAACGACTACGTGGGTAAAGGGCTCTCCGGGGGACGCATTGTGGTCTATCCACACGAGGATGCCGCCTACGACCCGGCCCAGAGCATCGCGGTCGGCAACGTGGCCCTCTACGGGGCAACCGGCGGCGAGGCGCACTTCCGAGGTTTCGCCGGGGAGCGCTTCGCGGTGCGCAATTCGGGTGCGGAGGCGGTCGTCGAGGGCGTGGGAGACCACGGCTGCGAGTACATGACCGGGGGCGTCGTGGTCGTTCTCGGCCCCGTGGGCCGCAACTTCGCGGCCGGGATGAGCGGCGGCATAGCGTTTGTCCTCGATGAGGAGGACCGCTTCGAGAAGCTCTATAACCCGGAGATGGTCGGGTTGGAGGCGGTGGAGTCAGAGGAGGACGTCTCGTACCTGCGAGGCATCATCGAGCGGCACCGGGATCTCACCGAGAGTACCGTCGCAGAGCGTGTGCTGGATGCTTGGGAGGATATTCTCCCGAAGTTTGTCAAGGTGATGCCGAGCGACCTCAAGCGCGTGTTGCAGGAGCGCCAGGAGTCGGAGTTGGAGGTGGTGAAATAGTGGGTGATCCCAGAGGATTCTTAAAGATAGGGCGCAAACCAACTCCGAAGCGCGACAAGGTTGAGCGGGTGCAGGACTACAGCTACATCTACAAGCCGATGCCGACGGAGGAGGTTCGGGAGCAGGCCGCGCGCTGCATGGACTGTGGCGTGCCGTTCTGCAACGTCGGGTGCCCTTTGGGCAACCTCATCCCAGACTGGAATGACCTCGTCTACCGGGACCGCTGGAAGCAGGCTATAGACAGGCTGCACGCGACGAACAATTTCCCTGAGTTTACGGGAATGCTGTGCCCCGCGCCGTGCGAGCCTTCATGCGTGCTTACGATCAACGACGACCCCGTTACCATCAAGGAGATCGAGCTCTCGATCATTAACCGGGCCTTTGACGAGGCTTGGGTGGTCCCAAAGCCCCCGCCGCCGGAGAAGAGGACCGGCAAAAAGGTTGCCATCGTAGGATCCGGGCCGGCGGGTCTCGCCGCGGCCCAACAGCTCAACTGGGCTGGACACAGCGTGACCGTCTTCGAGAAAGACGATAGGATTGGCGGCCTGCTGACGTACGGTATACCGGACTACAAGATAGAGAAATGGGTCGTCGAGAGGCGCGTCACCCAGATGGAGGAAGAGGGGATCGAGTTTCGCACCAACGCCTACGTCGGCTACGATCCGACGACCGAGGAGCTAAGGCGCGACTACGACAGCATAATCCTCGCCGTGGGGGCGTTGGCGGGGCGTGATCTGGACGTGCCGGGCCGGGAGCTTGACGGTATACACCTCGCGATGGACTACCTAGTGCAGCAGAACCGCCGCGTCGCGGGGCTGCCGGTCAACGAAAAGGAGATCAGCGCCAGGGGCAAGAACGTGGTGATCCTGGGCGGCGGTGATACGAGCGCCGACTGCCTCGGCAACTCTCACCGTGAGGAGGCCGCCTCGGTGAAGGTCCTGACCCACGGCCCGAAGCCGCCGGAGAACCCGGACCGCCTCACCTGGCCGGACTGGCCGAACGTTCTTCAGACCTACGCGGTTCACGAGGAGGGTGGAGACCGTAGCTGGAGCGTTGGGATTACCGGTTTCTCGGGCGAGAACGGGAAGGTCGAGAAGATGCACTGCGTGGAGACCGAGCGCACCCCTGAGGGCAAGACGATCTACAAAGAGGGCGCGGAGTTCGAGATCGAGACGGACCTGGTGCTGCTCGCGATCGGCTTTACCGGCCCGGTGCGCGACAAGTTCCTCGATGACTTGAACCTGGGCTACAACGAGCGGGGCGCTATCCCGGCGGACGAGAAGTTCGCCACGAAAGAGCCCGGCATCTTCGTGGCAGGCGACGCGAAGAGAGGCGCGTCCCTTATAGTCTGGGCGATCTCCGAGGGCCGTAAGGCGGCTCGCCAGGCGGACCTATACCTTACTGGCGACAGCGTCCTCTCCAGTCTGGCCGAAGGTACCGCGCTCGGGGAGATCAGAGCCTAACCCTCTCGTTAATAGTTCTAAAGCCTTACCTTGTTGGGGCCTGTGACGACTCTAGCTCTTTGTACGAGTTCTCGTAGGTCCTCTTCGTTTGAGAGGAGGGGCGAGAGATTCGGCTTCACGGCAAACGGAGCAGGTCGGGTTGAAGAAGACCGGAGAGCTAACCAACCGTCTTCGAGGAGATGTTGGGGGGTATACTGTCTCTGACCTCACCTCCACGCTGCTCAGCGAGGTGGTGTGACGGTCCGGTAGAGGAGATGTAGGAGGCGGATTATGACCGAAGTGTTCGTTGTTGACGGGGCCCGGACGGCCTTTGGCTCCTTTGGGGGCGGCTTGAAGGATGCGACGGCCCACCAGCTCGGGGTGACGACGGCGAAGGGGGCGCTGGAGCGCTCGGGGCTGGATGCGAGCAAGGTAGACAACGTGGTGATGGGGAACGTCATACAGGCCCACGAAGGCGCTCCTTATCTTGCCCGTCACGTTGCGCTTGACTCCGGCGTCCCGATAGAGACCCCGGCCCTTACCCTGAACCGGCTCTGTGGCTCGGGGCTTCAAGCCGTCGTCTCCGCGACGCAGTCGATAAAGCTCGGCGAGTCGGAGGTCGGCTTGGCGGGCGGGGCGGAGAACATGAGCCAGGCCCCCTACGTCTCGCGCAAGGCCCGCTTCGGCATCAGGATGGGTAACGATATGCTCGTCGATACCTTGAGCGAGGCCCTAACCGACAACCGCGCGGGTTGCGGCATGGGCACGACCGCCGAGAACCTCGCCGAAAGATACGGTATAACCCGCGAGGACCAGGATGCCTTCGCCGCCAGGAGCCATCAGAGCGCCACCCAAGCCACCGAGAGCGGTCGTCTGTCCGAGGAGATCGTCCCGGTGACGGTAAAGAGTCGCAAGGGCCCGGTCGAGATAACCAGGGACGAGCACATCCGAGAGGGCGTCGACCAGGAGGCTCTCTCTAACCTCAGACCGGCCTTCAAGAGGGACGGCGGCACCGTGACGGCGGGGAATTCATCGGGTATCAACGACGGCGCCGCGATGCTCGTAGTCGCCTCCGAGAACGCTGTGAACGAGGAGAGCCTGGAGCCGATGGGCCGGGTCGTAAGTTGGGCCGTGACGGGCGTAGACCCGAACATCATGGGCATAGGTCCCGTCCCGGCCTCACGTCTCGCCCTAAAGCGGGCCGGGCTCTCCATCGACGATCTCGACCTCATCGAGATCAACGAGGCCTTTGCCGCCCAGTATCTCGCCTGCGAAGAGGAACTTGGCCTCGACCGCGAGAAGGTGAACGTAAACGGGGGGGCGGTCGCTTTCGGTCATCCCGTCGGGGCTAGCGGGGCGCGGGTACTCCTCACCCTTCTCTACGAGCTAAAGCGACGGGAGAAGAAGTACGGTCTCGCCTCCCTTTGTATCGGCGGCGGTCAGGGAATAGCGATGGTTGTCGAGGCCATCTAGGGGACGCGCACGAACTCTCTCGCACAGCTTAGGCCAGGCTACAAAGTGTGGCGGGAAACAGATAGTTAGCGGATAGCTCGCCGCAACACAGCAAGAGAAGGCCGGGAACTACGGACGATGTAGCGCGCTCCAAGGAAGCTCGCAACGTTGTGACAGGGGTGCTGTGATCGTGCGGACGACACCGGATAGTCTTGCGGGGAGAGAATCGCGGTTCTTGAGTTTCGCTTCTCTGCGCCGGTCCCTAGATGAGCACAGGGAGCACTAATCTTGGTCCGGGGAGTTAACGCTCCCCGCTTTAGGTAGCTCTACTAGCTTACGGAGTGCCAACCGGTACGAAGACCTTGCCCGATCCTCCGCAGTTCTTGCATTCCTCGTCTCTGTCACGACCGGTCCCGTTGCATTGGGGGCAGAGATCCTCGCCCGCATTATCCGCGTCGGGTTGCGCTTTGTCGCCAGCGGCAAGCGGTTCGCGCTCTTCTTGGCTCTCGCTCATCTCTTTCTCCTCTGAACGGGGATACTGTTGATTTTCAGTACCCGGCCGCAGAGGTCGCAAAACGCCTATCAGGCCCGCCAGAGGCTAAGACTCTCTTGCTCGGAGAGCACAGCCTCGCTGATCCCGTCCTCTGTGCTTCTGTGCGCAACTGGTATGTCGTGTGCGGGCGGACTGCGCTTTCTACGAGACCTGGCGCTCTGGATCGGAACGTGTTGCGCAGTGTACACCTTACTAAACCTTCTTCGCCTCGTGTTCGGGTTCGTACGGCGATTCCCTTTGCAGGTAAGAGACCTGTTCCTCCAGCTCGTCACACGACTCGCGCACGAGACGCAAGCCCTCGTCTTCAGAGAGAGGAGAAGTAGGAGGAAACGATGCGAGTATCTCCGCCTCCGTAACTTTGTAGGAACCATCCGGATGTCTCAACCTGGAGAGAAGGTTCGGTTTTGCGCCGCCGTCTGCCGCGACCTCAAAGATGGAGTCGAGGTAGGCGGAGACTTCGGATACCTCTAATCCTCCCGTCGCGGCGGCGTAGGAGAGACCCCCGCCGAGATAACCGAACTCCGGAACGAGGAGTCTGTCTCCTCGTGCTTCCATCACGCGCGTCTCTTCGTGCGACTCGACAGTAAGGCCTTCGTTTCTCATCCTATCCGCCACGGTTTGTACGAGGTCGGCGACGGCCAGGATGGTCTCCGGGTAGTTGCTGTCTATGCCGCGCAGCTCGACCGTGCCGTGACGGTTGATACGTGCTGGGTTCCAGGAGGCTTTCAGGACGTTCCCGCCCGTCTCGAAGAAGAAACGCTTCATTACGCCTGCTCGGTCCATCGCCGCGAGCTACGTCTCGTAGCTAGAGAGCTGTCGTTCGACCAGCTCCTGTATGCTCTTTGCGTACGGCCGCAGTCCGCCACTTCGGGTAAGTCCGTGTAGAGCCCCTCCCAACCGAAGAGGGAGCTGCCCCGGTAGAAGGCGGTACGGACCGCGAGGCCCGGCGCGAGCCCCTCGTAGAACGGGCATGAGCGGGTAAGGGCGACCAAGGCGGGGTCCA
>DASQMR010000137.1:0-2716 GCA_035645375.1 Rubrobacteraceae bacterium
CTCCTACAGCGGTTTGCGATGATACTGAGCAGGTCAGCCTCGTTCCTAGAACCGGGTCGCTAAAAGCTACATAACTCAAGGGCCAAGGCTTCTATACTGTGGTTACTTTATGTCCGCTCGTTTTCAATTGACGACAACCCAGGTGAACACCGATGAACATAGGCGACAGGTCATAGCTTGGATTTGGCTTAATTATCAGCCTTTGTGACCACTGGTGAACAGCAGCGAACGTACCGACACGGACTTCTAATCCGCGGGTCGCAGGTTCGAATCCTGCCGGGCGCGCTCATAAAAGAGCTGTTTTGCAGGAAGAATTTAGCGATAAACAAGGAGACCAGCTTGCGAGCTGGCTCTTTTGACGACAGCCAGTTCGGAGAGCAGCCTGACTACGGCAATGGCAGGCTGCGGGTAACATTTACAAGGCCAGTTACCATTTCGTGGGGCGCCACCGTACCGGAGGAGCCCTCAGAGGCCTCCAGAGTGAGCAGGTCTGTTTTTATGCTCCTTGCTGGTGTTTATTCAGTGCCACAGAATGTAGTGTTGACTACCAGTCTTCACAACGCGTTTATACTGTAGTGAAGGGGGTGCAAAGGCCCTGGTATGCAGGATCATGGATAAAAGTTTCCGAGAAGACCTCTTAGCGGTAATCTGGTGAATAAGGCCAGAGGGGCAGCTCCCTAGCCCTTGACTGCTTCGTTGTTCGAGGTCATTGTCTGAGTGTAGCAGGCAACCCGCCGGGGAAAGCGGGCAAAAGAGGGGATGAGCGTGCAGCATATAGCCCCCGAACCCGTCGATTCCATCGAGATCACGATCTTGGCCGACAATCTCTTCGACGGGCTCCTCGTAAGCGAGGGACCCGCTAAACGGCCGCCCTTCGGCCCGCACCTCTTGAACGTACCTACCCCCTTCATGGAAGGGGGACTCGTCGTCGACCAGCCAGTCGTCCAGCACGGCTTCGGGGCGCTCGTCGTCGCTATAAAGGACGGGCGCAAGCACCGGGTGCTCTTCGACACCGGGGGTATCTCCAAAGGTCTCGTGGAGAACATGAGCCGGATGGACCTCTCACCCGGTGACATTGAGGCGGTAGTCTTGAGCCACGGCCACTTCGATCATACAACCGGAATGGACGGCCTCGCGCAAGCTGTCGGGCGTACGAACCTCCCCGTGCTAATCCATCCCGAGTTCTGGAACATGAGGCGCCTCGCCTTCCCGGGCCGTGAACCGTTCGAGCTACCGACCACGAGCAAGGGAGCACTTGAGGGTGCTGGCTTCGAGATCGTCGAGGATGAGAGGCCTTCGTTCCTGCTCGACGGCTCGCTGCTCATCACCGGCGAAGTGAACCGGACCACGCCCTTCGAGCGCGGCATGCCAGGTCAGCAGGCTCTCAAGGGCGGGGAGTGGGTCCCCGACCCCCTCATCCTCGACGACCAAGCGCTCCTGGTAAACGTACGGGACAAGGGGTTGGTGATCCTGACGGGCTGCGGGCACTCCGGAATCGTCAATATCGTGCGCTACGCCAGGAAGATAACCGGTATAAGCGAGGTCTATGCGGTCGTTGGCGGCTTCCACCTGGGAGGTCCGGCCTTCGAGCCGATCATCCCGGAGACCGTGGAGGCCCTGGCCGCCTTCGATCCGGGAGTGCTGGTGCCTACCCACTGCACCGGCTTCAAGGCAATCCATGCCCTGGCCACGAGGCTGCCCGACGCCTTCTACCAGAGTAGCGTCTTGACCACCTTCGCTCTTTAGGGCACGCGGCGGGTAGGAAGCGTTGATCGTAGAGGCGGGCCTGAGTCCGGACAGCCTCTGCAGATTAGCGGCGTTTTGCAGGAGGGGGTATGAGTGCATGTGAAGGCAAGCCAACACCCTTCATACCCTCGGAGTTTCCGAGAAGAATCCTTATCGGCAATTCTGTGGATAGAGGCTAAAGTGAGGGGTGGCGTAGACGAAGCGGAGGTCGATCGAGACTGAATTCTACGAAGGCATTGCCGACTGGTGGCCGGTCATCTCGCCACCCTCCGAATATGCCGAGGAGGCGGCACTCTACGTCGAGATGCTAGAGGCGTATCGCCGGGTCCTGCGCACTTTGGGCGACGAGGTTGAGGCGGTACGGCGTGTCGTCGGGCCGGCCGAGAGGGGGTCTGCGTATCGGAACTCTGCGTCAGCCACGGCTGGCGAGGATATCGCCGCGGCCTGTCACATCCGACTCGCGTCCGGTGTCTCCATGTTCAGAACCACCGACAAAGGAGGAGACATGACCAGCAACACCCGGATCCCGCCGGCCGAGATCACCGGCATCAAGGGGGCGCTGATGAAGCGAATGGCCACAAAGATGATGGGACAGGTGCCGACGCCGCTCGGGGTGTACTGGCACAACCCTAAGGTGCTGAAGGCCAGCTTCGCGATCGGCAACAAGGTCCAGAAGTGGGACACGTGTGACGAGAACCTGAAGTCGTTTGCCCACATGGCCGTCGCGTCGCTGGTCGGTTGCACCTGGTGTCTCGACTTCAACTATTTCCAGGCGCACAACGAGAACCTCGACCTGGAGAAGGCGCGCGAGGTGCCGCGGTGGCGCGATTCGGACGTGTTCACGCCGCTGGAGCGCGACGTGATGGCGTACGCAGAAGCGATGAGCCAGACGCCGCCGACGGTCACCGACGAGCTGGCGGCCCGGCTGCTGGAACAGCTAGGCGCGGCTGCGCTGGTCGAGCTGACGGCG
>DASQMR010000138.1:0-4704 GCA_035645375.1 Rubrobacteraceae bacterium
TCCTGCTCGAAAGCCCTACATATGGGTAGTCTTACGAGTAGGCGACCGGGGCTACTTAGGTCGAGTTGCCGCTATACAGGATTCTCGGAAACCAAGCAGCGCCCCGGTCGCATGTCCCTATAGGACCGGGGCTAAGAGAAGTCTGCTGAGTATTACTAGTAATACCAGCCGCTAAATATCCACTAAGGTGTAGTGTGTCTTGCCTAAGCGGAGGGCGACACGAACTCGACGCCGTATCTACCGGCGAGCGCTGCAAGCTGGTCCATGTCAGGTTGCCCCGTTGGTGAGGCGTTCGTAAGCTCGGCGGCTTCTTCAAAGTAACGTATCACGGCCCCCGGCGAACTGATGACGATCACCCTAGCGGCCACCGTCCCTGGGTTAGAGAAGGTATGAACGATGCCTCTGGGCATCAGAACGAATGTTCCCGGAGCGAGTGTTTGGGTACGCTCGCCGACTCGGACCGTACACTCCCCTTCCAGCACGTATATCGCTTCGTCCTCGTTATGGTGGATGTGTGGTGGTATCCAAGGAAAACCGGGCGCTACCGTCATCTCTTGGAAGGCATAGGCACCGCGCGTCTCTTCGTCGGTTGCCTTTGTCACCAAGGTGTAACCGCCACCACGACCAGAAAAAGTCTTTCCCTCGCCCGGGCCAACCACAACCTCCGTGTTGTGCGTAACCATACTCTCCTCCTTGTATGCACCACCTAGGTCTGTGCGCTACTAGTAACTAAGAGATCATACGGCAGAAGAGAAGAGCAACACAACCCGAGTGAGGGGAGATAGCCCCTATTCACCCGATTGCCGCTAAGGCGTGTTCTCGGAAACTGAGCTTCCGGTGTACTAAATTTTCGGAAACTCACAGGCAGAAGAAGAGGGCCGGTGTTAGAACCTCCGGCCCTCCCTCTGTCTTACCTATGGGTACTAACAGGTCCCCACTGGCGTAGTTGCTAGGCGCCGCAGTTAGCCTTCGCAGTTCGTAGCAGTCTCATCAACGCCGCCCGCTTGTGCATCCTCCGCGACAAGCTTGCCGCCTACCCCGGGAGACCCAGCGTTCTTCCCACCTTGGTTTAGCTGGCTCGCGAATTTCCCAACACAATTACCCGTCTCACTCGCCGCGAACGCCGGGACAGCCATGACTACTGCCAAGGCCACTACCATCACAAACACAATTATGCGCCTCACGCACAACCTCCTTCTCGCGCACCCCCCAGTGGGCTGCAACGAGGTGTAACTTAACATAGTTAACTAAGTAGTAGATATAGGATGTTTGTCCTATACGATGTATCACACGAGAGGCTATCGAGGCAGACATAGCCCCCAGAGAGAGCTACCTCTATTCATCCAATTGCCGACAAGAGGTCTTCTCGGAAACCTAGCTTCCGGTGTTAGGGGTTCTCGGAAATTCAGCAGGCCGCAGGGCATGAAAAAAGGGCTGGAGCTATGCCGCCACAGCCCTTCAGCTCACTGGCTAGAAAGTATAGGGAAGAAACGTAGAAGCTCCAGCCGTATCGTTCCTACCGATATCTCATGCCAACTTCAAGGCGCTCAATATCGAGCAAACGCTGCCCCCCGGACGGAGGCGAGAATCCGCCCGATCCCGCTTTCGCGGTTCGTGAACACCATGTAACCACCCACGTTCTGCAGGTCGAAGGGCGTACGGACATCGGAGGCCGTGTAGAAAACGAGCGTTGACGCGGGGTCGGGAGCCCTGGCGTCAAGCCGCCCGATCGAGTTGTTCCCCGCGTTGCAAAACCAGAGGTGACCATCCGGTCCCGGGCATAGTCCGTCGGGCTCGTCGACGACATCGGGCCCGCACACGGTCTCGATGGTCTGCGTCCAGTCGGGTGCGAGCGGATCGAGCCGTAGAAGCGCATCCGGGTCGCGCTGGGAGAACCACAACTTCTTATCGGGACCCACCCTAATGGCTCGCGGGTGGATCCCCCCGGGTGGCCTTGGGAACACCTCGATCGTCGCGCCCGGGTCGGGCGCGAGCGGATCGATCCTGGCGATTGAGTCGGCGCCGACGTTAGCGATCCAGATGTGGTCGTCCGGGCCAGGATAGAGTCCCGTGACGCCGCTCAGGGCGGACGACTCGAAGATCTTCGCGCTTTGGGCGGGGTCGTCGCTTGCTGGATCGAAGCAGCCGACGATGCTCGCCGTGCGGCTTCCGAACCAAAACCGCCCGTCGGGCCCGAATGGGGCCAGGCCGAGCAGCGGCGGCATCCCGTCTGTGGTAAAGAACTCGAGCGTCGCAGCGGGGTCGGGAGCCCCGGCGTCGATCCGGCCAAAGCCGTTGCGCCCGGCGTCCGTGTACCAAATCGTACCGCCAGGGCCGACGCGGGGCTGCATCGGTAGGCTCCCATTCGGGAGGTCGGTGAGGCGAATGGTAGACTCCGGGTCGGCAGAGAGCGGCTCGATGCTACCGAGGCCCTTCGTGGTGACGTCCGTCCACCAGAAACGCCGGTCCTCGTCCACGGTCATGTTGAGGGGGGTACCGACCAGCGGAGAGCTGCCATAGACCGCGATCTGGCCTCGCTCCCCCGCCGGGCGCTTGCCTCCACCTCCGTGTCCCGTCTTATTGTGGTTGGCCAAAGCTACCTCCGGAATAGAGGCGAGCATCCCTCCAAGGAGGGCACTCCCACCCCACTTCAGCGCCTGCTTAGGCGATACGGTACCATCAGCCAGGCGGCGTGCAAAGCCGCCAAGAGAGCTCTATTCACCGGGTTGCCGCTAAGAGGTCTTCTCGGAAACCCAAAGGCAAAAACTAGGATAGACCGAAGCCTAAGCAAGTCGTGGCCCCAAACTTCAAAAAGCAAGCGTCACTAGCTTGCTTCCTCTTGCTACCAGAAGACCCACCACCTCTTGGACGATGTCTCCTTTGCTTCCTCTAGCTGGTGATCCCAGAACACTTCCCTACGCCCGTCGGCGAACAAAACCTCAAACGTCGTGTACCCGGGGATTCCATAGCGCTTCTCTATCGTCCCGACCGCCCCTCGCCGATGCTGCTTTCTGTAATCCAGTTGCACCCGTACCCTCGTACCAACCTGCCTATCCTCTAACTGCATCGTCTTTTCTCCCGCTAATTGGAAAACGCGCCTCGTGCGTGAGTGTTAAAAGGGTATGCCAGTATCCCTAGTGGTGTGCCAGTAGCGCCACGGATGGTGATGGGCCTCATAATCCTCATCCACTAGCTTCTTGAGGATCACCTCTTCTCGGACGCTAGCCGTGTTGTCCGTGCCACATTCGCAGGCGGGCTTGTTCTTGATGAGCTCCGACCTGGTTAGGGTCATTCTCTTTCCGCACTTACACTCCAAAACCACGCTCTCGGGACACCAGATGTAAGTCCTACCGAACTCCATCTCCTGGGTGTCATAGTGCTCGGCGACACGCTCAATAATCTTCACCATTCTCTCACTCCTTCCTGCTTCTCTTTCTAAGAGAAGAGCCGGGCAGGCTTTTTGTGGGAGGGGATAATCTAGGCTACCCTGGGCTGATCGATACTCTAAGGTATCAGGAGCGGATAGCGCATGACCTATATAGATCATCTATTACTAAGCACTTATGCCTACAGAGGAAGTAGCAGGGAGAATCCGATTATCGATTATCTCTATTCAGCGGGTTGCCGCTAAGAGGTCTTCTCGGAAACTTCCTTTCAGCCAAGATCAGTAAAGCACTCGTACATATGATTAGCTTCGTACTCGCTGGTAAAGTGGTAATAGAAACCATAGCCCGACAAACACCGCCACCATAGCGGCAGTGGCCACGATAGCCGAGACTCCCCCATACACGACGTCGGCAACCAGAAAGACCACGCAACTCACTGCTACGGCGAGCAAGACGGCGCCCGCGATAAGCAGGCTATTGGCTATCCGGATCCTTCTGGCTCTTGCCCCCTGACGCCACAAGATTCGATGCTGAATCGTCGGCGCTATGAAGAAAGCCGTCGCCAACGCCGTCGATAAGAGAGCTGTGAAGTAGACGCCTCGTTGTAGTGTAGTAGCTTCCGCGAATCGATTGGTGAAGGCCACCGTCAGCAAGAAGGCAAAGGTCACTTGCACTCCCGGCAGGACTACTCTAAGTTCCTGGAGAAGGTCATTCATATGGCGGATATCTCTTTCTTTGGGAGTTTCTCCTCCACCCCCTTCTGTGGTTCTGTCTTTTCCTGTCGTCATGTTTTTAGCGCTTCACACCTCCCGAACACCCTGTGCTAGAAGCCCTTTGAAAACCGACCACTATCTCGGCTGAAGAAGAACAGGGACTGACACAGCGTCCATAATCCGCATCTTAACTATAACCGGCCTCTCTACCTCGGTTCTATGGGAAGTCTGCGGGGTATTACTCGTAATACCCACTCGGGATTCCGGTGTGACGTTTTCTCGGAAACGGAGCTTCCGGTGTTAAGAGTTCTCGGAAACTCAGTTGCCTATTCGGTAAGTTCTCGGGAACCGAGATCTTCCTGGGTTAACTCTTGGGAGTTCGCCTACTAGCTGCTGATAGCTACCTCAGCCGCGATGGTGACCGGCACCCCTAGCGGTAGCGTTGCCAAGCCTGGTGCCATACGCGCGTGCGTGCCAGCATCCGGACCGTAGAGCTCCAATATCAGGTCCGAGAAGCCGTTTATCACGTTCGTGGTCTGGACGAAGCCGGGCACGGCGTTGACCATGCCGTGCACCATCAGCCAGGCGCCCACCCGGTCGAGGTC
>DASQMR010000139.1:0-3128 GCA_035645375.1 Rubrobacteraceae bacterium
TGGAGAACAACGTCCCCGGCGTTCCGGTGGTTGACGAGGAGGGACTTCTGGTCGGCTTCGTGAGCGACGCGCACCTCCTGGCCTCCGCGTTGCCTGACTATCTAAAGATTATGCAGGACGTCTCTTTCGTCTCCGAGGCAGGGGATAGTTGGATAGGCTACTTCGCCGAAGCGGCCGAGAGACCGGTGAGCGAGGTGATGACCACAAAGGTTTCACAGATAGAGGTGGACAAGAGCGAGGTCGTCGTCGCCCACAAGATGGTCCACGACGGGGTCTCTAGCGTCGTCGTCACCGAGAACGGAAGGGTAGTCGGCATCGTGAACCGCCTCGATCTCTACGCCGCTATCGTGGGTTCGGAACGGGGCTAGGACCGCGAGCTTGCGGCAAAGGTTAGCGCAGGCTCGCTACGGTCCCTTTTAGAGTTGGCATAGTGGCTACTCGACGAGAACGTGCACGCGCTGGACGGCGTTGTTCTGATATCCGCCGTAGTTCCAGGACTCCTCGGGGGCTAGTGGTTGCGCGTCCCCGGCGGCATCGGTAGCCCGGACGCATAACTCGTACTCGCCCGGTTCCCGCGCCTCCCACTCGTAGGACCAACCGGCCCACCCGTATTTTCCTGCCTGCTCGCCGAGCGAGGCATCCTCCCAGGTAAGCCCGCCGTCGGAGCTGAACTCTACTCTTTCTACTGGGCTTCGCCCGGACCACGCGCGGCCCTGTATGGATACGCGGCCTGGCTTCAAGTGTCGGGTTCGGGAGAGGTAGTCTGGGAGGCCTGGAGGTATCATCAAGGCGTGGGGGGTCTTGTGAGTAATCGGGGTTCCAGGGTCCTCCTTTGAGGACTTGTACTGGTACTTGGCCGTTTGTTGGATGCCGTCGAACGGCTCGTTTAGCACGGTGATCCCCTTGAGCCACTTCACCGATGCCATCCCGTACCAGTCGGGCACGATGAGCCTCAAGGGTGCGCCGTGCTGAGGGGGAAGCGGTTGGTTGTTCATCCCGTAGGCGAGCAGCATCTCTTCGCGCAAGGCCTCCTCTACGGGGAGGCTTCGCTCGTAGTAGTGCTCTACTCCGTCGTCGATGCCGCGGTCGTGGCCCGTAAAAACGATCTCGACCGCCTCGTCCAACACCCCTGCTTCTTCGAGGATGGGAGCGAGCGGCGTGCCTGTCCACTCGGCGCATCCGACTGCCTCGTCTTGCCAGGGAGCGGAGATCGCACGCGGGTGCAAGCCTGCCCGGCCGTTGCCGGAGCATTCCATCATCACCTGTGTGGTGACCGCAGGACGCGCCTTTATCTCGTTGAGCGTGAGACGCAGCGAGCTGCTGACACTGCCCTCGATGGGTAGCTCGTAGGCGGTCGGATCGATGAAAGGAATGTCGAAGTGAATGAGGAGGTAGTGCATGCCGATGGGGGTTACGGGGTAGCGCAGCCCTTCAAGATGCATCCCATGGTTCCTCAGGGCAAGCCCTACCTCCTCGCGGGTGAACTCCTGGCTCCTCGTGATGTCCGACATCGCTCGTGAATCCTTTCTCCCGCTGTTGTAGACAGAACCCGTCATCATAGCGAGATAAGCACAGAGTAGTTGCGTCGATCCCTTCGGGCAAGTCTCATGACGTTCGGAGCCGTCGCTCGTCGTGGAACCGCTGTTGGAGGCCATCAATCCTGTGGCCGACATTTATCCGAACAGAATCGCTAGATCGAGGAGGAAGAAGTAGCGCCTTATCTGATGACGTAGGAGCGCATACGATGCTGACACGGTTCCGTGACGAGAGCACCGAGCCAACAGGAGCTCATGCTCCGACCCTCTTTCCTGGCTTGGTGAACTACTTATCCAAGGCTCTTGGAGCCTAGAGCCACCAGGGGTAGTAGTACCAAGCCTGCGCAACTTCCTGGGTGAGATCAGTCGATACCTCAGGGCTGAAGGCGCTCTGTTCAAGCGACTGCTCGACCTCTACTTCGTTTCCGTCACCGTCGATGCCGATTACAGCGTTCTGGGAGCCGGAGACGGACAGGAAGCTTTCATTCCCGTCGCCGAACGCGATGCTCGCTCCACCGTTCTGGTAGATACTGTCATCGATGGTGAAGGTGTTCGTAATCGTTACGTCGCCTTCATCTACCTCTATCTCATAGGCGAAGGCCGGGACCGCAGCAAACGTCATCAGCGCCAGCATCGCCATCAGTACAGTGATCTTCTTCATTCTCTCTGTCCTTTCTCGATTGTCCGTTTCCTTATTCGTTTTAAAGACTAGCGTCCTGGACTATGAACAGCCTGTGACGAAGCTATGGTTATTCATAGTATGAGAGTGACAGTCGCCTGCGGGAGACGATGAAGTTACACAGCATAAGAAGGTCTTCGACATGTACCGCAAGCGAGAACGCCTTCTCGACTTGCGCTTGGACGGGGACACAACGACGGCGCAGTTCGGATTTAAAAGTACTGAGCCAAAAGAGGCCCGCGCCACGGTAGAGACCAACTCGACGCCGCCCGCTTCAGACTTGCACGCTAGAAGACCTCAAGCTAGATAAAGACGTTGTCATCTTGCATTATGCCTCCCTCATGCCACGGGGATTGGCCGAACTTTCCCCAGAAGAGAGGAACCGAATCTACAAGATGATGCGCCTAAGAATTTTCGCCGACCGCGATGGTGCCCTTACTGCCGATTGGGGTTGTAATGTCTCATCGACACCTCGAAGTAGTTACGAATTTACAACACATACCTTAACATTCCGCGCTCTACTCACTGACGAAGGTACCGAGCTAGAAGTGGTACACATTTGAGCCGTTGTTTAACTCACGACCTACAAGACATGCTGAGCTACAATTCAACGTCTTCCTGACTGCGGCAGGGTTGTCGTCTACTTTAATACGTGAGTCCCGAAAATCCCAGCCGCTCAAGCTCTCTTTCAGAGGCCGGATACAAAAGGGAACCGCTATTGTAGAACCGGTACAGGCTCAAAGAGACAGATCGGCCTCCGCGTCTAAGCGCAGCACGAATGTCCCGCTAATCGACCACGGAACCGAGCGATCTAATCTGTATGTAGGGAAAGGATCGATTACACTCCTCAGAGGGTGATTGCAACCGAAGCGCTGCTCACCACAAAGCTCTACGTACCGCAGGCGCACCCGAAC
>DASQMR010000140.1:0-5742 GCA_035645375.1 Rubrobacteraceae bacterium
CGGCGAGAACGACTCCTCTATAACCTCGAGATGCCGCTTCTGAGCCTCCCGCCACTTATCAAAGAAAGGATCTGAGACCTCGTCAGGCAAGAGGCGGTTTACGATAATGGCGTCCACGGGGTAATCGTAGAGATTCAAGTACGTGTACGCGCGCCTCGCCTCAGCGATTACCATCTTCTCCGCGTTCGCGACGAGGCGCACCGAGGCGTTCTCACGATCGGTAAGAATGTCTTCAACCCCGACGATCGCCTCGTAGAGCCGCTTCAGCGCCCCGAAGAAGCTGTCTTCGGGGAGCGGCGGTAGCGAGCTCACCCGCGCCCTCCGCGCAAAAGGGCGGACCACCTTCGCCGCCCGTCGTTGAACCGGAAAGATCTTCTCGACGTACCAGCTGATCTGCTCCGGCAGGCTCAACAGCCTAAGCGTCTCACCGGTTGGAGCTGCGTCCAGGATCAGGGCGTCGTACAGTCCCTCATCGTGGTGCCGACGCACCATCAAAAGACCGAACAACTCATCTATACCTGGTAGCATCGCCAGCTCTTCAGCGGTCAGCGAGTCGGTCCCCTGCCACTCGTAGAGCGCGGTCAGATACTCCCGGATCTCCGCCCAGTACTCCTCAAGCATCGCCCCCTGATCCATCTCTTGAGCGACGAGCCCGGTAGCCATCTCCTTGGGATCCGGCCCGACCTCCGCATCGAACGCGTCAGAGAGCGAGTGTGCGGGATCGGTGCTCATTACGAGTACCTTCTTGCCGGCCTTCGCCGCCTTGAGGGCAGTCGCAGCCGCTACGCTCGTCTTTCCGACGCCTCCCTTGCCCGTATAGAGGATCGTTCTCAAGCGAGCCCGGGGGTAGCGTCCCCGGGGTTGGGCACAAACGTGATCCCCGTGAGTAAGCCCAACACCACGATGAGACCCAGGTACACCGCGCCGACCCCGAGCCGGTAGCGAAGCGGAATCCCGTAGTACGCCTGTCCCTCCGGGGTGTGACGCGTCTTCCAGCGACGCCATACCTCGGGCAACCCGAGCAGCGCGACGATGGCAATAATCGGCGCCACGAAGAAGAGCACAACCATGAGCCCCATACCGAGCAACTGAAACACGGGCGACAACGCCCCCACGGTCCGACCTCCGTCAAGCGGCAGTATTGGCGCCAGGTTGAACAGGTTGATGAGAAAGTTGACGTAAGCGAGACCTAAAAACAACTCGTTACCCGTGCCGGCATATAGCCCAAGGGTAGCGACTCCGCCGAGAGTCCCCAACACCGGCCCCGCGAGCCCGACCCGGGCCTCGACTAGCGCGTTCTTCGGCATCTCTTTCATCGCTACAAACGCCCCGAGAAACGGAATGAACATCGGAGCGGATGCCTTGATGCCCTCCCTCTTTAACTGCAAGACGTGCCCCATCTCGTGAACCCAGATCAGGACCACAACCCCGACTGCGAACCACACCGGGAACAGCAGAGCATAGGCCCCGATACTCAACAACATCGTCAGCGCCGTCCCGACGAACTTTACCTTGAGCAAGAGGAGCAGGAGCCCCTTGAACTTGAATAGCAGGAAACCAATAGCTGCAAGCGGGGCCAACAGGCGTTTCACCGTACGCCACAGCCCGCCCTCCGGCCTTATGGGCTCGTAACTCGGTACTTCTGTATGAGTTTCCAGGTCGCTGCGGAATAGAGGCTCCCGCTCTCGGGCCTCGTCTCCGTAAGGGTATCTCTCCATACCCAGATTATACCGCCCGGAGGGGCTAGACCGGCGGGCGGCGCTCCCTCTCTCGACGCTGCTGTGCCTCGACGGTATAGATCGCCTCCGGCATCGCTTCCAGCCTCCCCTTAGGGATAGCCTCTCCGGTGTCGTCGCAGAGGCCGTAGGTCCTCTCTTCCACCTTCTGCAAGGCTCGCTCCACAGCCTCCAGACGCTTCTCCATAGTCTGTTCGACGGTGGCGTCTAGCTCCCGATTGAACAATGATTGGCTCATATCTCCCGAGTCATGCTGGGTAAAGTCCCCTTCCTCCTCAGCCCGGTGCTGCTGGTCTTCTTCCAGGCCTCGTACCATCCGCTCCAGCTCGGCCTTTATCTCCTGCAAACGTTGACGCTGCTTCTCGACAAACTCCTGATCCAACTCGCTGTTAGCCATGCTCACTCCTTAACTCTTAATTTTGGGATTCAAGGACAACCGCAACAACCTACACCTTACCCTAACCCTCTCGCCTATACACGGCTATAGGATGGAGGAGGCCCGCAGATGCTTCGGGCTTGCGGACGGCTGAGGCGGTCTGCGATTCCAGGAGAGGAGGCGTTCTGTGCGGGTCAGGTGCTGCTCGGCGGGCTTGGGATGATCCCAGAGCTCCACGTGCAGAGAAGAGTCCTTCACATAGACTCGCACATGAGTCAGCACGAACTTCGACACGAAGACCGGCGGACCCTTGAGACGAGGCGAGACAGGCTGAAGCTGGCGCAACCAGCACCCAGAGTTAACCGCAACGCGTCGTCGTTCCCCGTTGGACCTCTCTAGCTCGAAAAGGGAGGGCAAGTGTGTGTGCCCAGAGACGAAGACATCCATAGTCTCGTCCTCCACCGAACGCCCCATCGGCGGCGCAGCGCCGCCCTGTAGGATCTCGCGAACTCTGTTCTCCGAAGCTTCAGCGGGAGAATAGTGCTTCTTCTTCTCGGGATCCGCGGCGGCGAGAGCGCGTCGTACCGCGCGCCTGACGACGAAAAAAAAGATAGCAAATATTAGCAGGGTCAGAAACGCGAAGATCCCGATGTCAATAAACATCTCGTGTAATCTGGGCAACTCCTGGTAGCTCCCGAAGAAACGAACCGGGTCGTTCTCTGCTACCGCCACGACGTAGGCAACAACTCGATAGATCGCGTAAGCCAAGAGGATCGGCGCGAGCAGGTATGCGGCTACCATGCTGATAGCGTTGTAGAAGTAGCGGCTTGCTATCCACTTCGGTATCGCCACCAGCGGGTAGACATTCTTTATCTCCGACATGTCCAACCCCCGGGCTACCTCCCCAAAGGGCGCGACGCGCCGGGTGAAGTCCATAACTACATGGTGACCCAGCGGCGTATCTAGACGATCCTCGTAATCTTCGATAGTGTTCGCGGCGTCGAACTGATTCCCGTGCTCACAATAGACTCTCCAACGCTTCTCTCCCGCTACAAAGCAAGTTGAATAAGAGAAAGCAAACTCGTCTACCAACCCCCTCTCGCGCAAGGTCTTTTGGATCTCCGGGTTCCACCAGGCCTCCGCGTCGTGGTTGCCGGGCAGGTAGATAACACGCCTCTCTTTCCCCCCGTTGAACTTTCGGAGCGCCTCGAACATGTCCCGGTACTCGTGGCGGTCGAGCGTCAGAGACGCCCTGTTCGACCCGTCCGGCGTCTCGCTTATCTGCAGAAAATCGAAGAAGTCTCCCGCCAACACCAGCTCGACCGGTCCATCCTGGTACCCGGCCAAATCCTGGAAGAGGGCTTGAAGCTCCGCCGGCGATTCGAAACCATCACAGCCGGGATCCCCACCAATGTGAGAATCGGAGATAAACACAACTAGCGCGCCGCGTTGCAACTCAACCATCGACGGACCATTATATACGGACCGATACGCCTTACGTTCTCGCCTGGAAACATGCTAATCTTGCGCCAAGGTAGATATGCTAGGTTCGTTAGCGCAACACAGCTTGGTAGCGGTTCTTCTGGCGATCATCGTCGAGGAGCTAGGGATCCCCATGCCAATTCCCACTGACCTTATGATCGCCTATGTAGGCGCAGATCGGTCGCCATCGCAACTAGTGCTTCTCTTTGGTCTGCTAACGCTTTCGTCGGCGATCGGCGCCAGCGGCCTCTACGCGATAGTTCGGCGGGGCGGACGTCCTCTAGTAGATCGCTTCGGACAGTATGTACTACGGTCGTCGCATGCGGACTCTTCCGAGTCCCTTACTTGCGCTTCCTGACTGCACACCTCGCCGGGTCCTCCGTGTACATAGCAGTTTTTCTGGCACTCGGCGCCACCTTCGGCCCTCAGATTCTCGAGCGAATCCATCCGCCCGCGTTGACGCTCCGCCTGCTCTGGCTGTTGCCGCTCGCGGTCGGACTACCACTGCTGATGATCTGGTGGGGTTCACGCACCCTCCCCCGGCGCTCAGCCGAACCGTCCCGTCGCTGGGCAACGGTCGCGGTGCTGCTCGGAGGCTTCGCAGGGACCACCGCGCTCGCCGCGACCTGGTCGGCCACGACTACCGTAGCCGACCTCCTGGGCAGATCCTATGCTTTCCGCGCCCCCTACTCGCCGCTAGATCGGTTATTGGTCTTAGATGCGAGTGTTGGCAGCACGTCCTTGCTAGTGCACGCTGCCTTGCTCTCACTGTTTGTAGGTATCGGGGTTGCCTATTACGAGTTCGTACTGCCGTATCTTGCGCCACGCGGTCTCTCGCTGCCGCAACAGGCCCTCGGTCTGGGACTCCTGGCTCCCGGATTGTTCGGCGCGCTCTCCGACGTTACCTTGCTGGCAACGCGCAGCGGCTCTCTAACCCTCTGGTGGCAAACCGGTGGTCCGATCATGCTGATAGGTACTGTCCTTGGGTTAGGTATCTACGCCCTGACCACTACCTATACCTGTTCTGTGGCAATCGCGGGACGGCACCCGCACCCAGCCGTTAAGCGCAGTAACCCTTTACACAACCGTGAATGCCGCCTTCACTCACTCCTTTAGCGCTTTGATAGTGATCTCAGCGGACATCTAGCGCCCGCCACTCTCAGCCATCCGAACAGAGATCCTTTTCCCACCGAGAGGCTCGCCGGTCTCCTCTGCGCTCCTGCCCTTCTGTCCATTAGCCTCTTCCTAGCTCCCGGGAAGCTCTTCAGCTCGCTCCGACGACGCTAAAATGGGACGCCCTACCAACAGGAGCGATCCTAGCTGCTCGTTTCTCCTGGCTCGATGTTCTCTACTGACGGTCAAACAACGTAGTATGGATGAAGAAATGCAAGCTACTGACACAGGCACGTTCAGAACCTCTGTTGAGCACAAGCAATAGTCTCTTGTGTATCAAATGCGGGTAAAGACACGGGCGGATTGCGGGCAAGGAGCAACAAGCTCGTTCGTTAGACGTGAAACGTGCCCGACCCAAAGTGTCAACGAGCTAGACGTAAAAAGATGGGCAACGACCTACTCTCCCACGGGGAGACCCCGCAGTACCATCGGCGCAGGCGGGCTTAACTTCTCTGTTCGGAATGGGAAGAGGTGTATCCCCACCGCCATCGTCACCCTTTCAAAAAGGATTAGCGTATTCAGTTGTAAAGGCGTCCGACACAGCCGCGCCTGACCTTTGAAAACTGCATAGTGCGAAAAACCATCAAGCCCTCGACCTATTAGTACCACTCGGCTGAACACGTCGCCGTGCTTACACCTGTGGCCTATCAACCTGGTGGTCTACCAGGAGTCTTACTCCCTCATGGGGATGGGAGATCTTATCTCGAGGCGAGCTTCCCGCTTAGATGCTTTCAGCGGTTATCCCTTCCGAACATAGCTACCCGGCGGTGCCCTTGGCAGGACAACCGGTGCACTAGAGGTTCGTTCACTCCGGTCCTCTCGTACTAGGAGTCACTCCTCTCAAATCTCCAACGCCCACGGAAGATAGGGACCGAACTGTCTCACGACGTTCTGAACCCAGCTCGCGTACCGCTTTAATGGGCGAACAGCCCAACCCTTGGGACCTACTCCAGCCCCAGGATGCGACGAGCCGAC
>DASQMR010000141.1:0-17295 GCA_035645375.1 Rubrobacteraceae bacterium
CCCTTCGATCCTGCCCAGGCGGCCCTGACCCCGTTTACCGTCGGCGTTTCTTCTCTCGTTTTGACGCTTTGGGCGCATCCACAGGGTCTGGACGAGGGCCTTTTGTCCTCCCTGGCACGATTTGTTTTCCCCGTCTCCACCGTGACCATGCTGATAGGCGTGGGCATCTATGCGACTGGTTACAACTCGTTGCTAAACAGTCCACTCACCCGAGACGACGCTAGCCAGGTCTAACAACAACGACGGAACCACGCTTCTCTTGATCTACACCCAGCACTCGCAGGGCGGAGCAAGCGGTTCTCTTATCCAGAGTTTGCGGTCATGCCGGCGAGCAACACCAGGGCGTGCAGTCAGACGCGCTCGCCGAATGGTAATGCCAGCGAGGCCAGATCTCGAGTCATCATGGCGAGCTTGTTAGCCGGTTGCGGCGGCGGGCGTACCTTATCCCTTGCGTTCACAGGTGGTCAAAGTCACGTTTGGAGTCAACCCCTATGCTCGGCAGGTGCCGCCGACATGGACGAGGGACGTTGCTTTTAGATCTTCAGCTTCGGCTGCCGAGAGGGTTTGAGCACTCAATCGCGCGTCGATGACCGCGTCGAGGCGTGTTCGAGCTGCTGAACACTGAGAGGAGGGGTCGTACAAGGCCGGGCCCTGAACGACACCGGCCAAGAAGTGCTGCTGCATCGGGTCTAGCCTCGAAGGAGGCTGCCCAAAATATCTTCTAGAAGCTGCATCTATACCGTAGGAGTCCGGACCATAGTAGACCGCATTCAGGTAATACTCTAAGATCTGATTCTTGGTGTAAGCGTGCTCCACCCATCGTGTGAGTAGCATTGCCTGAATCTTTCTCGGTAGGCTTTTCTGTTGATCTCGGAGAACAGTGTTGTCCACCAGTTGCTCGGTTATCGTGCTGCCGCCCTCCACCACCCGTTGCGCCTTCGCATTGGCCCAGAGTGCGCCACCAACCCGGATCCAGTCGGTGCCGTCGTGCGTGTAGAAACGCTTGTCCTCGACAGCTATCAAACCGGAGACCAGATCCGATGGGGTCTGATCGAGCCGTACGTATTCATCACCACGAGCGGTAAGATCAGACTCGATCAACCCGCCAAGACCTGTAAAGTTGGGGAACACTAGTGTGCTAGCCGCCCATCCCCCGACCCCTAAGAGAACGAAGATGAGCAATCCTAAGACTAATCTTCGTAAATTCTTGTTGGAGGGGGCGGTCTTGCGGTCGCCCTTCTCGGCGCTTTCGATCTGTGGTTCTAGTTTCTCCAAAGTTCACCTCCTTGCTCGCAACCTCTATGTGGAAGTCTGGACCGCGGGCCTATGAAGAGCTTTTAGCGACGGTATGGGTTTACATAGAAACGAACTGGAGAGTAGGCGCGGTGGACCATATCGTATGTCTGCCGCCGGTTCGACGAAGGAGCCACCGCGGCGTCTACTAGAAGTGATTTGCGGTGCTGTTTGCTTCTGTCGCACGATGAACGGTCGGTGCTCGTTCACAAGATTCGCGCAAGAGGTTGACTCGATGATTAGCACGGTTCCTCTTGTAGTCTGCCGTTCTATTGCTAGCGTTTATATGAATTTTCATAGGTTTCTCAGAGACCCTTCGCAGGTAAGGTGCCGAGAATAGATATCTATTACGGGTTGAGTATCCTCAAAAGGAGAGCTGTAGAATTACCTGGTGGGTAGCATGCTCGCGATCTCCCTGATTGCCTTGCTTCTGGCCGGATGTGGCGGAAGCCAGGAAGAACTGTTAGGAGCGGCGCTAACGTGGATTCTATCCACTATTAACGGCGGCCTCTCCATACCCACTCATTGATAAAACAAGGCACCCCCGGTAAGAACGGAAAGCAGGAAGGAACCTAGATAGCGTGGACAAGTTTCATCGGCTCGTAAGGCAGCAGAGGGGGCGGCCATTGAGGCGAACGAGGGGCCGGCCAATGAGTCGCCGCGTGTTCTTGGGCCTGGGTGGGGTAGGCGCCGCAGGACTCTTGCTAGGAGGAGGCTTGGCGTACAACAGGAACAGACTACTTACCTCGCCCACTTTCTCTGACTACCCCTTCAGCTTAGGAGTGGCCTCGGGCGAACCTGTACACGATGGCTACTCGGCCCGCGTCGTCCTGTGGACGCGGCTTGCGCCTGATCCACTCAACGGCGGTGGGATGCCGCCCAACGATGTGGAGGTGCGCTGGGAGATCGCGTCCGACGAGAACTTCAGCGATGTCGTGCAGAGCGGGACGGAGATCGCACCCGCCCTAGAGGCCCACTCGGTGCACGCAGCACTCTCGGGTCTGGAGCCGGCGAGGTACTACTGGTACCGCTTCAAGGCGGGCAGCGAGATCAGCCCCGTGGGCCGTACTAAGACCCCGCCGGAGACCGGCGCCTCCTTGAGCTCCATGTCGTTCGCCTTTGTCTCTTGCTCGGACTTTCAAGAAGGCTACTTTCCAATCTACCGGGCGGTCGCTGAAGAGGACCTCGACGTGGTCTTTCACCTAGGCGACTTCATTTACGAGTATGGGCCGGACCCTGAGTCCACGCGAATGGCGCAGACGTCCGCACCAACAGACCTTGAGACTTACCGCAGCACCTACGCAGAGTACTTGCTGGACCCCGACCTGCAGGCTGCTCGCGCGATGCACCCCTGGGAGGTAATCCCAGACGACCATGAGGTATACAACAACTTCGTAGGCGCCCTGGAAGACGAAGACCAGGCAACCGCCGCCGCCTTCGCCTACTGGGAGCACATGCCCCTGAGGCCCAGCGCATCCCCTCAAGCCGCCGAGGGGCGAACCTGCTTCTCTACCGCGACGTCAACTACGGAGACCTCGCCCAGTTCAACATGCTCGACACCCGCCAGTACCGAGGCGACCCGCCCGACCCCGAGTCCGATAACGGCGGCGATGTCGACACCGCCGATCCCGAGATAGCGAGTAACATGGTCGGCAAAGAGCAGGAGACTTGGCTCCTCGATCGCCTCGCTTCCTCCGGGGCGCGCTGGAACGTAATAGGCAACCAGATAGGCATGTTCGACTACCAGGCCGGCGAAGACGGCAACATGATGGGCTGGGACGATCACGGCTACGCTCGTGACCGCATCATGCGCTACCTCGACGACTACCGCCCGTCCAAACCGGTCGTCATAACCGGTGACTTGCACTGCTCGTGGGTCTCTGACCTAAAGGCCTACTACCCGGACGAAAACTCGGCCACCGTTGGTACCGAGTTTATCGGCACCTCTATAACCTCGAGTCTTGGGGAGTCCTACGCTGAGAAGTACAAGGGGCATCTTGAACAGAACCCTCACGTCAGGTTCTTTGACGAGCGCACAGGAGGATACGTGCGCGTCGATCTCACATCCGAGGAGTGGCGCACGGAGATGAAGGTGGCTGATTCGATCAAGGACCGCGAGTCGCCGGTGCGCACCTTTGCTTCCTTTGTCATTGAGAACGGCCAACCCGGAGCCAACCAAGTTTGAGGGGGTGGTGCAGTACTCTGAGATAATGCTGCATGACCGGCAAAAGAGCCGAACATCATCTTTTTCCTGACTCATAGTGAGAACCCGTATGCTCCCTAAAGGTCTTTCTCGGTCCTGAGATCCATGCTCCCGGCTGAGGTTAGATAAGCGAGAGCGAGTATAGGAACAACGCAACCCAGGAGTTGATCCGAAAGAGTCTCTTCAAGGCGGGTCGACCTCGCTCGATACTACCGAGATCCGTCGCGCCGAGACTCGACAACGACGCAGGAGTTGGTCGAGCGACGGTAGGTGAAGGCGCATCTGACCTGCGCTTGGGGACTCGTCGAGGAACTGCGTCAGTTGCGTATACGGCTCGGCCTGTCCCTTCTCCCGCTGACTCAAAGCTGTACAAGCGTGAACGAGCGGGTGGCTGTTAAAGTAGAGATAGCGATGGGCGCGAGTTGTTGATTGGAGCCGGGGAGGGACGTTTCATCTTGAAGGTAGCTATTTGTACAAGCTTCCCGAGCAAAGGATGTCGGGCGGGCTGCGGCCTCTGGAGACGGCATGAAGCTGCGTAAAGTTCTAATCGCGAACCGCGGTGAGATCGCGATTCGCGCTTTCCGGGCGGGGCATGAGCTAGGCATCCGCACGGTCGCAGTCTATACCCCCGACGATCGCGGCTCCCTCCATCGGCAGAAGGCGGACGAGGCGTACGAGATCGGCGAGGCGGGACATCCGGTCCGCGCCTATCTCGACGCGGAGACGCTTGTCAGCACAGCGCTGCGCGTCGGGGCCGACGCTGTTTACCCGGGATACGGCTTCCTGTCCGAGAGCGCCGCGTTCGCCAAAGCCTGTCAGGAGGCAGGGTTAGTCTTCGTCGGACCGTCGTACGAAGTCCTCGCGCTCACCGGTGATAAGCTGCAGGCTCGACGCACCGCCGCCGAGGCAGGCATCCCGGTCCTCGGTGCCTCAGGCTCCGTTGAAGGCTCGGAGGAGGCGCTCGCGGCAGCCGAGGAGATCGGCTACCCGATCTTCGTAAAGGCGGCCGGAGGAGGAGGGGGGAGGGGATTGCGCCGGGTCGAGCGGCCCGAAGACCTCAAAGACGCCGTCGAGGCGGCGATGCACGAGGCGGAGGGCGCGTTCGGCAACGCCACGGTGTTTCTGGAGCAGGCGCTCATACGGCCCCGGCACATCGAGGTGCAGATACTGGCTGACGACGTCGGAGAGGTCGTCCACCTGTTTGAGCGTGATTGCTCGGTCCAGCGGCGCCACCAGAAGGTGATCGAGATCGCCCCCGCGCCTAACCTGGACCCGCAACTCCGCGACCGGCTCTGCGAGGATGCCGTTCGCTTCGGCCGGCGGGTGGGGTACCGTAATGCCGGCACGGTCGAGTTTCTCGTTGGCGAGGACGGCCGGTACGCTTTCATCGAGATGAACCCGCGCATCCAGGTGGAGCACACCGTCACCGAGGAGACGACCGACGTGGACCTCGTACACGCGCAGCTCCGCATCGCCGGGGGTGAGACTCTAGCCGACCTCCGCCTGGCCCAGGACCGTATCGAGCAGCGCGGCGTAGCGCTTCAGTGCCGGGTGACTACCGAGAATCCGGCGAACGGTTTCCGTCCGGATACCGGCCGCATCTCGGTGTACCGGTCGCCGGGCGGGGCGGGTATTAGGCTCGACGGCGGCAGCGCGTACGCGGGGGCGGAGATCAGCCCTTACTTCGACTCGCTCCTGGTAAAGCTGACCGCGCGCGGCCCTGACCTGACGGCCGCCGCACTCCGGGCGCGACGGGCACTGGCCGAGTTCCGGGTGCGAGGCGTGGCTACGAACCTGGCCTTCCTGGGAGCGGTGCTCTCAGACCCAGACTTCCTGGCCGGGCGGACGACGACGTCGTTTATAGACGACCGGCCTCGCCTTACCTCTGTCTCGGCCGGTGCGGACAGGGCGAGCCGCCTGCTCTCCTTGCTCGCCGACGTGACCGTCAACCGCCCCCACGGACCGCCGCCCCCGGTCCCAGACCCGCGCACCAAACTCCCCAAGGCCGGACGGGAGGCAGAAAGCCCGCCGGCGGGCTCCCGTCAGATGCTCGACGAGCTCGGCCCCGAGAGCTTCGCTCGCTGGCTGCGCGAGACCAACACGCTCAAGGTAACCGACACCACCATGCGGGATGCGCACCAGTCGCTGTTCGCTACCCGGATGCGCTCCTTCGACATGCTTGCAGCCGCGCCGCACCTAGCCCGCGCCCTACCGCAGCTCCTCAGCGCCGAGGTGTGGGGCGGGGCAACCTTCGACGTCGCGCTGCGTTTCTTGTATGAGGACCCGTGGGAGCGCCTGCACCAGCTTCGAGAGTCCCTTCCGAACGTCTGCCTGCAGATGCTCCTGCGCGGCCAGAACGCCGTCGGCTACACTCGATACCCGTCCGAAATGGTACGAGCTTTCGTTGCCGAGGCCAGGGCGACGGGCATCGATATCTTCCGCATCTTCGACGCCAACAACGACGTAGGACAGATGCGCCCGGCCATCGAGGCCGCTGTTGAGGCGGGTGCGCTCGCCGAGGGTGCCCTATGTTACACGGGCGACCTCTCCGACCCGGGCGAGCGGCTCTACACGCTGGACTACTATCTTCGGCTAGCCGAGGAGCTCGTGGAGGCCGGCTCTCACGTGCTGTGTATAAAAGACATGGCCGGTCTCGTGCGCGCCCCGGCCGCACGCAGGCTCGTGGAGGCGCTGAGGAGCGAGTTTGGGCTTCCTGTGCAGCTGCACACGCACGACACTTCGGGCGGGCAGCTCGCCACTTACCTCGCGGCGATAGAGGCGGGCGTCGACGCTATAGATGGCGCCGCAGCCCCGCTCTCGGGCATGACGAGCCAGCCGAGCCTCTCTGCTATCGTCGCTGCTACCGACCATACTGAGAGGGCGACGGGGATATCCATAGAGGCTCTAGGGGATCTAGAGCCTTATTGGGAGGCGGTGCGGTCTCTGTACGCGCCGTTCGAGGCGGGGTTGCGGTCGCCGACCGGCAACGTATACCGGCACGAGATCCCGGGCGGACAGCTCTCCAACCTGCGTCAGCAAGCGCTCACGATGGGCCTCGGGAACAGGTTTGAAGAGGTAGAGAGACTCTACGCGCGTTGCGACGCGCTGCTCGGTCGTCTGGTAAAGGTGACACCGACGAGTAAAGTAGTCGGCGACCTCGCCCTGTACCTGCTCTCCGCTGGGGTAGAGCCGGACGAACTCGCCGCTGAGCCGAACGCCTACGATCTACCAGACAGCGTAATCGGTTTTTTGCGTGGCGATCTGGGAGAGCCTCCGGGCGGCTGGCCGGAGCCGTTCCGCTCCCGGGCTCTTGCCGAGCGCGGGGATCCACCGTCCGACGAGCGGATCTCCAAAGAGGACCGCGAGAAGTTAGGCATCGGCGGGCCCGAACGCCGGATGGTCCTAAACCGGCTGCTGTTGCCAGGACCTAGCGAGGAGCGGACGGTGACCGAGGCGCGCTACGGAGACGTGTCGATAGTACCAACCAGAGCGTTCTTGTATGGGCTGAACATCGGTGAGGAGCTGACTGTCGACCTGGAGCCCGGCGTTCGGTTGTATATAGAGCTTGAGGCGATCGCGGAGGCCGACGATCGCGGCATCAGGACGCTGCTGATGACGCTCAACGGACAACCTCGCCCTATAGACGCGCAAGACCGGTCGCTGGAGCCTGAAGTTCTGATCCGCGAGAAGGCGAACTCCAGCAATGCCGGAGAACTCGCCGCGCCGATGTCTGGCATCGTGACGCTCTCGGTTGAGGAAGGCGAGCGTATCAGCGTGGGACAGCACGTGGGTACCATCGAAGCGATGAAGATGGAGTCCGCGATCAGGTCTCCACTCGACGGCTCCGTCGAACGGCTCGCTGTCTCTTCGGGGACACAAGTCGAACCGGGTGATCTCCTCCTGACGCTCAAAGCAGAGTGAGCATCTGGGCTTTCGGCATCAGTAGCGGGCTCGTGGCAAGTCTGCAACTCTCCGCCGAGATCTTTGACCCCCATGGCTGGTATAGCGTCGGGCAGAGATCGGTGAGTTGAGCGGATGAGCTCGACGCCTATCGTTTCGGATCGTGACGAGTTAAAGGGGGCATGGGTAAAGATAGTGAGTGGCTGTACGCTGCCGCCGTCGATTCGGCACTCTATCTTAAGGACCTGTAAACAAGGAGGCTTGACCGGCTTTCCTGAGAGCGACCAGCGCTAGGTTCGCTCTGCTGGAAGCTGCAGCTTGTCTTCAGGGCGAAGGTGCTGGAGGGCGAGGCGCATGCGCCCGGCAAGCACGCTGACGACCTCACCGAGCGCGTGCTCCGCTTCGTCTGTGTGGACATGCTTCTTCTCCGTCTCCAGGAGACTATCTTCTAAACTCGGTCTCGACATGCTCAAATTGTGGTCCCGCTAACCTAGAGGCGTGCTAACCTAAGTCTTCAAGCCAGGTTGGACGACACCGACAGAATAGGGGGACGGTTGTCCATATATGCGAAGATAGCGCTGGGTCTGTGCGCTCTAGGAGTCTCACTCATGGCTGGAATGTTTATCGCTCTTATGTGGGCCGGTAGCGAGAACGTTGTCTCAGAGGTGAGCAGCTCTGGCGGGTCAGCGGAGCGGACCGCAAATGTAGAAACGACCCGGGAGATCGGCGATGATGCTAGCGAGGCTGATGAGAAGGCCGTGAACTCCGAACCCGTGGCACTCCCAGACTACGAGATGCTCGACGAGAGCTATGCTGAAGGGGTACGGCAGATCGACGTGCGGACCGAGGCGAATGGAGAGCAGCAGATGCGCCTCATAGCCGAGGATTTGAGAGCTTACACACCGAGAGACGGGATATTGCTCCTCGACTTCAATCGCGAGAACGGACCTTCCGAGGGGACTGGATTCGCGATGCTATTCGACAGCAGGGCAGCTGCTGCAGATCCCAACCTTAGTTACACCGAGGAGGAGGAAGAGGCAATCTTCGAGGAAGATGGCGGTATCCGGGTCGTCAGCTTCAAGGAGGCCGAGGAGAGAGACCCGAACCTTATGGAACAAGCCGAAGGTTTATTGGCGAACCTTTGAGGCGTCTCTTGGGGCCTCTGGCGTGGTGGGCTCTCCCTTCTGAATTCATGAAGCCGAGCTACTTCTTGCCGGGCCTGATCTCGAGGAGATTACATCCTCACCTTCGAAGTTCTTAACCATACCGCCGCGTCATCTTGTGCATTGCCTTGTGCAAAAGCGGTATGGAGTCTCATGGGAATGGGACTGTCGGCATGTACCCTGCCTCGCCTGGGAGACAGTCGGGTGAAAGACTAGGAGGTTTTCGTCTGAAGGCGGTGGCTGCTTCAGGCTCTTTAGCCCAGAATCAGCGTTTTGAGCGGGGCGCCGCCGGCCCCTCCTTGCCCAACGCCTTGCGGGTCTCCTCGCGCGCCCCCTCTTCGCGCTCCGCGCTCCGCGCGATTTTGATGCTGAAACGAATCAAGAAACAGATCTCACACCTCGACCGGAGAATCGGTCAGGGTTATCAGGTCGGCTCCGGTGGCCTTGCCGTCTCCTACCATCGTGTCGCGCAACCAGTCTAGCAAC
Source organism: Rubrobacteraceae bacterium (assembly GCA_035645375.1). Taxonomy (GTDB): domain Bacteria; phylum Actinomycetota; class Rubrobacteria; order Rubrobacterales; family Rubrobacteraceae; genus Rubrobacter_F. The sequence goes on from DASQMR010000141.1 coordinate 9,046, forward strand.
CCTCGCCAGTATTACGAGCCGAGCAGAACCACGGGGACGTGGCGCACTTTTCCGGTCTGTATAAGGGTGAGCGCTTCGAAGAGCTTGTCCATCGTGCCAACGCCTCCGGGGAAGATGGGCGTCCATAGCAATCGCTCGTCTTCCGTGCGCCTGCCCGCACGCGGTTCACGCCCCGGTGGGCCTGCGGCGTTACGCTCTGCTCCTGGCTCCTTGTTGGCTATGCCGCTAATGTACCCTATCGGCACAACGAGCATTGTTTGATCCGCATCTCTACTCCGCGCCGTAATCGTGGGACGCTTGTCAAAAAGACCGTTGGGAAAGCGTGCAGCGTTCCTTATTATTGGAAGGTGAAGCGACGCGACTATATTTATCGACGCAGGCGGCTGGCGGTCCTGTTTCTAGCGGCCGTTGTGTCCTGTATTCTCTACGCGGGCGCGCCGGCAAGCGCCGGACGTTCGCCAGCCCATCATGCTGTCGTTCCGGGCGAGACGTTGTGGTCTATAGCGATTGGACACTATCCATCCTCGGAGGACCCGAGGGAGATCATCGAGGACATTCGGCAGACGAACGGCCTCGAAGGGTATCAGGTCCAACCCGGCGAGTGGCTGGAACTGCCCCCGCTCGACAGCTGAGCCTCTAAGCAGGAGCTGTCCTACGACTGTAACCTTCGGCTACGGAGCCCGTTTACCGATCAGAGCGCTTATGACCCGGGCTCGGTACCGCCTTACCCGAACAGCGCGTCCCTCCCATAGCTTTGCTCCGTTGGGGGAGGTTATGAGAGGTTCCCTAAACCTTCAACGGCTTCGCTTACCGCCGGTAGGTGACATATGCAGATCCATGCGGTAAGAATATAGTTGTTACCCGGCGTCCTGCTCCTCCTTTCCCTTTCCCCACTATCACCCCGGAGGGGCGCCGGGCTCTCTAAAGCTTCGCCGCCTGTTTTGGAGGCTCGGGGAGCAGTAGGTAGCAGCGTTTGGTCTTCGAGCACATGGGGCCGGAGCATGAGGTAATACATCCTCTTCGGCTATCCGACCTTCTACGTTGTGAGCTTTCATCTCGCGGCCCGTTGTCGGACCGACAGCCGGATGCGACAATTGGCGGTTAGAAGCGTTCCCCGATGAGGTCTAGGCGACCAGGGACTACTTCATCCTAAACCCGCACTCTACTACTCTCCAGGGGCTCAGAGCTTGCTCAGGACGGTTACCGCTACACGCTATGTGACGCCGCTGCGCGAAGGTGGCTCGCTGCCGGCTGTAGTCGAGGCCGATGACCTTGGGACCTACGTGCTGAAGTTCCGGGGGGCGGGACAGGGGCGCAAGGCTCTCGTCGCGGAGCTCGTGGCGGGGGAGCTGGCTCGTGAGTTAGGGTTCGACGTGCCGGAGATAGTACTCGCCCGGCTGGACCCGGAGCTCGGTCGCACCGAGCCGGACCCGGAGATACAGGACCTCTTGAGGGCGAGCGGGGGGTTAAACCTTGCGCTCGACTATCTGCCGGGCTCTTTGGGGTTCGATCCGCTCGCGTGCGCTCCCGAGCCCGAGCTCGCCTCGCGCATACTATGGTTCGATGCGCTCGTGCAGAACGTGGACCGCTCTCCGCGTAATACCAACCTCCTTGTGTGGCACAGAAAACTATGGCTAATAGACCACGGTGCAGCTCTGTACTTCCACCACAACTGGCCCGACCGCAACGGACCCGCCCTCACCGCCGCGAGCCAGAGGCCGTATGCTGCAGCCCGCGAGCACGTCCTGCTCCCCTTCGCGAGAGCCCTACCGGAGACCGATGTTGCTCTGAGCTCTCTACTGACAAACGAGGCGTTACAGCGGGTGGTGGAGCTTGTGCCCGATGAGTGGCTCTGGGACGAGCCGGGATTCTCCGGCCCTGACAAGGTTCGCTCCGCCTACGTACAGTACCTGTCTGCGCGCCTGGAGGCACCGCGAGATTGGGTCCGCGCATTGGAGGACGTCCGGCGAGGGACCGGCTCATGAGCAACCTCTTCGAGTACGCCCTCTTGCGTGTGGTGCCGCGAATCGAGCGTGGTGAGTTTATCAACGCGGGCGTCATGCTCTACTGCCCGTCGGTCAATTTTCTCGACGCGCGTGTTCACCTCGATCCTGAGCGCCTGGTCGCCTTGGACGCCAGCCTTGACCAACACGCTGTCTTGGCTCACTTAGAGGCTGCGCGTGTGGCGTGTGCCGGGGGTCGCGGGGCTGGCGCCGTCGGCCTCATGCCGCCCGGAAAGCGCTTCGGCTGGCTGGTGGCGCCGCGCAGCACCGTGGTGCAGCCCTCTCCCGTTCATACCGGTTTTACCGAAGACCCCGAGCATGCTCTGGAGCACCTTCTGCGGGTCATGGTACATCCATTAAGCTAAACGTCCGGGCTCGTTTACGCTTCTCCGAGCGACTCTTTAAAAGAGGGAATCTGCAAGAGCTTGCATCTCCTTCATGTTCCTGGTTTGAAGCGGCGTTGTCGAGATTCACGGGTGGCGGCGGAGGCTGCGAAGTGAAAGAATAGCCATGGTGAAAGGGTAGAAGGAGGAGCAGCATGGCTACCGCAGCAAACGGGCAACCGGAGAGCCTTGATCCTCGAGCAAAGCATGCCATACGGGGGGCGTTCTTCGGATTCTTCGTCGACATGTTCGACATCTACCTGCCGATAGTCGTCTTAGCGCCCGCTCTAATATACTTCGTACCATCCGATTTGGACGCGACCACAACGGCGGTCGTCTCGGGCACGATCTTCGCGGCGACGCTTCTCGGACGCCCGATAGGGTCCATCGTCTTCGGGCACTTCGCGGACTCGATAGGCAGGAGACGCACGACGATCATCTCGGTGACCGGCTTCGGCGTTGTAACGGGGCTCATAGCTCTGCTTCCGGGCTACCAGCAGTGGGGCATAGCGGCTGTGGTTATCTTGATCGTCCTGCGCCTGGTGGACGGCATCTTCCTCGGCGGGGAGTACACCTCGGCGAACCCGCTCGCGATGGAGTACTCTCCCAAAGAGAAGCGCGGACTCTACAGCGCGGTGATCATGAGCGGCTACCCGCTGGCCTTCGCCGCCATCTCCGCGATCACCACGATCCTACTGATCTTTATACCGGCCGGCGATATAGATTCGCCTTACGTGCAGTGGGGTTGGAGAATACCTTTCGTTATCGGGTCTCTCCTCGCTTTCGCCCTCGTCGTCTACTACGTGTACTTCGTGGATGAGTCGGAGATCTTCGAAGAGAGCGGGGGGGGCGGATCTCCTCTCAGGCAGTTGTTCACCGAGCGGGAAAACCTGTTGAGCTTCCTGCAGGTCTTCGTGCTCATGACCGGCTTCTGGTTAACGCTACAAACGGTCGCAGCGATTCTCCCCGGCCTTCTCAGCAGCCAGGTTGGCCTGTCTCAGACGAACACAACGATAACGCTTGTCGTAGCCAACGTCGTGCTGGTCGGGGGCTACGTCGCCGCCGGGGTGATAAGTCAGCGCGTGGGACGCAGATCTTTCTTGATCGCATATGGTCTCGTCGCCGCGGTGGGGGGCACCTTCCTCTACTATCTGCTGTTAAGCACGCCGCCGCAGAACCTCTTCATGGTCATCCTGCTTACGACGGCGATCGCGCTCCTGGTCGTCTCGTGCTGGGGCATCTCGACTGCCTACATTAACGAGCGCTTCCGGACCGGCATTCGGGCCTCGGCCTTCGGCATCGGCTACAGCTTCGCGGTGGTTCTCCCCGCCTTGTATGCTTACTATCAGGCGGGTCTGGCGACCTTCATGCCGTTTGAGTACACAGTGCTAGTCCTCCTGGTGATAGGCGCCCTCCTGATGGTCGTAGGGGCGATGTTGGGGCCCGAGACCAAGGACGTGGACTTCTCGGAAGACGTAGAGGCGCCTACTGTCAGCGAGAGTGGCGTCGCTAAGGATAATGTGGAAGATCGACGAACGGCTCCTGGTACGGATAGGCCTCTAGGCAGCTCCTGAAAATATCTGAGTCTTTCCAGGCGGGCCGAGTAGAACGCTCTTTCCCCATGATCGGAGTGTTCTCCTCATGCTTTAGCAGGTCGCGCGGTAAAGAGCGCCAAGAATCGACCTGCGAATGGTGGTGAACTCGCCGTTGGAGTGGTTATTTTCTGCTCGATGAGTCTCTGATGGAAGGGAAACGCAAGGTCTGCAACCGCCATACCGAATCCGCGAACGCTCTTCGATCTTAGAGTAACCGTGTGCTGGTCAGAAGGTTCTGCTACTCGCGAACAATCTACAGGAGGGGTGTTGAAATGACCGAGGGAATGCGCATCTTCGACCTGGAACAGCCTCGTACCGTCGATATGCCTATCCATCCTGCGCACCAGCAAGCAGGATATTCTTACCTGCTTCACCGCCACCACGAGGATGAGTATTATCCTGACGAGAAGGGCCCGCGCAGCGGCGCGGCCGGCCTCATAATTTGCGGCGAGCACACCGGCACCCATATCGACGCTCTCTGTCACCAGGCGGAAGACCTCACGCTTTTCGGTGACGTTTCCGTGGACGCAACGGTCCAGAGCTCGCGCGGCTTCACCCGTCTCGGCGTAGAAGAGATACCGCCGATACTCGCCCCCGGCGTCCTCCTCGACGCCGCCTCAAGGGAAGGCGTCGTCTCACTGGAGCCCGGTTACGCCGTCAGCGCCGATGATCTCGGAGCGTGCTGTGAAGAGCAGGGCGTCGCTGTAGAGCCCGGCGACGTCGTGCTCGTGCGAACAGGGAACGCTCGCCTCTGGAACGACACGGAGCGATACCTCGCTGGTCCGGGGATGGACTCAAGCGCATCCTACTGGCTCGCGGAGAGGGGCGTCCTGGCGGTGGGAGCGGACAACATGGCGTGGGACGTGCCGGGGATGAAGGATCCCGAACTCGGATGCACGTTGCCGGGACATCTGATCCTGCTGGTAAGACGCGGCATCTATATTATCGAGAATTTGAACCTCGAAGGGCTCGCCGCTGCCGGTCGCTACCGTTTCGACTTTGTCTGCACGCCCCTGAAGCTCGTCGGCGCCACCGGCTCTCCTGTACGTCCCCTCGCCATCGCTTCAGAGGTAGAGCGTTAACCCTTCGTACCCGTAGACCCATGGCTTGCGGAGGCGCTGATAGACTTTCGATATCTATGGGACGCACTAGACTACCCTTAATAGATTTAGTAGATGAGGAGGAGGCGAGATGGAGCTTTTGATGCCCGGCCGTTTCGAAGACTCGGGGACGGCGTACGCCTACCAGAGGACCCTGTTTGAGGAGGTGGCGGCGGGCGTTAGAGGGCCGACCATCTCTATTACGCCTTCTACCCGCCACGTAGGGGTAACGAGGCGTGACACGCTGAGGCTCGGGTTCGACGCGGCCGTGCTCGCCGCGCGTGAGGAGGGCTACCCGGTCCTGGTCAGAGGCGCGGGCGGCGGTGCGATCGCCGCCGGACCCGGTACATTTGGCTTCTCTATCATCCGGCCCGCGGTGGACGCGCGGCGGAGCCCTAAAGAGAGATATGACGAGGCCGCCGCCCTGGTGCTGCGAGCCTTCTCACGCTTGGGCATCGAAGGTGCTGAGGTCGGTGAGGTTCGCGACGAGTTTTGTCCCGGAGATCACAGCATACGGGCCGGGGGCTACGAGGAAGGCGCGAAGCTCGTCGGTATCGCCCAGCGGATCACGAAGAAGGCCACCAGCGTCGGAGGCATCGTGCTGGTATGGGGCGAGGAGGATCTGCTCCGCGTCCTCGCCCGCGTGTACGCTGCCATGAACCTCCCCATGAGGCCCGGCAGCGTTGGCAGCCTGCGCCGGATCGGCAGCGAAGCAGAGGTCGAGGACGCTACGGCAGCGCTCGCCGAGGAAGCAAAGACCCTGTATGGCGCAGTTCAAATCCCCCTCGACGAGCGCACCCTGCAAATGGCTTGGAAGGGACGAGTGGAGGCTCTGATCCCAACAGTCTAAAGGAAAGCGACTACCGAGTCTGGAGTAGCGTATGCTACAATCGCGGGGATATACGAGAGGTACCGATGTGGTGTGAGGTTCTGTCATGCTATCTGTAACCTGGATGGGGATAGCTCTGATCCTCGTTGCGCTAGTCCTCTTTGCGCTGGACCTTAAGGTAATTGGTCACGGTCTACCCGCCGCCTGGGGCATTTTGGTCCTTGTGGCGGGCATTGCGATGGTCTCCGGGGCGGCCGCTCCTTATCCTTGGATCTCGTTCTTGATTCTCGTCTCGGTCGTGGCGTTCACGGTGCTGCTCTTCGCCGGGGTGGTTGCTTCGGTGCCGTCCGCCAAGCGTATACCCGCGAGAACCGGAGCGGAGGGAATGGTCGGGGAGGTCGGTGTCGCCAAGTCGCCGATCGGCGCCGGGTTGCAGGGCTGGGTCTTCGTTCACGGAGAGCGTTGGATGGCGACCCTTGCGACCGCGCCCGAAGAAGCTAACAGAGACACCATAAAGCCGAGCCAGAGAGTGCGGGTGGTGGGGCTGCGTAATAGACAGCTCCTGGTGGTTCCTTACGAGCCTGATGCCTCCGGGCGTTTGATCGAAGATTAGGGCAGTCCGGTTCCCTTTCCTAGGCCGGAAGAATTACGCCTATGACAGCTCGGCGTGCGGTTCTCTTGCGACTTTAGTAGCTTCCCCCGCTTACCGTGGGTAGAGCCGAAGATTCTCGATGCGGGTTGCGTTACGATAGCTCGCGACGCTCTCAGATGACTGGTTGAGGGTTACGAGGGGGGATAGGGTGGCTTCATGGAAACGTCTTGACGGGACTACAAGGCCAGGGCCGCGAAGTCCGGCGGCCCGTGCGGAGGACCGGAGAGACCGGCCGGGGAGCGTTGTCGCTTGACGTTCCGGCTATTGTTTATCGGGGACGTGATGGGGGAGGCGGGCTGCGCCGTAGTCCGCGAGGTCGTTCCTTCTCTGCGCCAGGAGATTTCGTTGGATGCCGTCGTCGTCAACGGGGAGAACTCCGCACCAACCGGACGGGGGATAACGCAGGACTCCGGCTCGGAGCTGCTCTCTGTAGCGGATTTCGTGACTCTGGGCAACCATGCGTACGACGCCGGGAAGGGTGGGAGGTTCCTGGATCGGGAACCTAAGATAGTACGACCGGCGAACTTCGATGCGAAGTATCCGGGGCATGGGTGGGGGGTGTTCGAGGCGGGAGACGTGCGGATCGGGGTGGTTAACGTACTCGGCCGCGTGTTCATGGACGGCACGCTGCGGTCTCCCTTCGCGGCGGCTGACAGGGCGGTCGAGGAACTGGAAGCGGCCGGGGCAGATCTCGTACTGGTAGACGTACACGCCGAGGCCACGAGCGAGAAGCAGGCGATGGGCTACCATCTGGCCGGGAGAGCGCAAGCCGTCGTCGGTACGCATACCCACGTCCCTACAGCCGATCTTCGCATCCTGCCCGGCGGCACGGCCTACGCCACTGATGTTGGTATGACCGGCGAGCAGAACGGAATCATAGGTTTCGACAGGGAGGACTTTATGAAGCTCTTTCTCGGGAGGCCGTCGCGCATTGGAGTGTCAGAGGGAGCTGCCGCTTTGAACGCCGTCGTAATAGAGATGGACGTAGAAGGCCGCCGAGCGACGAGTATAAAGCGTGTGTACAGAGAGCCCTGCTCGTAGGGTGTCGCCGGTCGCATATTCTCTTGTCCGGGGACCAGGGTACCCGTGCTGCCGCTCGTGCCCTTGATCCCGGAAACCATCTCCTTGGAGGGACATCGAGTTGAGCGGGCGTTGTGCAGGGGATATTCTCAGTACGGCGGTCGATAAGTTTCGGAAGGAGGGCGCTATGAAGATGCTGTACATAGTCACTAAGGGGAAGGACGACGCAACGCTGGCTTCGGTTCCGTTGCACCTCGCGGCTAACGGATCGCTGGAGATTGGGCAAGAGGTCTCCGTGATCCTCGCGGGGGACGCGACGGACCTCATAGTCGGGGAGAACGTTGAGCAGCTAGAGGGTCTCGGGGTGCCGCCTATGCGAGAGCTAGTCGGGAAGCTGCGCGAGCATGAGGTTCCCGTCTACGTCTGAAAGGGTTGCGCGGTCGCCCGTGGGGCGACAGGGGAGAGCCTTGGGGTCGTTGGTGGAACTTGGGCAGCGCCGCCCGACGTAGCGAGGCTGTGCGCCGAGGCCGACAAAGTAGTTACCTTCTAAAACGTGGGTCGTCCCGGTTATAATCGCGCCCGGATCTTGTGTTATACGGAAAGAGAGAGCGTGATATTCAACAGACCGGCACATGGTGTTTCTCCGCTAATGATCGTGGCGGGCATAG
>DASQMR010000142.1:0-13757 GCA_035645375.1 Rubrobacteraceae bacterium
CGGCTCTCACGACGCTCTTCGTGCTCTCGGTCTCCCTCACATACCGGAGGATGAAGCGATGGCGCGTGAGCACGGGGAGTGAGGGCATGATCGGGGAGATCGGCACCGTACGCCGTCCGGTAGCATCGGGCGTCGGCGGCCTCGTCTTCGTCCATGGCGAGCGTTGGCGAGCCCTCCCCGAGGACCGCGGCTCCCCCACGATAAAGACCGGCGCCGAGGTAGAGGTCGTGGCCCTCCGCCACGGGTCGGTCGTTGTACGACCCATCAAAGACACGGAGGGTAGGGACGGACCGGGGAAGCTGAGAGAGTAGGAGCCTGAGGACCCGCGCAGAAAGAGAAGGTCTCCGTCCGTGACGACGAAGGACACCGCGCTCTAGGGTCTGCTCAATCTTTTCCCCACCTCGGTCCCGAGCAGCCAGGCTTTGGAATAGGCAAGAACGCCCGCGTGAGGCGCACGCTCGTGGAGGGCTTTATCGGAACCCTCAGCCCAGACGCTCTATCCTGTCACGGCCGGCCGCGCGATCAGCTCTCTAGGAGCGTCTCCTGAGCCCGTTCTTCGGCCTCTACCGCGCGATCCCGAGCTGATCCTTGAGCTCCTCCGGGCCGGTGGTCGGGTATTGACAGGCATGGTTGACGCATACGTAGGCGGTTGGCTCACCGCCGCGCGTCGGCCGATCAGCGAGGAGCGGTATAAGCCGCCCGGCCTCTTCATCGTCCTCGACACGGCCCACTACCACCTTGTTGGGGAGGTAGTGGGAGTAGACGGCGCGCAGGAGGGCGTTGTCCGCGCCCGGCGTGCCTGCGGGAAGGATCACGGCCACCTCATACGGTGACGCAAGATAGAAGTCGAGCGCCGAGAGGAGCCGGCCGAAGCCGCCGGGGACACGGGACATCGCACCGCTCAAACCGTTCAGAACAGTCTCCGCCCGGCTGCGGTAATCCTCCCGGTCGAGGAGGACCGAGAGCCTCAGTAGCACGTCGACCGCGACCGAGTTGCCGGAAGGCGCCGCGCTGTCGTAAACGTCGCGCGGACGGGTGACGAGCTTCTCGTGGTCGGCGGCAGTGTCGTAAAACACTCCCTCCTCCTCTTCCCAGAAGAGCTCCAATACGGCGTCGGCCAGGGAGGCCGCCTCTCGCAACCAGCGCGTCTCAAAGGTCGCCTCGTAGAGTTCGACGAGCCCGTCTGCCACACAGGCGTAGTCCTCCAGGTAGCCGTTAAATCGGGCACGGCCGTCCTTGTAGGAGCGGCGGAGACGCCTATCCACCACCAGCTTCTCCAGCAGGAAGGAGGCGTTCTCCACTGCTATACGGCGATAGTCCTCGCGGCCGGTGACGCGGGCGGCGAGGGCGAAAGCGCGGAGCATCAGACCGTTCCAAGCGGCGAGCACCTTCTCGTCGCGTCCGGGCCGCACCCGCTCCTCGCGCTTTGCGTAGAGCTTTGGCCGGATTTCCCGGATCTTCTCCCACAGCTCCTCCGGTGAGATGCCAAACTCTCCGGCTACGGCTTCGGAGGGCCGGGGGACGTGCAGGATGTTCTTGCCCTCGAAGTTACCCTGTTCGGTGACGTCCCAGTAGCGCGTCGCGAGCCTCGCCTCCTCGGGCTGCAGAACAGCCTCGATCTCGGCGGGCGTCCATACGTAGAACTTTCCCTCTTCACCCTCCGAGTCCGCATCCTCGGCGGAGTAGAAACCGCCCTCCGGGGCGGTCATGTCGCGGGCGACGTAGTCGAGCGTCTCCTCGGCGATACGCAGGTAGAACTCCTCTCCGGTAGCCTGATACGCCTCCAGATACAGCCGGGAGAGCTGGGCGTTATCGTAGAGCATCTTCTCAAAGTGCGGGACGAGCCAGTAAGCATCCACCGAGTATCGGGCGAAGCCGCCCCCGATCTGGTCGTAAATACCCCCGTTCGCCATCTGCCGGCAGGTAAGCTCCAGCCCTGAGAGGGCGCCCCGATCTCCAGTCTTCTTGTAGTGCCGCAGGAGGAGCTCCAGGTTCATCGCCTGCGGGAACTTCGGCGCGCCGCCGAAACCGCCGAAGCGATTGTCCACCTCGCCGACAAGGGCACTCGCCGCGTCGTTCAACAGCCCTTCTGAAAGCTCCGTCGGAGGGACAGAGGCGCTGGTCGCCGTCTGAAGGTACTCACGGACGTTTTCGGCGCTCGTGAGCACCTCGTCGCGGCGGTTCTCGTAAGCGTCGGCGAGGCTGTTGAGTAGTTGCTTGAAAGAGGGCATACCCCGGCTCGGGATCGGCGGAAAATAGGTGCCGCCGTAGAACGGCGCGCCGTCCGGGGTCATAAAGACCGTCATAGGCCAGCCGCCGTGACGAGTCATCGCCTGCACGGCGGACATGTAGATGGAGTCCACGTCCGGCCGCTCCTCGCGGTCAACCTTAATGTTGACGAAGTGCTCGTTCATAAGCCGCGCGGTCTCCTCGTCCTCGAAGGACTCGCGCTCCATGACATGGCACCAGTGACACGCCGAGTACCCGACGCTGAGCAGAACGGGCTTGTCCTCGCCCCGAGCCCTCTCGAAGGCCTCTTCCCCCCACGGATACCAGTCCACAGGGTTGTCCTTGTGCTGCAATAGATACGGGCTCGTCTCTTGCCCCAATCGGTTCGCCATCTTCGCTCCCTCCTGCCGTCCCGAAAGACGCCTCTGTATCTCCTAAAGCCCCGCCAAAACCACCGCGGTGGCCACAACAGAACGTACCACAAAGCCGCTCTAACCCTCCACATTCCTCCCGGTGGCCTCCCTCTACCTCTTACCCGTACCTCCCCCGTTAGATCTACTTTCCGGAATATTAAATTTTTTAAAGAAAAGTGTAGCAAAAGTACTTTTTATGTCGACCCTCAGAGAGAGCGGTGGCAGAATGTGTGGTGATTGCAACTGTAGTAGTAAGCTTGTCGTAGGAGGGGGTACAAATTGAGGAAGTGGGTGTTGTTAGCGGTGGCGTCTGCGTTGTCTCTGGTAGTCGCCGTACCAGCCGTGGCGCAGACTACGACGGCGGCGCAGTGTTCGACCATCACGCGGAACGGGCAGGCGGTTACCGAGTATAGCGGAGTAGTTGACGGCGTCGAGGTCTCGGGAACCGTGGTACAGCCAAACTCCACGATCTCGGTGGACTGTAAGCAGTTGGTCCTTGAGGCCGCCTCTGCCCAGGCTGCGCAGGCCGACTCCCAACCATCCGCGCCCGCGGTCGCTGCTGAAGCAAAGGCTGGCGCCGCCGAAGCAAAGGCCGCTGATACAGAGGCGAAGGCTGGTAAAACGGAGGCCAAGACCGGTAAGGCGGAGGCCAAGGTGGAAGCGAAGGCGGAGACCAAAGCCGAGCTGCCGAAGACCGGTGGCGGGGATACGTTGTTCGCGCTGGGCGTCGGCGCCCTGCTCGTGGGCGGGGGGCTCTTACTTCGCAAGCTCGCCCAGTAAGCGCTATGTCAAACTAAGGCTATCAACGAGCAGGCGGGCGCTTCAGGCTCGCCTGCTCGTTGACTGTAAGTTACAGGCTTCGGGCAGATAGTCCCGGCCGGAGTTCGCCACGCGGCCTTATGCGAGCCACAACACGCGGAACAAGTGTTGGGCCGTTTTCGAGGTCCTCGAGTATTTGCAACATTCCTTTTAGGAACGACACAGAGCGATCCTATCCAGTCACTACCGGTCGAGGTGCACGCTACCTATCGCCGGTTGCTCTGTGAGTATCCGACGACAGGAAACCATAAAGCCCCCAGCCTTGCATAACCGTCATGGCCTCCGGGACGGCCCAATATTATTCTTTGGTCTTGCCGTTCTCCTGGTGTGTTACGAACTAACAGCGCCGTAACGGCCCTTCTACGCTACGCTAGGTAAGGAGTTGGAAGCCGAGCTGTTCCTCGCCTGATTAGGTCCCCTGAATCCGCCCTGGTGTCTTTGTATGGTTTGTTCTCCTTCACTCGGTCCCCCCGAGACCGCTGAGTGCTCCTCGTGCCTTCTAAGAAGATTTCTCTCCAGCGATCTCATGAGGGCTTCAAGTCATGGTCGTTCTACGCAACGTTGTAGCGCTCGGCGAGATCTCGGTGGTTTCCGGTACTGCCGAGTGGAGTTCTTCTCGGAAACCCGTACGAAAAGATCTGCCCTATTACGTCCTGCTCGCCGTGGAGCGGTTTTCCCCCCCTGATAGGAAGCCAACCACGATGCCGAGTGCTCCCAGAGCCAGGTGAACCAGGTTGTCGCCGATGGTGTAACCACTCGGGACCAACCCGAACATAAAAGGCAGGACGAAGCCGAGTAACCCGACCAGCAAATAGACCACGCCCAGCACGCCGACGACGCTTCGGGCGACGTTCTGGTCGCGCTGACCGAAGCCCACGTAGGCTAGGATGCCGCCCGTCAGGATGTGGACTATGTCCTCCCCTATGTCTATGTTGAGTAGCCCAACAAGCAGTCCGTCTCCGAGTAAAAGCCCTCCTATCCCGAGTAAGAGGAGCACCACCCCCACTACCTGCGCGAATATCCTTGCAGTCAACTTTTCGTTCCTCCTTCTAGTGCTTGCTGTCTAAATCAGGCACAACAGCGCGCTACGTAATCGCTCGTCGTAGGCCTGACTAACGATTTTCTCCTCGCTCCCCTTCTTGAGGAGCCACTTCTTTCTTACACGGTGAGCGGGTAGCTCACTCGCGGGTGTGTATTGTTCCTCAGCTTTCACCTGACCGCCGACAAGGGGTCTTCTGGGAAGTTGAAGCGTCCTCTCAGGCCTCTCCTTCGCGGTTTGAGGTTGGACTTTAGGCCCTTACGGGTTATTTTTATTCGGTGGCTACTTCATACAAACCTCGAGAGCTGGCCGAGAAAGTACGCGAGGTTATCTGCGTGGAGTGGCAAGGTGCGGGGGGCTCTCTACATAGCGCCGTAGTCTATCAGCGGCTCTTGGAGAAGGGGATAGAGGTTCCCGGTTACCAAATGAGCGCGATTCTCAATGCTTTCAAGGTAGGTGGGCTAATAACGGCTCCGCCTCGCCCTCAGCGTGAGGAGGACGTCCGTAAGCATGGCGACCTCCTGATAAAGGGCGTAAGCTCCGACCTCTGCCAAACTACCTGACGCCCTTACTCCTCAGGCTGCCGAGAAAGAGGTCTTCTCGGCAGCCTGAGGAGGACAAAAGGCAAAAAAGTCGGGGGTGCAGAGAGCTTGCAGGCCGTGTACTTCACCCCCGACAGCACAAATGTTACTATCGCTACTCCTGGGTTACTACCTGCGCCGCACGATAGCGTAGGCCACAATGCCCGAACCCATAATCAAGGCGGCGGCAGGCAACAGCGCGGACGGAGCCGTCAGACCACCACTTGCGGGCAGTGGATCGCTGGTCTGACCACCACTCGCGGGCAATGTCTGACCACCGCTTGCGGGCAACGTGGATTCTTGTGCTATAGCGGTTGGCACCAGGATCAGCATAACTACTAGAGCGGCCGTAGCCAGCAAAACTATCTTTTTCACAGAGATTCCTCCTTCTACCGACATTTTCTTTCTACTGACCTGCCTCATGCCCCATATTCTACACACTTCGTAACCCTCGTGCCTACTGCGATGAGCATCGGGGTACAGAGACGACCGATGTCGAGGGTGTGAAACACGCTCGTTAACGATAACAATGCTTGTTTTCTCTATTCACCGAGTTTCCGACAGAAGTCTCAGCGGGAACCTCTATGCACGAGCCTACCTGAAGTTTGTGTTTTGGTCAGAACTCTCCGTTCTTGGTGGCTTCTGCGAGTCGGGAGACATCACTCCATCATGTGACGTCGCACCACGTTGCAGAATGTCGGATAGGCTGCAGGCAGCATGCGCTTGTCGACGTGGTTAATCTCTACGCCTATCGCCTCGACCTCGTTGCCGGTCGGCTCCAATCCCGTGAACTCCCCTTTATGCGTTCACCTCAGGGTCCGGTTATAGGCAACCTTGCCGTCGACAGCGAGCATCTGGCCGGTCTAGGAGCGCAGGTCTGGAGAGCCGGCGCGGTAAGCGCCGATTAGCTCCTTGATTCCTTCGGCGCCAGGCGCGTGGGTTGGGGCCGTAAGGTCGTGGTTCACGTGATCCGGGGCGACGAACTCGTCCACCTTCTCCAGGTTGCCGGGTTTATACCTCCTCGATAAGGTCTTAACGACCGTAACGTCCTCCTCGGCTGACATCGAGGCTACTTTCTTCCGGTTCCTCTCTCCCGGAAACGTACGGTGTTGCGGCGTTGCAAAACAATCGCTCCGAGAGGTCATCGTGATTCATACACAAAGGTTCTCCGGCCAAGCATAGAGGGAGCGCCTAGCTCACTCGTGAAGGCTGCTCGCTCGGCATACCCCTTCCCGTGAAGAGCATCAAGCCCAGCCACGCCACCGCAAAGGAGAGGACGACGCCGGAGAGTGGTACAGGGACGAGCGAGGCCACAGCCCCTACTATGAGAAGCGCAGCAGCCAGCCTCGGGTAGACGCGGGCGCGCAGCGTAGCCACGCCGAACAGAACCCAACCAACGACCACCAAGAGAAAAGTGATTGCGAACCCCGCGAGCCCCAGCTCCGCTTCGGCAAGTTCGGGAGCCTCGACCGCCAGGGAAGGCGTGATGAAGAGCTCAAACCAGAGGGCGCCCGAGACCAATGCCGTGCCCAAGAACGCAACCAGAAACCCCAAGAGCCCCAGAAAGCCCGCAGGCTCCGACTGGCTGCTGTAGAGGCCGACAAGGCCTAGCAAGAGCAGCACCGTGCCGAGCAGGTACAGCAAGAAGACGAGCATGTAGGGGGTCGTGGCGGCCGACTCCGCGCTTTCAAGGTCTACAACGAGGCTCAGCAGGTCGCCTATCACGGACGACACGCCAGAGAGCACGGCTGCCAGCCCGGCCCAGCGGATCAGGTTCGACGACTGCATGAGTTACCTCCCGTTTGGAGCTTCAGCGGTATAGTCGAGAATCGTTTTCTTTCTTCTTGCCCTACGAGGAATTATCTTCTCATGCAGGCTCTGCGTGAACCAGGCATCGCTTCGAAGTCGCTGCAGGGACGCTGGTTACGCGAATGTCGGCGCCTCGGAGAGCATTTTCGTGCGAGGCTCTGGCGGTACAAACACAGACTGCGGCCCTGTGCCCTCGTTTGTAGGGCTTCGGAGCCGGGTATCCACCGGGGATATCTTGCAACGGGAGAGAGGAAGGTTTATGGACTCAGGCGAGCAGACGACGGGCATGCGCGACGAGCACTTCAACCTCGTCAGCGTCCTCTACCACTCCCTGCAAGGGGCGGACCACCTGGAGGTGTACATCTTCGACGCCGAGACCTCCGGCGACGAGCGGCTCGCCGCCTTCTTCCGCGAGGCACAGGCGATGCACATACAGATCGCCGACCGGGCAAAAGGGCTGCTCGGCATCCCCGAGGCCCGGTATGCGGGCGGCGTTTCACCGGACGCTATCTCGGGCGGCATGCCGCCGGAGGAGGCCTCGCCAGAAGACATGGCGGGCGGCATGTCGCCTGGAGACATGGCGGGCGGAATGCCCCCCGAACCGGAAGATACGCCGCCCGACGGCGGGCCGCGTGTCGGCTAGATCGCAGAGGCTACCGGCGTTTACGGCCCTCGCTGTTCGGGTACGCTAACATAGGATAGAGAAAGCTCTGAAAGGAGACGGTAGCTCATGTGCTACACCTACAGAGATCGCCGCAAGGAAGAGGAAGCCCGCAAGCAGCGGGAAGAAGAGCTACGTAGGCGGCAGGAGACTGAAGCTCGTCGGTCGGAGAAGAAGGAGTCCGGCGACAGAGACAGGGTCCTCGTAAGGAGTTAAGTAGTCCAACAGCCGTATGTACAAGCCCCGGTGTTTAGACTCCGGGGCTTTTTGCTGGAGTGGGGAGCGGAACACAGCGGGTTTGTTATCCTTCAGAGATCAGATTAGGAAAGGGTATACGCATGGACGTACAGGAGTCGATGGATATACAGCGGCTGGAGAACACCGCTAAGGAACTCGTCGTCGAGGGCAAGGGTATCCTCGCCGCCGACGAGAGCTTCGGGACCATAGGCAAGCGGTTCGAGGCGGTGGGCATCGAGGCAAACGAGGAGAACCGCCGCGCGTACAGGGAGATGCTCTTCACGACCCCGGATATCGGCGAGTACCTGTCCGGCGTGATCCTGTTCGACGAGACCATTCGTCAGAAGGCCTCCGACGGCAGGCTTCTCCCGCAGGTCCTCGAAGACCAGGGCATCATCCCCGGCATCAAAGTGGACAGGAGCACCGTAGACCTGCCCCTTTTCCCCGGCGAGAAGTACACCCAGGGCCTCGACGGCCTCGGCGAGCGCCTCGAAGAGTACCGGGAGATGGGCGCGCGCTTCACCAAGTGGCGCGCCGTCATCACGATCGGCGACGGTATCCCGACGCGGGCGTGCGTCGAGTCGAACGTCCGCGCCCTGGCCCTGTACGCGGCGTTCTGCCAGCAGGCCGGTCTCGTGCCGATAGTCGAGCCCGAGGTCCTGATAGACGGCGACCACTCCATCGAGCGCTGCGACCAGGTAACGGAATGGACGCTCAGGACGACCTTCGACGCCCTGCGCGAGCACAACGTCCACCTCAAGGGCATGCTCCTCAAGCCGAACATGGTCATCTCCGGCAAGGAAGCCCCGTATCAGTCCGGCTTCGAGGAGGTCGCCCGCTACACCGTCGAGAACCTGCTCCGCAGCGTTCCGGCGGCGGTGCCGGGCATCGTATTTCTCTCGGGCGGCCAGACCGACGTGCAGGCGAGCGCCAACCTGAACGCCATGAACCAGCTCTTCCCGAACCTGCCCTGGGAGCTCAGCTTCTCCTACGCCCGCGCGCTTCAGGAGGGGCCGATGAAGACCTGGGGCGGCGACGACGCAAACGCCGAGGAGGCGCAAAGGATCTTCCGCCACCGCGCCAGGATGAACAGCGCCGCCCGCTCCGGCAGCTACTCAGAGGACATGGAGAACGAGCAGGCCGCGTAGCACCGGATGTTAGATCACAGCGGGGTACCCTTTATCGCTAGCGAACGGGCGAGCCGTTCCAGGAGAACAAGGAGCACAAGAGGATGCTAGAACTCTATCAGAAGGAGTCGTGCACCTACAGCAGGAAGGTCCGTACGCGCATGAGCGAGCTGGGTCTCAGTTGGATCGCCCACTCCGCCGAGCAGGGCGCGAAGTCAACCGAGGTGCTTGAGAAGATCAGCGGCGACCAGAAGATACCGTTCCTCGTGGATGCCGAGAGAGGCGTGATGATGCCCGAGTCAGACGACATCATCGAGTACCTGAACGAGCACTACGCCTGAAAGGGCTACGCCGGAGCCCGCACGGTTCAATTCGAGGCGTGGCGATTAAACTCGCTCAGCTCTGACAACCAGCCGCTTCTCAAAGTTTGAGCCGGTACAAGTCTGTAGCGTGAGGAGAGGGTGAGAATACACTATACAATCTCGCGGGTAAGGGGCGATAGTTTGGCGGGCTTAGAGCGTGGGAAAGTACGAACGTACCGCCTGCTACAGACACAGACAATCAGGAGGAGCCTTAATGGGAGCATCGAACAAGGCAAGGATCGTCCACAACCTCGGCCTCGCCACGTGGTTCGGCGGCGCGCTCTTCGGGCAGGCCGCGCTGAACCCGACCGTGAGCCGCATCAGCGACAAAAGGGAGCGCGGGCGCGTCTTGAACGAGGCCTGGGGCCGCTTCAACGTGGTGAACCTCACGGCAATCGCCGCGGCGCTTCTCACTTGGAGGCTCGGAGGTCTGAAGGATGACGCGGAGCTGCGGGCGCCCGGTCTGGAGCGCGTGAAGGACTTGCTGCTCGGCGGGGCGGCAGTCAACGGCATCGCCTCCGGCATTCTCGGGGCCAGGATCGCGAGCCAGTCCTCGGAAGGCGATACGCCGGTCGAGTCGGGCACCCAGCCCGCGCCGGAGACCCCTCAAGAGGCGGCGACCTCGCAGCGGTTCATCGCGCTGACCGGCACCTCCTCACTCGCCCTTCTCGCGGGCGCCATCGCGGTCTCCAGCGTCATCGAGAGCTCCGCGGCCAAGCCGCGCGGCGTTCTCTCCCGTCTTCTTACGTAGCCTCCGGCTTCCGAGCCGTTCACTTCGAGGTTAGGGCTGTATAGTCTCCGAAGTCGGCAGAGCCTCTTCATCGAGGGACGGCTCGCCTGCTTCCGGCTCTGGCCGGTCTCGATACGAATGCTGGCAGCTAAAGTCTATCCACTCCTCGAACCCGCACGCGGCTACGCTCTTGCGTACCTGCCACGAAGGGTTGCATAGGGTCAGGTGATGGGCGTAGAGCCGACAACGTATCGTCAACTCGCGGGTCGCTCCCACGTCGAGAAAGGTCACCCTGGAGAGGTCCACCCACGTCGGCCGTCTCAGCGAGACGACGCCGCTCAAAGTCTCCTGCAAGTCCGTGAGATTATCCTGGTCGAACTCGCCTTCTAGCTTGATTACCACACCTCTCTCGCCCCACGCTCTCACTTCAATGCCGTACACCGCATCACCCCTTACGCGGTCCTGAAAACCGCCGTTATCGCCCCTCGTGTACTTCGACCCCGCGACGGCTGAACTCGTTACAGCCGTCACCGAAATTTGTGAGAATGCGAGGGTGGCAGCTCTTCGCAGCAGGCGAGGTCTGTTATCTTGGAGGCGAGAATCGCGCCGACAGGCGGTTCCGACGCGGCGTAATGGAGAGATGCTCGAATGACCTCTTCGGACAACAACCTGGTACAGAAGGCCGCGAGGGGCGACGTCGAAGCCTTCGCGCATCTGGTACGAAACTACTCGGGGCTTGTGTACAGAGTTGCGATGCGGGTATTAGGCCCCCAAGAGGCCCAGGACGCCAGTCAGGAGGTCTGGATCCGGGTCTGGCGGAACGTGAAGAGGTTCAGGGGAGATAGCGCCTTCAGCACTTGGCTCTACAAGATTACGGTAAACACCTGCCTGAACGCGCGCAAGCGAGAGCAGGCCCGCGAGGCGCGGGAGTTCGGCGACGAGTTCCTCTACCCGGCCATCCCCATACCCCCCGGCGACGAGTACGACCCGGAGACCGCCGCCCTCAACGAGGAGCGCCGCGCGGAGATCTTCCGCGCCCTCGAACGCGTGCGGGTCGAGCATAGGGCGGCGCTGGTGCTGCGTCACATGGAGGGGCTGAGTTACCGGGAGGTCGCTCAAATCCTTGAGGTACCCGATGGTACGGTCAAGGGCTGGGTCAGTAGAGGCCGCGCCGCGCTGCTCGTCGCCCTCTCGGACGGGAACGGGGACGGCGAGAGCAGAGACGTCACGGGAGATGCACCGTGACCGGGGCGGATCGCTGGGAGATGCTGGAGAAGATCGGGGCGTTCGCTGCGGGCGAGCTCTCCGGCGAGGAAGCGCGCGGGGTCGAGCGCTTCATCCTCGAAGACCCGGAGGGACAGCGCCTGGCCGCCTCCTACGTGCGGATGCTGGCCCTGCTCGGCGCTATCGGCGAAGAGACGCCGGAGGTGCCCGAGGCGGTCATAAACCATGCCCTGAGGAAGGCGTACGCTTCGGCGTTCGTGCGGCAGGCGGAGGAGTTCTTCGGCGGCCTCGGGCGGGCCTACCTCGCCGCTTTTGTCTATTATCTTGGCCTTAAACATCCGGGAACGGCTTAACAAGAAACCTTTTAAGGAGGCAGCATCATGGATACTCTGAATACAGTACTGGCTGACCTCGTGATCGCGGCGACAGAGTTCTTACCCAGGCTCGCGGGCGCCCTATTCGTGATGCTCATAGCATTCCTCGTCGCGCTCGTCCTGCAGCGCCTGTCGGTCCGGTTCTTCGAGACTATCGGGCTGGACGAGCTCTTCGAGCGCACCGGCGGCGCAGGCACCCTAGAGCAGCTCGGCTACGACGCAGGTCCCTCGCGCCTCCTCGGGCTCGCCCTCTTCTGGGGCGTGCTCCTCACCGGGGTGGCAGGCTCTCTGAGCGTGCTCGGGCTCTCGTCGCTGGAGCAGACCATGGACCAGATCGTCAACCTCTCCGGGCGGGCGCTGGTAGCGCTAGTCATCATGATCGGCGGCGTCATGAGCGCCGGATGGCTGGCGGAGCTGGTCGCCCGCGAGTCCGAGAGCGCCGGTCTGCGCGGCGGAAGCATCTTCAGGCGCGCGGTCTTCGTAACGGTCGTCGCCGTCGCCGCCCTCATAGCCGCCGGCCAGCTCGGCCTCGAAACCTCCGTCCTCGTGATCCTCGGGGTGATCATCCTCACCACCATCGGCCTCCTCACCGCCCTCGCCTTGGGCCAGGGCCTCGTCCCCCTCTCCGGCAATATCGCCGCCGGCCGCTACGTCCAGGAGGGTATAGATTTGGGGGACGAGATCTCTATAGACGGCATCGAAGGTACCGTCGAGGAGCTTGGGCACGCCGCCGTGACCCTCCGCTCTGAAGACGGCTACCTCTACCGCATCCCGAACCGCACCCTCCTAGAGGGTGTGGTCAGGAAAAAGGCCGACTAGATCCCCAACCCCTCCAGAGACCTGACCAGAACCTCGAAGAAAGCATTCTTGTCGAGCCCCACGCCGACCTCCGCGTTGGACGGCCTGCCGGTAACACCGTAGAGGTCGCAGACGGTCTCGCCCCTCGTCAACTCGCCCTCACACTCTACGTCCACTCGCATATAGCGGGTCTTGAGGAGAGCCGGTTCAACGACTGCGGCGACAGCGACGGGGTCATGGATAGGCGGCGCCGCGAGCCCATAGGTCCTCCTGTAATCCCCCGCGTAGTAGTAGGTCGCCAGCCCGGTGACGATCTCTCCGGCCCGACCTAGAGCCTGAAGCCTCTCTACCTCTTCAGAACCGACCGTCGCCTCACGCGTGACGTCGAGGCCGACCATCGTCAGGGGTAGCCCGCTCTCGAAGACGATCCTCGCGGCCTCCGGGTCCACGTAGACGTTGAACTCGGCGGCGGGCGTGACGTTTCCGGGACCAATGCTCCCGCCCATCAGCACGATGCGCCGTACGTTCTGCTTCAGGCGTGGATGCTCTTCTAAAAAGGTCGCCACGTTGGTGAGGGGGCCGAGGGGGATGATAGTCACCGGCTCCGGAGCCTCCCTGACGACGTCTACCATGAGCCGGACGGCATCCCTCCTATCCTGGGCGAAGGCGGACTCGGGCAGGTCGGCCCCGTCGAGCCCGCTCTCCCCGTGGATGTGCTCCGCCGTGCGTAACTTTCGCACGAGCGGGGACGCAGCGCCCGCGCCAACGGGGACGTCCGTACGATCTACGAGCGTAAGCACCTTGAGCGCGTTACGGGTCGTCTTTTCGACGGCTACGTTTCCGGCGACGGTCGTTATCGCGCGGACGTCCAACCCAGGCGCGCCGCAGGCGATCATTATCGCGATCGCATCATCATAGCCGGGGTCCACGTCCAGAATTACGGGTTCCGCCTTCATCCCCGGATGCTAACAGACGCGAGTATGGGATAGACTGAGTGTCCTTTTACATACCATCAGAGTCTCAGGTGTATAATCTATATGCAAAACGCATATACAAGTTGCTCCGGCAAGGCCGGGGCGGCGGTATCAAGGAGGTGCGGCTGGTGATTAACGCAAATCCGCCGGCGGCTGATCCGGCACACGACGTGCTCAAGTACGAGCAGCAGCCCCTGGACGCTATCTTCAAGCCCAAGACGGTCGCCGTTATCGGGGCGACGGACAAAGCCGGGAGCGTCGGGCGCACGGTCACGTGGAACATAGTCAGCAACCATTTCGGAGGGACGGTCTTTCCGGTCAACCCGAACAAGACTAGCGTGCTCGGCATCAAGACTTATCCGAGCATCGCGGAGGTGCCG
>DASQMR010000143.1:0-2552 GCA_035645375.1 Rubrobacteraceae bacterium
AACAGAGCCACCTGTGCGTATTCGTAAGACTTAGTTACAATCTGTTGCGAAAGTAGTGTCAAAGGCATACCGAGCCGGATCCTAGCGGAGTAGCTGTAGGGGGTCTTCGCTAATCTGTCGGCATAGAGACTGGTTACGGTATCGCGTCGGAGACGTATGCTTGGCTGGTCGTCTGGTGCTCTGAGCGGAGTGGGAAGGAGGAACGCACGGCGCGTTCTCTTAAAGAGGTGGTAACGAAGCAGGAAGGTAGGGACGAAGCCTCAAAGCACCAGACGGGCCGCCCGAAAGGGGAGCGCCCGGCTATGCTAGGCCGTTTATCGTTCGTCTTGCTGCTCGTGTCCCAACTCATCGCCACGATGGGATTCACGTTCGTCATGCCGTTCACGCCTCTGTACGTGCAGGAGCTCGGCGTGGAAGACGCCGGACGTGCGGCGGCGTGGGCAGGGTTCGTGAATGGTGCAACGGGGCTTACCATGGCGCTCGCGGCGCCCCTGTGGGGACGTCTGGCCGACCGAACCGGGCGCAAGCTCATGTTGCTCAGGGCGACCCTAGCCGGCTCCGTGGTAGTCGGACTCATGGGCTTTGTCGCCGCGCCGTGGCAGCTTCTGGTCTTGAGGCTGCTCCAGGGCACCGTTACCGGCACGGTGCCGGCGGCAACCGCGCTAGTGGCCTCCGACTCCCCGTCCCGCTCTGTGGGGACGAGGCTCGGCGCTTTCCAGATGATCGTGTTCGTGGCCGCAGCTGCGGGGCCGGTCGCCGGTGGTATCTTCGCCGACCTCGTAGGTATCCGGACCTCATTCTTCCTAACCTCGGCTCTCCTGGCCGCCTCCGGCGTGCTGGTCCTGTTGGGGGTCTCGAAGGTTCGATCTCCCCGAAAGAAAGAGGATCTCGCAGACGGAGGAGCAGCGGAGGAAGAGGACCGGGAAGACGAGGGCACGGCTCCCCTGCCCTACAAGCGGATGATCCCGGGCCTCGTCGCTTTGTTCTTGGCCCACGTGACCATAACCAGTGTGGCCGTAAGCCTTCCGGGTTTCCTCTCCTCTATAGAAGGAGCGGGGGATAGTACTGCAAGTCTAACCGGCCAGATCATCGGCACTGCGGCGTTGACGGCGGCGCTTGGATCCGTGCTCGCTGGGCGGCTGGGCGACCGCTTCGCCGCCGGGCGGGTGGTCATCTGGTCTCTGGTGTTGGCCGGGCTTACGGTGATACCGCAAGCATGGGCCGCCGGCGTCCCCGAGTTGTGGGTGTTGCGGCTGGCGACCGGCGCATTTCTAGGCGCTGCGATCCCGGCGGCTAACATGGTCATCAAAGAAGCCGTCTCGCTCGAGCGCCAGGGAGCCGCCTTCGGAGTTGCGTCCTCCGCCGTTGCGGCAGGCTTCGCCGTAGGCCCCGTAGGTGGGGGTTTGCTAGCATCGACTTTGGGTTTCTCGGCCGCGTTCCTCGTCCCCGGCATGCTCCTCCTGACGGCGGGAGCAGCCCTCTGGGCGATGCGCCCGCGACCCCGAACCGGTATCAGGGCCGTGTGGAGGACCATCGCTGCCCAGTTAGCGAGGCTGCACTAGGATACTGTTTTGCAATAGGCCTCGAAGTCGCCTTTCTGGGCCTACGGGCGGCAGTGAATACCTATCCGGTGCCACCACCTATCGTGTCCCTGCTTCGGTGCCGGGCGACAAATGCGCAGGGTTCGGGATGCCCTCAAGCTGGTTCTATTGACGATTCTGGATATAGGTTTCCGAGAAGACCTCTTAGCGGCAACTAGGTGAATAGAGGTAGGATGATTGAACGGTGTCAAGCGAAGAGGAGCAGGCATGGCCAACGACCAGGACAACCCGGGCATCCGAGTCCCCCCACCCCTGATCTACTTGCCTGCCCTCCTCTTGGGGCTGCTTCTGAACAGGAGGTTACACGCCCCCTTCTTGTCGCGCGGGGTGGCGCACGTCCTCGGGTGGCCGCTTGTGGGAGGTGGGATGGCGCTCGCGGCGTGGTTCGCTCGGACGCTGCAGGGCGCCGACACTACGCTCCGCACCGACAAGCCCGTATCCAGCCTCGTCCAGAACGGGCCGTTCCGTTACAGTCGCAACCCTGGCTACCTCTCTCTGACGATGCTCTACGCTGGGATAGCCATTCTTCGTAACTCACTATGGGCGATTCTCCTGCTGCCGTTGGTGGTGTCTATCATCCAGTGCGAGGTGATCGAGCGTGAGGAGGGGTATCTGGAACGCACCTTCGGAGAGGAGTACTTGGCCTACAAGAGGAGGGTACGCCGCTGAGTGTAGCAAGCAGAGTTTCCGAGAAGACCCCTTCCAGGACTTCCACTGCATAGCCCCGGTCGCATACCCCTATATAGCTGCTGGGCTATGTCTTCACATATAACCTCTCAGGCCATACATTGTATGCTACAAGTGGTACAAATGTACTATATCTATTACTTAGCAACTAATGTAAGTTACAGCTAGTTGCAACCCATCGGTGGTTGCAGCAGAGCATGGGGGTAGCCTCTATGAGGTGCATACTAAACACGGTAAGGAGGACACGCTGATGGCGCCGCTTTT
>DASQMR010000144.1:0-4381 GCA_035645375.1 Rubrobacteraceae bacterium
CGGATGGGCTACAAGCGCGCCGACACCATCGCCGAAGCCCTGCAGGTGGCGGAGCCCATCGTCGGGGGCAGCCCGAGCATCACCTACATGCACATCCCGCCGCTGTTTATGGTCGAGGTGAGCTAGTTGCACCTGAGCGCAGGAGAGTCGATTCTGATGACTTTAACTTATCGAGCGAATCTCCCTCGCCAAAGGAACTCAAGCGAGCATTCCCTTTGGCGCTCGTAGACGCTTCGATTTATGCTCCGGTTCGATGTTTTAATCTGAGAATGGTACCCTCGTGCGAGTGGTGATACATTGATGACTTTTAACCTAGCCATCCCTCACACTACCGGTACGGTAGTAAACCTTAGCGTCAACTTGGGAGAGCGGGTGTTCGTCCTCGGCGCGAACGGCACCGGCAAGTCAAGCCTGATGCAACACCTGTATGCTGCTCATCGTGGCAATTCTCGACGAATATCCGCACATCGGCAAACCTGGTTCTCATCGAATGCGCTCACGTTGTCTCCTCAGCAAAAACGGCAAACTGAAACAAACATGCTAACTATGGACACCCAACCGAAGGCACGATGGAGCGATGACTACTCTGCAGCGCGTGCAAGTATCGCAATCTATGATCTCATTGATGCTGAAAATGTTCGTGCTCGATCAATTGCCGGGGCCGTTGATGATAACGACATGGGTCTTGCAAGGAAGCTTTCGGAAAAGGATGCACCTATAAAGGTCATCAACGAATTGCTACGTCCTTCGAATATCCCTATTGAGATCTTTGTTCGGGAAAATGAGCAAGTTGTCGCTAGTAAATCTGGCAGTGCTCCATATAGCATCGCTGAACTTTCGGATGGTGAGCGCAATGCACTTCTAATCGCGGCGGATGTGCTGACTGTCAAGGAAGGTACTTTGATTCTTATCGATGAGCCGGAGCGCCATCTTCATCGTTCCATTATTTCGCCGCTTCTGACGCTGCTTTTCGCCAGAAGACCTGACTGCACATTTGTTGTCTCGACGCACGAAGTGATGCTCCCATTGGACAATCCCAGCGCACGCACGTTGCTGGTTCGCGGCTGCAACTTTGCTGGATCTTCTGCTACAGCGTGGGATGCTGACCTCATTTTTCCTGAGACGGATATCGACGATGAGCTTAGAAAGGATATTTTAGGTGCGCGCAGGAAGCTCTTGTTCGTTGAAGGTACCGAGCAGAGCCTCGATAAACCGCTGTACAGTTTGGTATTTCCAAACGTTTCTATTGTCGCTAAGTCCAGCTGTCGCGACGTTGAGCACGCAACGTCCGGCATCCGTGACGCTGCGGGCCTTCACTGGCTTGAGGCCTTCGGTATTGTAGACAGTGATCGTCGGACACAAGCTGATCTCGACCGGATGAAAGGGAAAGGCGTGTACGCGCTCTCGGCTTTCTCCATTGAGTCGATTTATTATCATCCTGAAATTCAGCGCCGAGTTGCGGAACGTCATGCCGCTGTTACTGGAGAGAGCGCTTCGAAGCGCCTTACTGACGCTAAGGCTGCTGCGCTTACAGCGATCATGCCACATGTCCAACGGTTGAGTGAGCGGACCGCCGAGAAGCTGCTTCGCGAGAAGGTTTATCAGAATGTGCCCGGGAAGCAGGATATTGCTAGCGCGACGCCCATAAATATCTCTATCGACGTGGCCGCTGTCGTCGAAGAAGAACGCAACCGTTTACAAGACGCGCTGAATAATGGCAGGCTTGAGGAGGTTATAGCACGGTACCCGATCCGCGAAACGCCGGCTTTGGGAGAGATAGTAAGGAAGATAGGCTTCCAGAGTTGCGATCAGTATGAGGGAGCTGTCAGGAAACTTCTGATGGACGACGATCAGGCCTCAGAGTTCGTGAGGTCTCTCTTCGGCACGCTGGTAGCGGATATAGAGGCAGCTTGATTTCGTTTATCTGCGCCTAATAGGCTATGTTGATGGCGACACGTCATTAAGAGCAGCCGCTCTTCATGTGCGAGGTGAGTTAGCCCCCAGGATGGGGTTCAAGAGCTCATAGGTGGCGAATCGGACCGGACGAAGGCCCCGTCTACTAAGTAAGGCGCGACGGGGACGGTGTCCGGAGCGAGGCAGAACTCGAGGTCCCTCTCGTAGCTCAGGCGCTTGAGCCTGCGGGCGGCGGTGTTTGTCAGGAGTGCCCGTTTGGGCCGTTCACGATGCTCCCTCAAGATCCGTTCGGCGCGTTCGTCGAGGTCCGCCCCGCCTTCGCGGAGGCGGCCCAGGATCTCGCCTGCCGCCGACTCGTCTTCGGAGGACCGGCGCCCCCGCCACCCACAGCCGACGACCACGACGCGGGAGTCGGCCGTCGCCGAGTTCAACAACGCTTCCGCGACGGCCCCGGCGTTGACGAAGGCCCCGATGTAGATGCCGGGCGAGCCATGGGCGGCCTCGATGATCCTGGTCCCGTTCGTGGAGGAGAGGACAACGGTGGAGCCCGGCGGTATGCGCGCCTCTTCCACTTCGGTCGGCGAGTTGCCGAAGTCGAAGCCCTGTACCTTGGCGCTACCGCGCTCCCCGATGCGGAGGTCGGCGGGGTACACTTCGGCCTCCTCTATGGAGGCGACCGGTACCACCCGCGCCCCGTGGGCGACCAGCACGGCGATCGTGGTGCTCGCCCTGTAGGTGTCCACGACCACCACCGCGGCGCCCCCGCGTGCGGCCTCCCTCGCGCCCCTCTCTCCCGCCCCGTAACCGGCGAGCACGTTAGCCTGGCCTTCCCGTCATCCGCGGGATTATACGCGCCTGACTCTGACAGTAGGATCGTGAAGGCTATTACGGCTGCGTGGGGTGGGGGCTCTGCTAACCTTCTCCCCGTCTGTTCCTAGGGAAAGGAAACAAGCATGGCTGGTCAGGTCGCGCGGCGGCCCGTCGCCGAAGGGGGCGCGCGCACGCCGGTAGGCACCGTTCACGTGGTGGACCCGCACCCGTTGAACTGGCTGTTCATCACGTGGAACACGATGGAGGAGCTGGTCCGCACCGACGAGCGGGGCAACATCGTGGGTGCGTGCATGGAGGACTCCCACTGGGAGGGCAGCACCCTCGTCGTCAAGGTGAGGGAGGGCGTGCGCTTCCAGGACGGCGAGCCGCTGACGGCCCACAGCATCAAGCGGGCCTTCGATGAGGTGCAGAAGTGGAGGGCCCCGCACCCGCCGGGGACGTACCTGAACTTCCACCCGGACACCCGGGTCGTGTGCCCCGACGACTACACCGTGCGCTTCGAGTTCCCCGAGCCCGACGGGCTGGCGCTAGCCAAGTTCCGGGGTTTCCACATCGCGAGCACCCGCTTCTGGGAGGAGGAGGGGTTCGGGTACAGAAAGTACGGCACCGGCGAAGGACACTGGTGAGCGATCGACGCTCCGGGCCCGTGGGGCTCGGGACCGTTCACCCTCGTCGAGGGCTTCTCCTCCTGGGAGGCCGAGATCGCCATCATCGACGCCGAACCTTTCACCTGCACCTGGCTGCCCACCAACCTGCCGCGCAGCGACAGGGTAGTCTTGGAAGCCAACACCGACCACTGGAACACCGAGCGCGGCCCGCGCCTGGAGAGGGTAGTCTTCCGCAACGACATAGAACACGCTGACGCCCTCGACCTCGTCTGCGACTCGGAGGGCGAGATCGACATAGTGACCGAGGTCTCCCCATCTGACGCCCAGAGGGTCGAAGGGTCCGAGCACGCGAGCCTCGTCACCATCGACGCCATGCGCGTCGTCTCCGGCCTCGTCAACCGCAACGCAACACCCCTGGATGACGTCCGCGTCCGCAAGGCGCTCAACCTTGCCGTGGACCGCGACCGCCTGATACGCGAGGTCTTTTTCGGGTACGCCCACCCGGTCGCCGCTATGGCGCCGCCTTACTCCTGGGAGTCGCCGGACGAGCTCGAGCCATACCCACACGACCCGGGGGAGGCCGGGAGGCTCCTGCAAGAGGCCGGGTGGCCGCAGGGCCGGACCCTGAGGCTGGCGACCACGGGTGACGTCGAGCCGGTTGCCCGCTTCCTGGCCGAGAGCTTCGGGGACTCTTTGGGCATCGAGGTGGAGATCGCGGAGATCCCGGACGAGAACCTGGTGGCCGCCCAACGGGCGCTCGTCGAGAAGAACCTGCCCGTGCCCTTCGACGTGCTCGTCCACGCCTGGTTCGACCTGGCGGCGGGCTACCCGCCGGCGGTCATCCACCGCGAGTACTTCCACTCGGGCGGCGCCTTCAGGGTCGGTCCCGTGCTCCCGGAGTTCGAGGACCTTATGGGACGCTCCGTCGTGGAGACCGATCCGAAGGAGCTAGGCGAGATCGGCAAGGAGCTCGACAAGCTCGTCTACGACGAGGCCCTGAACGTCTTTCTGTGCTGCCCGCAGGCGCT
>DASQMR010000145.1:0-2834 GCA_035645375.1 Rubrobacteraceae bacterium
GTCGGCAAGAAGGTACTCGTAATGAGCACCGATCCCGCACATTCGCTCTCTGACGCGTTCGATGCGGAGGTCGGGCCGGATCCCAAGGAGATGGCTACCGGGCTCGTTGCTCAAGAGATGGACCAGGGGGCGATGGTTGAGGAGTACTGGGCGGAGATCCGGGAGTATCTGACCGCGCTCTACGAGTGGCAGGGGACCGACTCGCTGACCGCTGAAGAGCTGGCGATGCTACCAGGTATAGATGAGTTGTTCGGTCTTTTGATGGTGCGCCGGCACCACGATGAGGGACTCTACGACGCCCTGATCCTGGACGCAGCTCCAACCGGTGAGACGCTGAGGCTGTTGAGCCTGCCGGAGCAGATCAGCTGGTACGTCGAGAAGATCTTTCCGGTTCAACGACGGGCGGCGAAGGTGGTCCGCCCCTTTGCGCGGAGGGCGCGGATGAGCTCGCTACCGCCGCTCCCCGAAGACAGCTTCTTTGGGGCGCTGAAGCGTTTCTACGAGGCGATCGTCGGGGTTGAAGAGATTCTTACCGATCGTGAGAACGCCTCGGTGCGCCTCGTCGCGAACGCGGAGAAGATGGTGATCGCGGAGGCGAGGCGCGCGTACACGTACTTGAATCTCTACGATTACCCCGTGGACGCCGTTATCGTAAACCGCCTCTTGCCCGACGAGGTCTCAGATCCTTTCTTTGATAAGTGGCGGGAGGCTCAGAAGCGGCATCTCGAGGTTATAGAGGAGTCGTTCTCGCCGGTCCCTATCTTTAAGGC
The DNA here is from genome assembly GCA_035645375.1 of Rubrobacteraceae bacterium. Lineage (GTDB taxonomy): Bacteria > Actinomycetota > Rubrobacteria > Rubrobacterales > Rubrobacteraceae > Rubrobacter_F. The sequence continues at coordinate 771 of DASQMR010000145.1, forward strand.
CAGACTCTTCGAGCGGGAGATGTTCGGCCTGGAGGCTCTACAGAGTCTCGGTGAGGACGTCTTCGGAGAAGAGGATGCTCTAAACGTCTTCTTTAAAGGAACGGCCCATGAGATCGTGAAGAGCGACGGTGAGGGGTATGAGGTGGTATTGAACCTCCCACTGGCCGAGAAGGGTAGCGTAGATTTATCCAAGAAAGGCACGGAGCTTCTGGTCAAGGTCGGGAGTTACAGACGCGCCGTACTGCTGCCGGACTCTATGTTACGCCTACGGGCGGCTGGGGCGAAGATGGAGGCCGGCAGGATACGAGTCAGGTTGAGCGATGACGGGGCCTGAGCGGCGCCGCGAACGTGGATCCCTGCTCGGGATCATGGCGTATGTGCTGGTGCCCGGCGAGCGGCGCCGTCGAGCCTTGAGGCACTTCCGGCGGGCGGGGCTGGAGGTCCTGCGAGGCGCGAGCGAGCTTGCGAGACCGGAGAAGCGCCCTGAAGAGGAAACAACCCGCCGAGAGCGCATAGATATAGAGTAGGTGGGAGACGGCCCGCTACGTTTGGATCGTGGGGACACTGGTAGTAAGATGTCTTGGTTAGCCTCTAGTAAATTTTATAAGCACTGTTGGGAGTGACGCATGATAGATAACGGTCAGTCAACCGGGACCTTTCGGGTAAAGAGCGGCATGGCGCAGATGCTCAAGGGCGGGGTCATCATGGACGTGGTAAACGCCGAGCAGGCGCGGATAGCCGAGGAGGCGGGAGCCGTCGCGGTGATGGCTCTTGAGCGAGTGCCGGCGGACATCCGGGCCCAGGGCGGGGTCGCGCGGATGAGCGACCCAGAGATGATAGGCGGTATTCAGGAGGCCGTCAGCATTCCGGTAATGGCGAAGGCCCGCATCGGCCATTTCGTGGAGGCGCAAGTCCTAGAAGCCCTGGAGGTGGACTACATAGATGAGTCGGAGGTCCTTACGCCCGCGGACGAAGCGCACCATATAGACAAGGCGGTCTTCGAGGTGCCGTTCGTGTGCGGGGCGACGAACCTAGGTGAGGCGTTGCGCCGCATCGGCGAGGGGGCGGCCATGATTCGCTCTAAGGGGGAAGCTGGAACCGGCAACGTTGTCGAGGCTGTGCGGCACATGCGAGCTATCGTCGGCGGCATTCGCAAGCTCGGGGTACTCGACACCGAGGAGCTCATGACCGAGTCGAAGAACCTCCGGGCGCCATACGAGCTGGTGCGGTGGGTAGCTGAGAACGGGCGGCTGCCGGTCGTGCTGTTTACCGCTGGCGGTATCGCGACGCCCGCCGACGCAGCGCTGATGATGCAGTTGGGTGCCGACGGGGTGTTCGTCGGAAGCGGCATCTTCAAGAGCGGGGACCCGGCCTCGCGGGCTGTGGCGATCGTGAAAGCGACGACGCATTTCAAGGACCCGAAGGCGGTCGCGGAGGCTAGCCGGGGCTTGGGTGAGGCGATGGTCGGCCGGGAGATGGGCGACCTTTCAGAGGGAGAGAAGCTCGCAACGCGTGGATGGTAGCGGCGAGAGAAGAGTAACCGCCCGGAGGTCAAACCGGGAGGGCGAGACGGTGAAGAAGATCGGGGTGCTCGCGCTGCAGGGGGATGTGCGGGAGCACGTAGAGATCCTGAAAAAACTCGGGGTCGAACCCGTCGAGGTGCGCTCTGTTGGGGACTTAGAGGGGCTCGCGGGTTTAATCGTCCCAGGTGGGGAGTCAACAACCATCGGAAAGATTATGGTCGAGTCTGGACTTTTGGACGGGGTACGGAGCTTCTTCTACAAAGGCGGCCCGGTGTGGGGGACGTGCGCTGGGATGGTGCTCGCGGCGTCTGCTACGACGGGCGGTAGGCAGCCGTTGCTCGGCTTGATGAACGCGCTCGTCGAGCGCAACGGGTTTGGGCGGCAGGTCAGCTCGTTCGAGAAAGACTTGGAGATAGAAGGATTCGAGAAGCCCTTTACAGGAGTATTTATCCGGGCGCCGTTTTTTGAGGACGTAGGGCCAGGGGTAGAGGTGATCGGTACAGTTGGGGATAAGGTCGTCGCGGCGAAGGGCGAGAATATA
>DASQMR010000146.1:0-9343 GCA_035645375.1 Rubrobacteraceae bacterium
TGAGGAAGCGGCAGGCCTTGAAGAGGCCGAGCAACTGCAGCCGCAGTCCGAGAACAACGAGCAGGAGAAAACAAGGGAGGCGGCGCAGAGGGAGTATGTGGCTCTTGTGACGCAAGTGCTTGAATGTCAGGTTGGCGAGGCAACCGAAGGCATGAGCGAGCAGGAAGCTAATGCCTACCTTGCTGAGGTTTTCGACGAAGCTCACACTGGCGAAGAGGTTGCAGCTCAAGACATCCTTGCCGAGCGCGGATACGACTGCGGTTGGAAGGAATTGCAAGCGAGTCGGGGGGAGGAGCAAGATCTCATACGCTCTCCGAGAGTCCCTTTTAGTGACTAGAACTTTGCGTCTACTCTATAAAGAGAGTCGTAGGGTGCAGCCAGCTGCCTCTATCCACCATTCATCAGGTTGCCGCTAAGACGTTTTCTCGGGAAACTGAGCTTCCGCTCAACTTAATTCTCGGAAACCTAGCTTCCGGTGTGAGGTCTTCTCAGATACTCGCAGCGGGCTTTGGGGAATGGCATCATACTCACAGCGGAAAGGCAACCTAGGGAGGTCCTCAATGGCTTTCTACCTCATGCGCTTCAGCTATACCCCTGAGACGTGGTCGAAGCTACTTCAGAACCCTGAAGATCGCCGCGACGCAGCGCGCGCGTACATCGAACAGGTGGGAGGCGCCCTACACGGCTTTTGGTATGGGTTCGGCGAATACGACGCCTACGCGATCTTCGAGGCGCCCGACAACGTTTCGATGGCCGGCGTCGTGCTTGCGATCACGGCAGGCGGCGCCCTAGCCTCGGCCGAGACAACGGTGTTGATGAGCGTAGAAGAGACGCTTGAGGCACTCGCGAAGGGCAAGGACATTGGCTACCGCCGTCCAGGAGAGCCGCCAGCAACCTGATAGTGAGTTTGAAATAGCCAACCTTAGCGGGCTCTGAGGAGGAGACCTTACTTCGCTCTTGCCAGCTTAGGCAGCCTGTACGAACACCCTTCTACTCACTTCTCCTGGAATGAGAGCGCCAGCGCATCCTCCCTGTGAGAGTGTGTAGGGAGCTGCCTAAAGTTGCCTCTATTTAGCGGATTGTCGATAAGAGGTTTTCTTGACAACCTAGCTTCCGGTGATGGGGCAATCGGAAATCCAACGGGTAAAATGCATGAAAAGAGCTGGGGCTGTTAGACTCCGGCTCTCTTGGACCCTACCGGAGGCCCGGCACCCGGCGAAGTAGACGTCTCCTCTTGACAGCATGCTCACCGTCTGACAATGTATCGTCTACGGATGTATCGTTTACGAGTATATCGTTTACGGACTGTCGAGGAAGAGGAAGACGGTATGGTCGAGGAGCAACGAGGACTGCGGGATCTTTTGCCGCTGACCCCGGCTGTGTTGCACATACTGCTGGCGCTCGCGGACGAGGAGCGGCACGGGTACGGCATCATGCGGGAGGTCGAGGAGCGGACCGGGGGGCAGACGCGGATGGGTCCGGGAACACTATACGGCTCGATCAAGCGCATGCTCGCGGACGGGCTCATAGAAGAGTCCGACGAGCGGCCCGACTCCGCTATGGACGACCAGCGTCGCCGCTACTACCGAATAACCGACTTCGGGCGCAGGGTGGCGGGCGCCGAAGCCGAGCGTTTGCAGAGCATAGTCACCGTGGCGCGGGCCAAGAGCGTGCTACGCGCGCCCGAAGCGTTCCCGGGGGGGGCATGATGCCGAGGTCCGGTATCGAACGCACGATAGAGTTATCGGCGGGCGTTTATGGTGCGCTGCTCATGCTCTATCCGAAAGAGTACCGCGAAGAGTACGGCCCGCACATGGTGCAGGTCTTCCGGGATTCGTGCCGTCACGAGGTCGGGCGGGCCGGGGCGTTGGGGCTCGTTGCGCTGTTGACGCGAACCGTGCTGGATCTCCTGTCCACGGCAGTTGCTGAGAGGAATAAAGCTCCGGAGGTGCACAGGGAGGTAGAAATGAAGAAGTGGCTAGGACATATAGGTGGGGCAGTCTTGATGGGCCTGACCTGGGCCGTGATATGGGCGCCCGTTGCTGTACTGCTCGGGCTGATCGTGGATCCGGATGGCTCTATGGACGAAATGTGGGTGGCGATAGGGGCGTACCCGGGCTTCCTTTGCGGTGTGCTCTTTTCCGCGGTGCTTGGGATTGCGGAGGGCCGTCGCGGATTCGACGAGTTGTCGCTTTCCCGTGTGGGCGCCTGGGGGGCGGTGACTGGTCTGCTGGTGGGCATGCTTCCGTTTCTCATCGGGGAGTCATCGTCGGAGCTCCCGCTGTGGCTGCTTGGTGTCGTAGTCATCGGTTCCATAACTCTCCTGAGTGCGGTCTCGGCCGTTGGATCAGCGTTGTTGTCTCGATATGCCGTGCGGCGGCATACCCGCGCGGGCGCAGGGCCGGAGGGTTGACCCGCGCGCTGGCGATCGAATCAGAGACCGCGGGCATAGGCCGGTTCCTCCCGAGGAACCGGCCTACACTCTCGATGATACCCACGTTCGCAACCAGTTGCGGCTCTTCGACTTCTAACCGGACACTACTGATAAGTAATATTATGCATACTACTGCATAGCCCCAGTTCTATAGGTCTATGCGACGAGGGCTATGCAGTAGGAGTCCTAGAAGGGGTCTTCTCGGAACCCGACGAGATAGTCCGCCCGCGGCGACTGGCCGTCGGACAGCTCCACGTCCATGCCGGTATCGTCCTACGCGAAACTCCTCACTTCGCGTCCGCGATAGATCGGCACCGTCAGCTCGCCGACCCAGCCGGCGAGTATGCGCTCCATGTGGTTCTGCCACAGCCCGAGCCCGTAGTTATGCCGGGTGGGAAAGTCGCTGATGTTCAGAGTGATGTGGGAGAAGGACGCAACCTGGTTCTCTAAAGAATGCTGCAGCGTCTCACTGGACCCCCATCCCCCATCCTGCTCAAGCCTTGTGCGGCCACCTGCCCCTGCGAAAGGAACCGATCCGCGATTCCACGCTGATCGAGTACCCCGATGGTGCGTGAATGCAAACCGCCTGCGCGCGAGCCGGTGAGGTCCTGGCTGGCGCGCCGCTTGACGATGGTAACGCCGACGCCGGCCAACGCTTACTCGACCCCCAACATCAGCCCTGTCGGACCTCCTCAATGGTGTAGACAGCAGAGGCTGTCCATAATTGACTACAGCAGCCTTAAAGATGTGACCTAAAGTCATTTATCACGCAAAGATTATGCAAACTTTTTACGTCCGCTAGTATCCTTTTCTTAGCAGTATCCCAGTCTCTTGATCTGAAAACAGACGCTCATACCAGCGCTTTGTACTGCCTTTAGTTCTCTCGTCTTGATAATTATCATGTCGCGATAAAGGCTTACATCTTTCACCGCACTATCACACCTCGATAAGCCACACAAAGAGCTTGCAGACCGAGTTGAGGAAGCCAATACTTTCACGAGTGTGCCGACCTTAAAGGTCGACCAAAAGTTAATACGATGGAGGGGGATCCGTGTTGTTTAGACCAAGGGTAGGCGTACGCTTCTTGTGGGCCGTGTTCCTGGCATGCAGTCTTCTGGTGCTAAGCCAAGGCCGTGCCAACGCAGAGGAGATACTAGCCTCTTGGTATGGCCCCGGTCATTACGGGCTGCTGACGGCGAGTGGCGAACCGTACGACGCCTCCGGGTACACCGCCTCTCACGAGACGCTGCCGTTTGGGACAGAGCTACAGGTAGGCTATAGAGGTAAGGTGGTCGTAGTTACTGTCAACGACCGAGGGGGTTTTGCCGGCGAGCGCAGGTTAGGACTTTCACAAGCGGCGGCTCAGGAGCTAGGGTTGACGGAATCTGGCGTGGATTACGTGCAGGTCGACTACCCGAACGGCGGTGCTCCGAATGCCGACCTGTTTGGGGTCTACCCACTCGATACAGAAGAAACTACTAACCTCCAGGTGGATGATCAAGCGGGGCCTCTCATCAGCACCGATGCTCCTCCTGAGATAAAAGAAGCGAACACCACAATAGATTACAGTACAGGTTCTCTAAGCTACCCGAGAGTCGGCAGCATTATGGCTCCGAGTACTGTCCAGAGCGAGACCAAAGATGCGATGCTCTTTTCCTCTGGCGGGTTGCCTCAGAGCGATTTACCTCGAAACGAGATACCTAAGAACGAGATACCTAAGAACGAGGTGCCTAAGAACGAGGCGACGCGGGGCGTGGTCTTCGGTACAGTCACTCCATCCGCTACAAACCATCAAGGATTCGTAGCACAGCCGAACGCGGTCGATGGTACAGGTGCCTACCCTCCGGTGCAGCCGTATGGAATTGACACCAGCTTCATAGGGCGTCAGGAAGGCTTCCGCCTGGATGCGTATGTTCCTGACCCAGTCTTTAGTAGCAGCGGCGTGACCGTCGGAACGGGCGTGGACGTAGGTCAGCGGAGCGTAGCGGATATCCAGGCTCTCGGCATCTCAGAAGCACTGAAGCAGAAGCTGATACCTTACGCTGGGCTAAAGGGGCAGGGCGCAATGAACTTCCTGGCCAACCGCCCGCTACGTTTAACCGAAGACGAAGCCTACGCCCTAGACGGGGCGATTGCTCAGGAGATTTTCGGAGATGTGGCGACCCTTTACGATGCGACCGCCACCGGAAACTCTTTCTCAGAGCTCCCCTTAGAGGCCAAGACAGTCATCGGAGACGTAGCTTACCAGTATGGAGCTAATTTGCCGCAACGGCTGCCTGATTTCTGGGGCGACGTGACGCAGGGACGCTGGGACGAGGCGACGCAGAGCCTGAAGAATTTCGGCGATCGCTACCCCGCCCGCCGAACGGCGGAAGCGGCACTCTTGGAGCAAGCGATAGGTGCCGGGGAGCTCGCATCCTACGTGGTACAACCAGGAGACACCCTAACCGGCGTCGCCTCCCGGCTTGGAACCTCCGCTGAGCACCTTGCCTCCCGCAACGGCCTAGCCAACCCCGGGGTAATCCATAGCGGCCAGGCACTACGCTATTGAGATCAACCTAGAGCGCGTGATTAGAAGGAGTCTGCTGTTTGTATAGCAGACTCCTTCCGGTATCGTAGCTACAGTTAGGTGGGCAGGTACGTCAGGCTCTTCTCCGGCTCGCCGACACCCTGAGGGAACCGAATCTGCCAGTCGAGTGGTTCGTGGAAGAGGTAATAGACCGTACTATTGCGATTTGCAATGAAGCTGCACCATCCCAATATGGATACGCGAGACTCAAGAGCACCACTCTCGACAACGAACCTCAAGTTGGCACTTGGTAGCCCGTTAGTGTGATCCACAGCCGCCGACTACTCAACATATTGGGTCTCAGCTAATTCACCTTGTGCCAATGCTTCAAAGTAGTCTAGGCTGCCTCTATGGTGAACTTTATTGAGCCTGTTAGAGACAACGGGCGTAGCCAGCAACAGTGCTCTTGGTGAAGGCGATGATCGGGTTTGAGTAATAGATGGCATAGCTATCAAGCTTACAAAAGCGTGTGCAGTAGGAGGTCTTCTTTACAGAACGTGCCCTCGCTACTGACAGAGCTTTGCGGTGATAGTGAACCGCTGTGCATTGCAGAGCTTAGTGGCTTTTTCGGGGAAATTTGCGCGGGAGGATACGTGAAGCCTTCAAGCGCGCCGTTCAAAGAGTAAGGGTGTCTGACAATCTCACTCCAACCCACTATAGGTAAGGGTGGCACGATGAATGATCGGAAACTACCGGCGTCTTGGTAGCCTTTATCGAGAGGACCCTTCTACTCACGGATAGAGTGCCGAGCGGCTGGACCGGCGAGCGACCGCGGTTCGAGCTACTGAAAACTACCCGGGCAAACTTCTCCTGGCCGGAGGCTCTCGCGCCGACGCCGGTCGCGGCGAGCGTTGGACCACACTACTGCGCGGTCCAACCGTTCCAGTCGCCAGGAGCGGCGGGAACCCGCCGGTCTGCGCTGCTGGCCGGGGAGCGTGGCGCGGCGCCACGCGTCGCCGGCCACAAGGGAGATCGTCTTGCCTAAGCCGATCAAAAGTGCCCAGCGCTACATGCCCGGGCTCGACGGGCTGCGTGCCCTTGCGGTGCTTGCCGTCATCGCCTACCACTTAGGGCTCGATTGGGCTCCGGGGGGGCTGCTCGGCGTGGGCGTGTTCTTTACCCTAAGCGGTTACTTGATAACCGACCTGCTCCTCGGCCAGCGAGAGGCCGTGGGCCGCCTACGGCTCGGCGACTTCTGGCTCCGGCGGGCTCGGCGGCTCCTGCCCGCCCTTTTCCTAATGCTAGCGGTAGTGACAGTATGGGTAGCGCTGATGGACCCCTCCCAACTTCCGGCCCTCCGGAAAGACGTAGTCGCTGCCGCCCTTTACCTGAGTAACTGGTGGTACATCTTCCAAGACGCCTCCTACTTCTCTCGCTTCGGGCCGCCGCCAACGCTCGACCACCTGTGGTCCCTGGCGGTAGAGGAGCAGTTTTACCTGATCTGGCCTTTCCTGCTCTGGCTCGGCCTGCGTTACGCCCGTGGGCGCTACCGGCTGGCCGTGCTGACCCTAGCAGTTGCGACCCTCTCGGCCATCTTCATGGCGCTGTTATACCAGCCGGGGACCGACCCTACGCGGGTCTACGAAGGAACCGACACCCGCGCCTTTGGCCTCCTGTTAGGTGCCGCCCTGGCCATGGTGTGGCCGAGCCGCCGCCTTCGCGCGGACCTCGTTCTTCCGCGTGACCGGCTCGTTCTGGACGGTGCGGGAGTCGTCGGGCTGGTCGTTATAGCGCTCCTGATCTGGCGGACTAACGAGTACTCAGCGTTCATCTACCACGGTGGGCTCGTGCTGCTTTCGGTTGCCACGGTCTTGGTCGTGGCCGTCCTTGCCCATCCCGCCAGCCGGCTGGGCCCGGCGCTGGGCTGGAAGCCGCTGCGCTGGCTCGGGGTGCGGTCCTACGGCATATACCTGTGGCATTTCCCGATCATCGTGCTCACGACCCCGACCTTGAACAGGGGAATAAACATTCCACTGGCCGTCCTCCAGGTAGGGGCAACCATCGCCGTAGCCGCCTTATCCTGGCGGTTCTTAGAAGAACCAATCCGCCGCGGCGCCCTCGGGCGGTTGTGGGCGCAGGCCCAATCGGGATGGCGCCGGGGAGCCGTCCCAGTACGGAGCCTGGTGGCCTCGATAGGCGCGCTCAGCATCCTGGCGCTGGCCAGCGCCAGCCTGGCCGGGGCGATCGATACTGGCGCCGATAAGGACAGCGGGTTACCGCCTCCTGGAGAGGCTTCCCAGCAGATCGCGACCACCACGACACCTCAGGAGCCCCCCGCTGCGGCTGCTCCGCCCACCAACGCTGCGGCACCGGGTACGACCTCGTCGCCGAGCGCTGCGTCGGTCGCTCGCACCTCCTGTAACGCCGTTGCGTATATCGGCGACTCCACGTCGGAAGGGATGGTCTCGCCGGACTACTTACCCGACCCGGCCCAGCGCCTGGACGCACTGTACGCACGGGTCGGCGCCAACTATCAACGCCTGGAGATCTCAGGAGCCACGTCGATCATCGAGACACTGCCCGGTCAGGCCGGTGGTGAGGACGTAGCCCGTCAGCTAGTAGCGGAAGGCTTCCGGGGGTGCTGGGTAATCGCTCTAGGCGGGAACGACACGGCTAACGTCTACGCGGGCTCGCAGGTCGGGTTGGTAGATCGGATCGAGCGGATGATGTCGTTGGCCGGCGATCAGCCGGTGATGTGGGTCAACGTGAAGACGTTACTCGGGGACGGGCCCTACTCGGAGGCCAACATGCAGCTCTGGAACCGTACCCTGGAAGAGTCCTGCGCTAAGTACCCGAACATGCGGATCTTAGACTGGGCGTCGGTCGCGAACGACGGATGGTTCTCCACGGACGGGACGCACTTCACCTCAGAGGGCTACGCGCAGCGCGCCCGTCTGACCTCTGATGCGCTGGTCCACGCGTTCCCCGCTTCCGGGGGCGAGGGAAGCCAGGGTTGCATCGTTCACTAGCAGAAGCTTGCGGGCCGATTCCATCTCGACTCGTGTTTGCGCCGATCGGAAAAGTTGGCCACGGCGGGTAAGAGCGTGGCATCGGCAGAAACCGTGACGCTAGAAACCGTTTTCTCAAGCTTCGACGTCTCGCGATAATCCCTCAGTGAGGGATACCTCTTCACTGATCCTGAATCAGCGTCCAAGGCTTAGAGATAGCCTATCTCTCGCGCCTGGCGTTGGAGCTCGTCGCGAAACTTCGGGTGGGCGATACTTATGAGCTTGCGAGTCCTCTCTCGAATGCTGCTGCCGCGAAGCTCGGCCACACCGTACTCGGTGACGATGCGGTCCACTACGTTCTTGAAGGTCGTAACAGCCGCGCCCGGGTGTAATTGCGCTACGATGCGAGATACCGACTCATCCGCGGTCGTCGAGTGCAGCACGATGAAAGACTGGCCATGTTCGGCGAAGATCGCGCCGCGCGCGAAGTCAGGCTGCCCGCCCGAGGAGGACCAGTACTCGCTGCCCAGCGATTCGGACGCGCACTGGCCGAGGAAGTCTACCTCGAGGGTGGCGTTTACGGCGACGAAGTTGCCTTCGCGCGCGATGTTGCGCTCATCGTTGGTGTGGTCGACGGGCCAGAACTCCACACCCGGATTCTGGTCTACGAAACCGTATAGCCTCTGGCTTCCTAGTGCGTTGGTCGCGATGACCTTGTTACGGTGAGTGCGCTTACGAGTGCCTGTGACGGCTCCCTTCTCGATTAGGTCGATGAACCCATCCGAGAGCAGTTCGGAGTTGACCCCGAGGTCTTTGTGGTCTCCCAACAACCTCAACACCTCGTCTGGTATCGCGCCGATTCCTGCCTGTAGAGTTGCGCCGTCTGGGATGCGCTCTGCGACGAGTTCAGCGATCTTACGGTCGACGTCTCGAGCTGGTCTATGCGGCAGTTCCGCGAGCGGGTAATCGGCTTCGCACCACCCAACAACTTGGCTTAAATGTACCTGGTTCTCACCGAAGGTGTGGGGCATCCGGTGGTTCACCTCGACGAAGAACGGCGCTTCGCCGATCAGTGCTGCCGCGTAATCGGCGTGGGTGCCCAGCGAGAAGTAGCCGTGACGATCGGGTGGCGAGACCGAGGCGAGTACCAGCGAGCAACGCGTCGATCTTCGCATCAGCGACGGCACCTCGCTAAAGCTGTTCGGAACGAGATCGCAGGTGCCCTTGTGGAAAGCTTCACGGCTAGCTGGTGAGAGAAACCAGGAAACGTGACGCAAGCCAGGGAAATGGCCGTGCATGTAGCGCCGCTCCCTAAAAGGAAACATCTGATGGATACGGACGCCCGAGAGCCGTTCCGCTTGGGCCTCGATGGCGTCGAGCACCGTAGCCGGC
>DASQMR010000147.1:0-13193 GCA_035645375.1 Rubrobacteraceae bacterium
CCCGGCAGACGCGTTCACGGTGATGTTTGCGATAGGGAGGACGCCAGGGTGGATGGCGCAGTGGCTGGAGTTGATGAACGACGAGGAGTTCAAGATAGCTCGTCCTCGTCAGATCTACACTGGTCCTCGAGAAGCTGACTATGTTCCCCTGGAGAACCGGTAACGCTAGCGAGGAGCGTCGTAGCTCCCGCTCATCCCCAAATGCGAGCTCCGAGGAACTTAACGTCGGGGCTCGCATCCCTCTATGCTCGCCCTCGCAAAACATCGTAGAGTTCGCGTTGGTTTTCCAGAGCTTCTCTGTATGCCTCCTGACGCAAGGGATCCGGTTTGTGTGTCACGCCCAGAGGCGCCTCGTGCTTCTCGGCCTTGGGTCCGCCTAGCGCCTCAAGCGCTAAGAGAGCCGCGCCTCGGCTCGATGCCTCCGCTACCGCCGAAACGGTTATAGATCTACCCAGAGCATCCGCCATAATCTGTATCCAGGCCGGCGAGCCCAGCAGGCCGCCGCCGCTAGCGACTATCTCGCGGCCTTTGGTCTCAGGAGGGAAAGCCCCGTCCAGCCTCTGCGCTATAAGGGCGAAGCGGAGTGCTATTGCTTCCATCGCGGAACGTAGTATCTCGATCGGCTCCGTCGCCAGCGAGAGCCCCGCAATCGTCCCGTTAGCCTTGTCTGTCCAGCCGGGCCCGCGCTCCCCTGCCAGGAGCGGCAGGAAGGTAAGGCCGTGCGCGCCGGGTTGCATCGTGGCGAGTAGCTCTTCTGTCTTCTCAGGCTCCGGCAGCCGCAGGGTCTTACGCAGCCAGGCCACGAGGTTTCCGCCGTCAGAGAGCGCCCCGCCGGAAACGAACCTGCTCGCGTCCACCCGATAGCACCATAGCCCCGCGGGGGGTTCTACCGAACCCGCCCGCCACAGCATCCTCATTGCTCCGCTCGTCCCGACCATGAGCGCAAGCCGATCGCGTCCAACGCAGCCGCTCCCTACGTTGGAGCACGCCCCATCACCAAGCGCCGGGAACCATGGCACGTCTCTGAGCGTCGCCCATCGCCGTGCGAACTCCCCGCGCAGACCTCGCATGGGTTCGTCCGAGACGGGGGAGAGTTGCTTAACGTGCACGGGAAGCTCGTTTAAAAGTTGCGTATCCCAGCCCCTCCGGTTTTGAGCGAAGAGGCCGGTACCGGCAGCTATCGAGGTGCCCACCGCCGCATCGCCGAAGAGTTTGAGATACAGGTATTCTCCCAGGGAGAGCCAGCGCGTGGTCTCCTCAAACTGTCGTGGATAGGCATGGCTCAACCACAAGAGCTTCGCCGGTAGGTAGCTGGAATGGAGCATGCATCCGGTACTTCGGTGGATTGCGGTCTCGTCGAGTCGCTCCCGGAGCAACTCCGCCGCGCCCGCGGCACGCCGGTCGGCCCAGGTAAAAACGGGCGTGGTTGGGTCTTCTCGCCGATCTACGCCCAGGACTCCATGCCAGAAAGTGCTCAACCCTACCCCGCAGATATGTCGCGCCCCGGCGCGGGCGAGCGTCTCATCCACGGCCCGGAAGATGAGCTCGCAGAGCTTGTCCGCGTCGATGGTCGCCCCACCTTCGCGCGTGATCTCGAACCTGTTTACGAAGTTGGTCCGGGTTCTCTCTACGAGGCTCCCCGCCCCATCGTAGAGAGCGCATCGGACCGAGGAAGATCCGACGTCGATAGACACAACGTGCTCGGAAGAGCTCATACTACAGAGACGACCCCCCACGAAACCAGCACCAATACATCCGCCTATCCCCTGGCAGTATACCCTGGGATACGGCTCAGGCCTCTCCGTACAGCATACTGGTCGATGGTGCTACCTCGTATGTTTACTAAGGTAGGGTATGGGTACCCTTTTTTACGGGTGAAGCGAACGTAGCAAGGAGGAGTCAGCTGTGGCCAGCGACGAGCGGTTGAGGGAGCTTGAGGAAAAGTATGAGGACTTCACGGTCTACGACAACGCGGGCGAGAAGATAGGCAAGGTTGATGAGCTCTTCGTGGATGAAGATGACCGCGAGGAGTATCTCGGCGTGAAGATGGGCTTGTTTGGGCTATCGGGGACGACCCTGGTGCCGATGGAGATCTCACGCGTGGACGAGCAGGGGCGAAGGATCGAGGTCGCCGAGACGAAGGAACACGTGAAGGACGCTCCGACCTATAACGATGATGACGAGGTGGACTCCGGGTTCGAAGACAGGATCCGGCGCCACTTCGCTTTGGAGAGTTCAACGGGGCAAAAATCCTATGGTCGGGCCTCTGGTGAAGCCGTGGGCGGATCCGTTTCGGGCGAGGGGATGGGGGCAGACGATGATGCATCCTCAGGCGACCGTGCCATGCAGGAGAGGCATTCAGATGCCTCGATGGGCGGCGAAGACCAGGAGCGCGAGGGTCGGGAGACGTACCAGAACCGTGAAGAGATGGGCTCCGAATCTAGGATGGGAGGGGCAAGCGCCGGCAGCTCCACCCCTTCGGGGAGCATACCGGACGTTGAGACTGGTGAACGTGGCCGCACGGAAGAGGACGACGCAGGCGGCATGACCCGGGGCCACCGCGAGGGCGGCGACCGCGAAGATCTGGGCGCTTCCGGCTCTACACCGGATGCCGGGTCGGCCGGAGAGGCGATGATCCAACATGGCGGCGAGCCCGGTGGCGAGGGCTACGGGGGAGAGCGCTCCGGGGGGGAGCGCTCCGGTACCCAAAGCTCCGCCGAACCATCCGGCGCGTCCAGCGAGGCGCGTTCCGGCGGCACGGGGGAAGGCCAGACCGGCGATCTTCGCCGTGCGGAGGACGAGAGAGTTCGCGAAGCAGTCCGCGAGGGGGTCCGCGAAGGGATACGCGAGGGGCTTCGCGAAAGCGGCGGCCGTAGCGAGTCTGGCAACCGCGGAGACTCCGGTGCTTCCGGCTCTGCGCCGGGTTCTGGCTCCGCCGGAGAGTCGATGATCCAACACGGCGGCGCGTCTGGTGGTGAGGGTGAACCCGGAGAGCGGGGAGCGAACACTATTGGCTCTCGCGATGAGGCCCGGGACGCACAGCAGGGCTCGCGCGAGAGCGAACAGGAAGAAGGCGACATTAGCAAGGTGTGGCGACGCGCCAGCCGCTAAAGACGTAAGATTTTCGGCGCGAGAAGCAACGACCTTCTCGCGGGCGAGGCTGCTGGGGAAGAGAGGGCCTGCATAGCGTGAGTCCTCTCTTCTCCGCTTTGCGGATACTGAGCGGGGGGATGCTCACGCGGCAACGCTTGTCTCGAAATCATCCGACTAGCACAAGCGCATGAGGAACGGACTCTTTCCTATCGTGGAGCTGCCATAACCAGGTCAAGGAGTAGGCGCCGCGAGCAACTCTATTGCTGGCGGCTCATCCCCGCCCTCGTGTCGCCACCTCTGAGGTCGCGGTTCGGTGCTAGTTAAGGTACTCCCCTGCTCGCTGCTACCGCCGTCATAGCAAGCTCAATACAGGACGGCGTACCTCTCTGACAACAGCCCACTGAAATAGTTTCGAGCGCTACTCCACGGGCCAGCGTCCATCAGGAAGATAAACGCCGTTCGTCGGCTTGGCGGTATAGGTCCATACCAGGATGGTCTCGCCCGTCTCCACAAGCACGGCTGGAACCAAGATGCGGCTGTAGAAGCTTTTCTCGCCCGGACAGAAGCCCTCTAGCGTATCCAGCGTGGGGAGGCGCTGCCCAGGGTCGTCGAAGGTGAGGAGCTCACCGCGTACCAAGCCCCAACCAGGCAAGGGCGTCAGCAGTCTGGCCCGGGTGCGGTGTTGCTCCTCCGCGTCTGCGAGGTAGTTCGTGGTACCGGTGGTAAGCACGTCTTCCTCGGGGACGACTAGGCTTGGAAAGCCGAAAGTAAGTTCGTAGAGACGGCCCCGGACGTTCGCCTCTCTCGCTGAGAGAAGCCCCCGGCAAAAGCGTTCGTGATTGCTCTGGCCCGTCTTGAGGGTTCCGTAAACAAAGACCCCGAGGTATGCAGGCTTCGAGGACGGTTCCCTATAGCTTTGCGGCGAGCGATTCAAGGTCCGTGACGACTAGGTCGGGTTCGATACCCCAGGGGTCGAATTGAGTATCGGGGTTGCGCCGGACCCAGGCTGTCTTAAGACCCACGGCCTTGGCGCCTATCACGTCGAACGGGTTGCTCGAGACGAGCCAAGTCTCGGAGGGCTCTGTGCCGAGACGACGCGTGAGATAGCGGTAGACATCAGGGTCCGGCTTGAAAGTCTTCAGGTCGTCCACGCTTATGACGTCCTGCAGGTGGGGAAGGATCCCGGCCCGGGCCAGGAGTGCGCGCACTGTCGACTCGACGCCGTTTGAGAACGCTACGAGCGTGAGGCTTCTTCTCTCTTTTAAAGCCTTGATGCCGGGGATCACATCGGGGAAGAGGCTTAGACTCCGGTACTCCTCGATAAGTCTCTCTCGCTCCTGCTCGGAGAGCTTCACCCCGAGGGCACCAGCAGCGAAGACGAGAGCTTGTCGCGTGCACGCGTCGAAGTCCTCATACTCTCGCATCAGCCCGCGGCGGAAGGTGTACTCCAACTGCTTCTCGCGCCAGAGGGCGGCGAGGCGGCCGGAGAGCTCTCCGGCGAGAGGTTCCAGACGAGCGTTCATCTGCAGCGGATCGACAAGCGTACCGTAGACGTCGAAGCCTATTGCATCGGGCATTGGCTACCTCCTCCGAAAACCCCCGATCTTCTTGAGTACAGCCTAACGTACCAACCGGCTTTCTGTAGGCTACGAGCCTGTCTCTATCTCGACGATCCGGTCAGCTACTTTCCGTAGGTCGTCGCCGACCACGTCCGGTCGTTCGGCCAGCGGGTTGAGCACCATGCCCGGCCTCGCTACAAAGGCCGCGGCGCACCCGGCTCGCATCGCGTCCGTCGTATCCCAGGCATGGGCAGCCACGAGCCGGACCTGTCCGATCTCCACGCCGAGGCTCTCCGCAGCCATACGGTACGGCGCGGGCGCTGGCTTCAGGCTGTGCGCGGTATCCGCCGAGAGTTCCTGCTCGAAGTAGTCACGTAAGCCCGAGTTGTCGATCTGGGCCTCAGCGACCTGCTGCGTCGAATTCGTCAGCGCCGCGAGCCGTATACATGCGTCACGCAGGCGTCCCAAACTCTCATCAACCTCCGGGTGGGGCGGCAACACCTGCATCCCGCCTAGGATCTGCTGCTTGTCTTCGTCCGAAAGCTCTACGCCCTGCCGCTCTGCGACCATCTCCAGCGCGCTACCCCGATGGTGCCGAACGGCGTGTACTCTTCGGTGACCAGCTTCGTAAACTAGAGAGCGAGGAATTGCCCGAACCACCTTGCCGCGTGGCGGGGTCACCGAAGACTCGTTCGAACTGCGGGTCCAGCCCTCCCAGGTTTAGCAACGTCCCGTTGGCGTCGAACACACAAACCCTCGCCATACCATCTCCTCTCGTTCACACGAGGCCGTCCTCATCCTAAGGCGCCGATCTGACGCTATACGATACACGCGTCCCCTATTATCGGAGGACTCCGGCGCGGAAAGACTCACCCTAAGCGTGGTCTCGCCACGAGAAAGGGGGCGGATGCGCCGCCCCCTTGAGGGTCCGTCTCTATTTGGTCGTCGGCTCGACCACTGGCATGTCTAACTCGGTGTTTATGGTCTCGTTCATGTAGTTGGTGAAGGTAGCGAGGGCGACGGTGGAGATCATCTCCATGATCTGCTCATCTGTGTAGCCGGCATCCCTTACCGCCTCGAAGGATTTGTCGGAGGGATGTCCGCGGGTCTCGACCACCTCCCTGGCGAATCTCAAGGCGGCCGCCCGTTTCTCGTCATCGGACTCGAACCGCTGAGCCTGGCCTACATCGTCCTGGCTCATACCTACCTGCTCCGCGACCGCGGAGTGTACCGAGAGTCAGTAAGTGCAGCCGTTGTAGTCCGAGGTGGCGATATACACGACCTCTCGCGTCTTCGGGTCGAGGGCGCCACCCTGGAGCGCGCCGTCTATCTCCAGGTAACCCTTGAAGGACGCCGGAGAGACCGCCATCTGCTTGAAGAAGTTAAGCATCTGCCCGGCTGCCTCCGCTCCTTGTTCCATCAGCGGGCGCGACTCTTCCGGGGCACTCTCTTTCTCAACCGGCTGGATGCGCGGCATACTTGTCCTTTCCCTTGCCTACAGGTAAACGTGCATCGTACCCGTTTCACCGGATTTGTACTCGTGGGGTGAGAGCCCCCGAACTACCGGCTCAAGACAGAGGTATAGACTGCTCGCAGAGGACCGGATCGGCCGCGCCTTCCTCCAGGTACGCCATAGTGACGCGAGGTCTCTCGGCAGATCATTACCGCGAAAGCGAAGCTATCGATACGGCTAACGACCTCAGGCGCTGTCTTAGCGGCCTACGAGGGACGCATGCTCCACTTTGATGCACCTATCCATGATCACGGTGAGGCCGTGCGCTTCAGCGTACTCTGCGGCCTCCTCGTTAATGACGCCTGACTGCATCCATAAGACCTTCGCCCTGGCGGCGACCGCGTCCTCCGCTACCGGCATGACCTTCTCGCTGCGGCGGAACACGTCTACTATGTCTATACGCTGTGGTATCTCCGATACGGAGGCATACGGCTCCTCGTCCAGGACCGGACCGTTGAGGTTCGGGTTGACTGGAAAAACCTTGTATCCGAGACGTTGCAGGATGCTTGCTATGGCATGGCTCGTGCGGTACGGGCTCTCCGAGAGTCCCACGACCGCGACGTTGCGTGACTCTTCGAGCAGGCGTTTTATCTCATTGTTGTCTGGGTTCTTGTGCATAGATGCTCCTTACAGGTCCATCTTTTCGAGTGCTTCGAGATACCCTTGGGAGAAGGTCGGGAATTGGAAGATGCTGTCGAGCAGGATGTCGACGGAAGTGCGTGTCTTTACCGCGAGGCAGGCCTGATGGATCCACTCCCCGGCCTGCGGCGCCACCGCCCAGGCCCCGATCAGAGTCCTCTGGTCTCGGTCCACGACGAGCCCGAGGTTCCCGCGAGGCTCCCTCTCGTAGGTTACGGGACGGGCGAGTGACGAGGCCATCTCCAGATTGATCGAGGCTACGTCGATACCCTCCTGGCGCGCCTGCTCTTCCGTCAAACCTGTCGCGGCGACCTCCGGGTCTGAGAAGACGACCCGCGGGATACCGTTGTAGTCGGTTACGCGCTCCCCGCCGAGGATGTTCGTAGCTACGATGCGCCCCTGGTACTGGGCCACGTGCGTAAAGAGCAAGACACCCGTCACGTCTCCGACCGCCCATAAGCCCTGCGTTCCTTCGACTCTACAGTGGTCGTCTATCGTGAGGCCTTTCTTGTTTACTTCAACCCCGACCGACTCCAAGCCGATCCCCTCGACCCTGGGCGTCCTGCCCGCGGTTATAATCAGAACGTCGGTCGGTATCTCCTCCCCGTCGTCGAGCGTGAGGATTGTGTCGTTGCCTTCCTTCCGCACCTTCTCGGCCCTGCGTCCTACACGGACCCCGATCCCCTCGTCTTCGAGAACCCCTTTCAAGATCTCGCCGACCTGCGGGTCCTCGCGGTTCACGAGCCTGTCGGGGCTCTGTACTATGGTCACGCTGCACCCGAGGCGGGAGAGCCATTGGCTCGTTTCGACGCCGTTCGCGCCGCCGCCGACTATTACCGCCCGCCCGGGCACCTCGCGCGTCGTCGTCGCCTCGCGGTTCGTCCAAACCGTCACGTCCTCGATCCCCTCGATGGGGAGCATGTTCTGCGACGAGCCGGTCGCGATTACTACGTGGTCGGTCTCCAGAGTCTCACCATTGACCTCGACGCGGCCTTGCCCGGCGAGGCGTCCCTCGCCCTTTATGACCCGGGCGCCCATCCCCTCATAGCTCTCGACCTGGCTCGAGTCGTTGAGGTTGCGGATGATGTAGTCCCGGTAATTAAAGAGGTCCTCAACGTCTATCTCAGGCGTGCCAGTGCCGAACGCCCTCGTCGCTTCACCCTTTAGCTCCGGCGGCCGGAGCAACGTCTTCGAGGGTATGCACGCCCAGTATGCGCACTCGCCGCCTACCAATTCACGTTCGATCACCGCGACCTTCTTACCGGCCTTGAGCAGGCGCCCCGCGACGTTCTCTCCGCCGGGTCCCATCCCAAGTATTACCGCGTCGAACTTCTCGGCCATCTCGAAACCTCCGTTCCTGTCCATGATGTTCGCAGTAACAACACGGGATCTCTATAACTCTACGCCCAACGGGATCAGAGCATACTCTTTGCCTTTTGCCTCGACCATCACGTCGGCCTCTCTTCCTGCCAACGCCTCAACGAGCGTTTCCCAGTCCTCCACGCGTACGGAGTAGGCGTGAGCTCCAGGTTGCTTCTCGGGATCCTGACTAGACAGATGGAGCTTAGGGCGCTGTCGGCGGATCTCCCACGTGGGGAGGGCGAGTTCGAGAGCCTGCCCGAGCGTGAGGCCGCCCGAGTTCAGGCCGTGATGGAAGGCGTCGGTAATGGCAGGGATGCCAAGAGTGTCTGCAGTCTCTACTATCTCGGGTACGGTCCAGACTCGCTCGTCATTCTCCAGGGCCAGATATCGGAGGACGTTCTTCTCGGGGCGCATCGTTTCGGCGAAACGGGCGGCGGTAGCGACCTTATCTTCGTAGGCGCCTCCCATGTGGAGCACGAGTACGGAATCAGGGCTGCCGATCAGATCGAAGAGACGGGCGACGTAGCGCAACTCGGCGAGGCTCCGTTCGACGACCTCGGGCTTGAGGCTTCCGGGCTGGATGTACTGCCCCGGGTGCATGCTGAGGCGGATGCCTAAGGAGCGGGCGAGCTTCCCGGCCCGTCTCAACTCCTCGCCGTGCTCCTCCTCCCAATCATAAGGGAAATCCGGGTGGGAGGCGAAGGGGACTAGAGCCTGTCCCATTCGAAACAGCCTTATATTACGCTCGGCGTTCCAGGGCAGTATCTTGATGAGCCCCGCGATGTTCTCCCGTACGAGCCCACGCGCCTTGTCCTTGTCAAACAGGTTCGCCAGACGCAAGGTCCGATTGGTCCCGGAGGGCAGGGTCAGGTTCTGCGTCGGATATCCTAACCGTATCATACGCGGGTTTTACCCTGTAAGGCGGTTCGCTACCGTGTTCTCTTTCTCCCCCTGGCTCGTTAACAACTGTTAATATCGGTTGTAGCGAAACTATTCGACCTTGCTAGAGGTGGTGACTCAAGTGGAGGGCGCGTTAGAGGCCGGTACGTGGGACGGTATGTTCGACCGGGCGGTAGGGGTGTTGCGGCGCAACGACATGGGCGGGTGGACGAGAGCCGCGCCGAACCTCTATCCCCACCAGTGGAGTTGGGACAGCGCGTTCATCGCGATAGGCCTGGCTCGCCTCGACCCCCACCGGGCCGCGCGGGAACTAATCACGCTCTTCTCCGGGCAGTGGGCGAACGGGAAGGTGCCGCACATCGTCTTCAACCCGCATGCGCCGCCGCGTAGCTACCTGCTCGGTCCGGAGCACTGGGCGCCGGCGGTGCCTACCCCGGACGCGCCGTCGCCGCCGCGTCAGACCAGCGGGCTCTGCCAGCCAGCCGTCCACGCCATCGCCGCCCTGCGTATCCTGGAAGCCGCCGACGAGACGGGATTCGGGGAGACGGCCGACGGCGCGCGCATGTTCATCCGGCACCTCTACCCTCGCCTTCTCTCCTGGCACCGCTACCTCCTCACCGAGAGAGACCCGGAGGGATCGGGCCTCGTGACCATCTATCATCCGTGGGAGAGCGGCACAGACAACTCACCGCGCTGGGACGCGGCGCTCGAAGCGGTCGAGGTGGGGGAGCTGGCACCCTACGAGCGTTACGACCTTCAGTTCGTGGACGAGCCTTCGGAGCGGCCGGCCAAGAGGGAGTACGATCGCTACCTGTGGCTCGTCGAGTTGCTCAGGCGCGCCTCCTACAACGAGGCTGAGATACGGCGGAACCATCCTTTTATGGTCAAGGACGTGTTTTTCAGCGCAATCCTGGTCTACGCTAACGAGGCGCTCCTTGAGATGGCGGTACGGTTCAAAGCTCCAGATGAAGACCGCGAGGAGATTGAGAGTTGGATCTCCCGGGGCCGACAGGGCCTTGAAGTATGCTACGACCCCCTCCTGAACCTGTGTTTAGACTACGACCTCCGCGCTTATGAGCCCTTGCGTGTCCGGACTATTGCTGGCTTCGCCTCGCTAGTTGCTGGCGAGCCCAACCGTAAGCGGCACGATACCTTGGTCGATGCGCTCTTCTCTCCGGCCTTCGCCGCCGATCCCCGGCTGCGCTGGCCGCTGCCACCGAGTACGAGCCCCGGCGAGCCTGGATTCCATTCACGCGCCTACTGGCGCGGCCCGGTCTGGCCGATCATCTCTTGGCTGTACTGGTACTCACTGAGACGAGACGGCGAGAAGGAGCGAGCCATGAGCTTGCGCCGCTCGTCCCTTGAACAGCTGAACGCCGGTGGATTCGCCGAGTACTTCGAGCCCTTCACCGGCGAGCCTCTCGGCTCCGACGACCAGTCTTGGACTGCGGCCGTAGCCCTTGACTGGCTGTCAGATGATAACTGAGCAACAAACAACGCCCCGGCCACACGGCCGGGGCGCACCAGTAATCGAGTAAGGCTTGTCTAACCGGGTGCCTGACCTTCGTCGAGGACGAAGGTGACTGCTATGTTCACCTTATAGCCGGAGATGTGTCCGTTCTCGATCATCACGTTCATATCCTTGACCCAGGCACTCTCAACGTTGCGGAGGGTACTGGTAGCGCGATTGACCCCTACGTTGATCGCATCCTCAAAGCTATCCGGCGAGACGGCACTCAACTCTGTTACGCGAGCTACAGTCATAGATGCTCCTTTCCGCCGCTTTCCCTATTCGCTTTGCGTACCCCTCATACTTCGACTTTAAACGTTCGGAGGAGGGTTAGCAGAACGCTGGAGGCGTGTCAGAGGGACGCCGTGAGCAGAGGCTCACTGGTCGGCATTGAGGAGCCGCCGGACGGCTCGAGCGTAACCGCTACGGCGTCGGCGCCTTCAAGAGAGCCTTCGATGAGAGCGGCAGCCTCACCATCTTGAGAGTGGAACGTTCCGGCGGGCTCCGGGACGCTACCGTGCAAGAGCCACGTTTCGTAGACCTGGCCCTCGGGCGCCGGCGGCAGGTCCTCCGCCATAAGAACGGCCTGACCGTTTCCGACCGGTATAACCTCGCCTCGTACGTCTTGCGCCTCTACTGATCCCTGTAGCTCGTACGTCTGGCGGCTCTCCAAATCGCCTCGCAGGTCTTCATTTTCTTCGCGCAGGGAAGCGTTCCACACGAAGAGCCCGACGACAGCTACAACCGCCGCCGCCGCCGCGAGTACGGCGGGCCCGAAGAGCCTGCGGGAACCGCTGGTATGGGGAGCGGCGCCGGTGAGAGTCGGATCTTCCTGGCCCCCCCCGATCTCTCGCAGCAGGTTGCGCCTCAACGCAGGGGGAGGCTCGTACTCCGGCGGCGCGAGGGCGAGCAGGTCCACGACTGAGTTCAGGTCGTCCACCTCGGCTTGGAGCTCGGGATGCGCGGCGAGGTAGCCCTCGAGCTCTCGACGCTCGTCGTCGTCGAGGGCACCAAGAGCATAGGCATCCTTTAGGTCGTCGAACCTGCTGCGCCACTGCTCGCTCATCCGGGCACCGCCATCCCGCGGGAGTCGAAGTACTCTCGGATCTTCTTGAGACCAAGCCTCATGCGCCCCTTGACGGTCCCGAGCGGCAGGCTGAGTAGCTCAGCTATCTCAGTGTGGGTATAGCCGGAGAAGTACGCGAGCTCTAGTACCTTGAGCTGCTCCGGCGGCAGATGGGAGAGTGCTTGCCTGACCTGGTCTCTCTGAGAGTTGCGCCAGGTCTCCGCGAAGGCCTCGCTAGGCTGCGACGTCTGGGCTACCGCCTCGACCTTGTCCTGCGTCCTGCGCCGGCTGGAGATCGAGCGTAGCTGGTCAATGCCGCGGTTGTGAACTATGGAGAGCATCCAGGTACGCACGCTGCCTTTCTCCGCCCGGTAGCTACCTATCCTCCTCCACACAGCCAGGAAAGCCTCCTGTACGAGATCCTCCGCAGTCTGGCGCTCCCCCATCATTCGGTAAGCGAGCGAGTAAGCTGCTCGGCCATGGCGATCGTAGAGCGCCGCGAAAGCCGCCGAGTCTCCGCCGCCGGCGAGAGAGATCAAATCCTCGTCGGCCAGGAGTAAGTACCGGTTGCGGGCTCTTTCCATCACGCTACATTCTACGGCAACGCCGTGCGACCGGATCATCCCCGTACATCTTGAAGATTTGAAACTCAACTATGTGTATATAGGGTGAATTAGAAGAATATTTGCGTACACAGTGTTAGGATTTATGGTGTATACGAATTTTCGGATGCTACACGAGGTAGGCGTGGTACCGGCAAGGGGGTGTTGGCAGCCTGGAGTGATCCAGAGTGGTTCTGGTTCCGTAGAGGGAGCGTAAGGCAATCTGTAAAGGGGTTTCGACCCCAGCACGAAGGGAGCTTGGGAGATGAACGGATCAGAAAGCCGCACGTCCCCGGTCGGGTTCGACCGGGAACATTCGCGGCGCGACTTCCTGAAGACGGCGCCGTGGGCCACTGCCGCGCTGTCGGCGGCGGGAATAGGCGGCTTCGGCGTTGCCAGCCGCGTCTCGGACGCGCAGGGCAGCGGCGTGAACTACCCGACGTACCAGGGGCTCGGCGACGCGGCGATCTTTAGCTTCGCCTTGCAGTTGGAGCGGTTGGAGGGTACGTTCTACGCCAGGGGCGTGGAGGCCGGTCTTTTTAGCGGTCCTGCGCTGGCGCAGATAGCGGCCATCCGGGATCACGAGATGGCGCACGTGGATGCGATCACCACTACTCTAAGCGGAGCGGGTGCTCCAATACCTCCGGCGCCCAACTTCACCTTCCCGCCGGGAGTGTTCGAGGACCGGGGCGCTTTCTTGCAGCTCGCCGCGACCTTTGAGCCGGTCGGCATCGGCGCATACGGCGGCGCTGCGGCGGCGCTTGAAAGCAAGGATCTTCTAGCGGCGGCGCTCTCGATCCACAACGTCGAGTGCCAGCATCGGGTGGCGATCAACATCCTCAACGGGGTGCAGCCGCCGAACAACCTGGCGTTCGAGCCCAGCTTGCCGTTGCCAGCAGTGCAGCAGGCCGTGGCCCCCTTCGGGATCACGGGTTAAGGGAGGAGAGTA
>DASQMR010000148.1:0-3243 GCA_035645375.1 Rubrobacteraceae bacterium
TATGACTCTCTTTGTCAAGCACATACCGCTTTTCACTAGTGGGCGAACACTTACCAATATATACGGAGCTAAGTATCATTCGGATCACAATGAGTCGAAAGAGGACCGAAGCCCAAACGGCAAGGTGTCCGGCCTTTTGGCCATAGCTTTTTCAGTCCGCGAGATTCGGAGAACGCAGGGTAGGGGCAACCGCCTAGAGCCCCCTATTCACGAATAGCCGGGAAGAGGTCTTCTCGGAAATTCAGGAGGCAAGAGGACATAAGAGAGCCGGGGCTGTTCAGGGTTCTCAGAAATTCAAAGGCTGTATGGGTACAAAAGAGCCAAGGTCGGATGCAAATCCCGGTGTTGCGGGCCGTACGGTGAGATGAACGAGAAACACGTATTATCTCAAGCGCGGATGCAAGGAACTCTGCCGATCGGTAGAGGAGGCCAGGAAAGGTTCTGAGTTGAGTACATTCGTTTTGATCCATGGTGGGTGGCACGGTGCATGGTGCTGGGACAGGGTCGACCCTCTCCTGAAGCAGGCCGGTCATGAGGTCGTGAGGTTTGATCTGCCGGGACACGGTGAGGACCGGACCCCCGCTGTGGAAGTCACGCTGCAAGGCTATACCGATCGCGTCGTCGATGCGCTCGATGCGCAACCCGAGCCCGTTGTGCTCGTGGGGCACAGCCTGGGCGGCATCGCTATTAGCCAGGCCGCCGAGCAACGCCCCGAGAAGATAGAGAAGCTCGTATACGTGTGCGCGCTGCTGCTGCCCAGTGGAAAGAGCGCCAGCGAGAATTCGCAGGAGGATAACGATTCGGTAGTCTTCAATAACGTGGAGGTACAGGGAGACCTGGGCAGGATCGTCATCAAGGAAGAGGGGTTGAAACAAGCTCTCTATCACGATTGTCCGGAGGAGGACTTCGAGCGGGCCCGGCGTCTGATCAGCCCTCAACCTGCTGCGCCGTTGGGGACGCCCATAGAGGTAACCGACGAGAACTTCGGTAGAGTGCGTAGAACCTACGTACACACCACCCAAGACAGAACCATAAGTCCTACCGTCCAGGAGAAGATGTACACCGAGTTGCCCTGCGAGAAAGTCGTCTCGATGGCTACAGGCCACCTACCGTTCTTTGCCGAGCCAGGAGAATTGGCAGGACACCTTGACTCCCTGGCATAGCTCTAGTCCGGAGTATTTACGAATGTTATTAAGGGGAGGAGTCAAGGCGCTGCCTCCGTTGCCTCTGTTCACTGGATTGCCGCTAAGAGGTCTTTTCGGAAACTGAGTTTACGATGTTGAGTGCTTCTCGGAAAACTCACCCGCTACAATGCACAAAGGAGAAGGCCGAAGCTAACATCCCCTCTGGCTACTGATCCTTCGTACTACCCTCAGTGCTTTCCTCCGTCCCCTCGCCGTTGTTGCTAGACAGCTTAGTGAGCGTAGGACGGATTACCTGGCCAAAATTACCTATTCGGACTTGAGTGGAATGCCCGACGATACTGTGGCTCATACGGGCGAGAATTTAAAGAGACGAAGGACTCGGGGCCACTACCGGTTAATCCGGGTGAGCATTAGGCGTATACAGTATGAGCTGTGCTAGCTCTTGTCGATAGAAGGGATGCGAGGTTCTTGAGCAAAGACGAAGAGGTCGTTATTCGCGTGGCGGTCGTGGACGACCAGCGGCTGTTCGCCAGAGGTCTCTCAGGCCTCGTGGACATGTTGGCCGAGACGGAGGTGATCGGTGTCGCCTACAACGGCGAGGAGGCCGTCGAGCTTTGCCAGAAGAAAGAACCAGACGTGGTTTTGATGGACATCTCCATGCCGAAGATGGACGGCATCAGCGCCACTAGGGAGATCCGTGACCTCCTGCCACAGACCGCCGTTATCATTCTGACCGCCCACGAGGACGACGAGCACGTCTTTGAGGGCATAAAGGCCGGCGCGCAGGGTTATCTCCTCAAGGATGCCGATCTCGAAGACCTCTCGCGCGCCATCCAGACGGTACACGCAGGAAACACTATCATCGCCCCGGACCTCGCCCAGAAGATGCTCAACACCTTCCAAAGTGACAGAAGCCCCAAGAGTTCGCGGCTGGTTCCGCCCCTCACCGCTAGAGAGCTAGAGGTCATAAAGGCGCTGGCTCAGGGCAAAAGCGACCGTCAGATAGCTCACGCGTTGGGCATTTCGGAGAAGACGGTGAACAACCACACCTCCAACATCTATAGGAAGCTACACCTCTTCGACAGGACCCAGGCGGTGATCTACGCCGTACGGGAAGGCATCATAGACGTCGAGGAGTTGGAGTATCGTTCCCCGGAGGAATACTGACCACAACCATCGTCCCCTCGCCGGGCCGGCTGTAGACAGCGAACGCGCCGCCCAAGCCTTCGGCCCTCTCACGCATCGCCGAAAGACCCACTCCCGCCCGGACATGCGGAGTATCGAATCCCCGCCCGTCGTCGGAGACCTCCACGAGGATCTCTCCGTCTTCCGTCCCCAGCCTCACCTCGACGTTTCTCGCCCTGGAGTGACGGCGGGCGTTGGTGAGGGCCTCCTGCACTACGCGCAACAGCTCTACACTCTTCCCTTCGGAGAGTTCTCCGGGGAAGCCCTCTTCGATGACTAGGCGGACCTCGCGCTCAGGCGTCGCTTGCCGATTCAGTTCTACCAGCGATTCGACCGACTCCACAAACGGGCGCTCTTTCTCGTGTCTGAGGTCGTATACGGCGCTGCGTAATCCTGAGGACGCACGTCCGAGAGCCTCAAGCTCCTCCGCGAGGTCTACCTCTGCCCCCGACTTTCTGGCCCGCAGGTGGATGAGCCGCAGCGACTGTAGCGCGCCCGAGAGGTCTTGGATAACGATGTCGTGCAGATCCCGGGCTATCCTGCGGCGCTCGGCCCGTCGGATCTCCCGAAGCGCCTCCTCGGTACGACGACGCTCAGTGATATCGTTCTGTACCCCGACGAAGTTCGTCACGCGGTCGTTCTCGTCCCGTACGGGGTAGACGCTGAGCTCGTTGTAGAACAGGGTCCCATCCTTACGGTAGTTCCTAAGCACAACGGTGCAATGTCGCCCCTCACGAACCGCAGCTCTGAGTTCTCCGAGCCCCGTCTGATCCCGATCCTCGCCCTGCAGGAAGCGGCAGTTGCGACCCAAAACCTCCTCGGCGGCGTAGCCGGTCGTCCTCTCGAAGGCGGGGTTGACGTACACCAGCGGGCCGTCGGGTTGGCTGGTGTCGGTGATCGAGATGGAGTTGGT
>DASQMR010000149.1:0-18938 GCA_035645375.1 Rubrobacteraceae bacterium
CTCCTCCACCGCCACCACGAGGACGAGTGCCGGCCCGAAGAGACTCGCGGTTGGGGAAGACCCTGGCGATCGAGCCGAGCGAGGAGTGGGTGACGGGGCGGCGCTACCTGGACATGGAGGAACTCGAAAAGTACCGCTTCCAGAAGTGGGAAGCAGAGGGGCGTTACTTATGGAGGGGTAGAGGAAGGATTAGCCTTGGAGGAAACTACAGAAACTCCGGGATTTGACCCTCCATTAATTTCCTCCTAAAACTGCAAGAGCACTCCCTTTTCCCGAATAACTATAGTAGAACTCTCTCCCGCTCCGGTCTGCAGCACGACCTCGTGTCGGAGCCTGGCTGCTAGGACCACCCTTCGGCCTCACTGGTGTGCTGTCCGAGGGTGGGCGGGGGACGACGAATCGGCAACCGCTCCCTATCCACGAGCACCGGCGAGGCGAGCATTTTTAGCGTTCCCGTAGTAGGGTGCTCAACTTCGCGCAGAATGCCGGAGCTCAAGACATGTTCGTCCGAGAAGACGTCTGCAAGCGTGTTGACCGGCCCGCACGGCACCCCGGCCTCGCGTATCTCTTCTACCCACTCGTCCACCGTCTTCTTGCGGAACTCCTCTTGCAGAATAGCGACCAATTCATCGCGGTTCGCGACCCGATCCGGGTTAGTGGCGAACCGTTCATCCTTGGCGAGCTCCGGGCGTCTAACGGCCTTGCAGAGGTTGGCGAACTGGGAGTCGTTGCCTACGGCAAGGGCGAGCGGCCTATCCGAAGCGTGGAAGGTTTGGTAAGGAACGATGCTAGGGTGAGCGTTGCCCATTCTCCCCGTGTCCTCGCCGGAGACGAGGTATTCCTGGGCACGGTTGGCGAGCCAACTGAGTTGACTCTCGAAGAGCGGGACCTCGACACGCGCGCCGTCTCCAGTCTCCGCGCGCCGGTAGAGGGCTGCGAGGACTGCCAACGCCGCCTGGAGTCCGCAGACCATGTCCGCCGCCGCGACGCCCACCTTCGTTGGCTCGTCGAAGCCGGTGATGCCCATGATGCCGCCTCGCGCCTGGATCAGGAAGTCGTAACCCGGCCTGTCTTCATCCGGTCCGGGGCCGAAACCGGTTATGGAACAGTACACGAGCCCTGGGTTCAACTCCTTTAAAACCTCGTAGCCTAAGCCCATCTTCGCAAGCGCCCCGCGGCGCATGTTCTCGATGAGCACGTCAGCGCTCGCGGCCAGCTCCTTCACCTTTTCCAGACCCGCCTCACTCTTGAGGTCCACGCCCACGGACCTTTTGTTGCGGTTTACGGAGAGGAAGTAGGCTGACTCGCCGCCCGCGAAGGGTGGTCCCCAGTGACGGGTGTCGTCGCCACGCTCGGGGTACTCTACCTTGAGGACGTCGGCGCCGAGGTCTGCGAGCATCATCGTCGCGTAGGGACCGGCGAGTACTCGCGAGAGGTCGAGGACCCTTACGCCTTCGAGCGGGAGCACGATGTTAGGGTCCAGGGTCATCGGTTAGAGAAAGGAGCGTGGGGCCTAGCCTCAAGTTGCGCCCCCAGCCTCCTCCTTTAGCAGGGTTAGAGCACAGAGGGACGAACGCCTTGTCCTCGGTAGTTTCGAATCTCTCTCGACTGTCGTCATACTCGCGCCTCCTCTCACTCTTGAGGCCAGAATCTCGATGGTAAGCATACACTGCCAGCGGAAGGCCGGGGTGCCCGTAATCGCCTGTCCCAGTACGAGGGTGTGCATCTCGTCTGTGCCCTCGTAGTTTCTCACGCTCTCCAGGTTGTTGACGTGCCGTATTACGGGGTACTCTAACGTTACGCCGTTCCCGCCGAATATGGTGCGCGCCTCGCGGGCTATCTCTATGGCCTCCCGTACGTTGTTGAGCTTGCCAAAGGATATGTGCTCGGGGCGTGCCTCTCCCTTATCCTTCATCCTTCCTATGTGCAGCGCGATCATGGTGCCCTTATTTATCTCCAGCATCATGTTGACCAGCTTCTGCTGCGTAAGCTGAAAAGAGGCGATGGGCTTGCCGAACTGGACGCGGCTCTTCGAGTACTCGAGCGCGCACTCGTAACAACCCCTTGCCGCCCCCATTGCTCCCCAGATGGTCCCGTAACGGGCCTCGTTCAAGCAGGCGGGCCCGTGCAGGCCTTTGGCCTCCGGGAGCATGGCGTCCGAGGGGCGTCGGCAGTCTTCGAGATACAATTCGGTTTGCACCGAGGTGCGCATGGACACCTTGTGCACTATGTCCTTCGCGGAGAAGCCCGGCGCACCCGTATCCAGTGAGGTGCATCCCGAGCAATCCCTGCGCTCCCATCTCCGGTACGATCTTTCTGGGGAAGCTCGCCTTCTCCCACCAATCGCGAACGTAGGGCTTTATCTTCTCGCACGAACCCGTTTACTTCTTCACGCACCGTACGCTCTTCGTCCGAGAGCAACCTGTCCAGGTTAAGAAAGTCGGAAGCCTCAAAAGGGACCGGCTCGGAGAGGGTATTGCGCGTCGTAGTCATCCCACCTATCCTTGTTCGGATTAACCTAGTCTAATCATTGTGCCATCTAAAACATGTGCCAGCCAGAACGAAAACGTCACCAGAGGCGCGTACAGTATGCTCGTCTTCAGAGGCGTAGATAGGCTCGCGTAGCTTCTCCAGCTCTCCGGTCCAAGATCCAGTACGCCAAACTCCCTTCCTGCTTACCCGTAGAACGAGAATTATACTGAACGCCTCCGCCCGAGAGTATTTTGATCTGCCATCTGACTCGGCAATCGGAAGGCAGCACTTTTGGGGAGATTCCCTCAGCCTAGACTAGCTCGACATGAACCAGCTGGAGGAGCTTATCTTGAGGGATCATGCATAGTAAAGGGCTACTACAAAAAGCTTGAGGAGACTGTTAAACCGGGGAAGAGCAGCCGGTTCCATACTGGAGATATAGCGATCGTGGATAACGGTCAGGAGCTGAAGACTACAATGATGAGCAGGTTGTTCAGAGCGTGCAGGACGTAAGCGGGCCACAGGGAGTCAGTCCTCTTCATCACCCAGCCGAAGATCATTCCAGAGATAAGTATGCTTAAAGCGTCGGCGACGACGAGTGGTGAAGAAAAGTTGCCGAGAACGAACCAGCCGGGAAAGTGGATCAGGGCGAACAGCGAAGAAGAGGCGAGGTTCGCCCGCCAGAAGCTCGTCGTCTGCCAGAGCTTGTTCAGGAGGAAGCCTCTAAAGTAGATCTCCTCGACGAGCGTCGCCGGAGACAACACCGTAAACAAAACTAGAGTGAAACCAACTCCACCTATCCTGCCGTCTCCGACGAGATAGTCTAGTAGAAGGTACCAGCCCACGAAGAGTGCCCCTACGCCAAGGACCTCCCGCGACGCATCTCTACGCGGCGCGTTCAGCTTTAAAAACGTTGCCGCCCGTGCTCTCTCTACGAAGCGCAAGTAAAGCAGCACGGGCCCGACGAAGATCAGGGCTCTCAAACTCTCGTTTCGTAGGCCCGCGAGCGTGAGATCCGAGAGAGCATCGAAGTTTAAGAACGTCACTCGTAGCGTCCAGGCGAGGAAGGTGAAGAGCACGACGAGGAATATCCTGTTGCGGAGAAGTTTCACAGGCTGTAGCCGCTCGAAGCCGTTATCTTCTTCTCATATCAGACATACTATGAACTTTATCGGGTTAGCATCTGGCGCGCCCCCTGAGGCGAGACCGCGCCTCTCCGGTAGCAGGGGCCGACACGTAGGGGCGTGGAGCTAGTTATAGTTCGTGACTGTGGACGCCGACTCGACGGGTAACAGGAGGGACGCATGCCAAGGATGAAAGCGATAAGGGTAGAGGAGTTCGGAGACCCGGAGGTGCTCAAGCCCGTCGAGATCGAGCGCCCCTCCCCGGGTGAAGGCCAGGTCCTCATAGAGGTTAAGTCGGCCGGGGTCAACTACGCGGATACGATGCGCCGGCAGAACCAGTACGTCGAGCCTCAGACGCTCCCGTTCGTCCCCGGCTCGGAGGTAGCAGGCGTCGTCGCTGAGCTCGGCCCGGGGGTGGAAGACGTGAACGAGGGCGACCGGGTCGTAACCCTCCTCGGCACCGACGGCTACGCTGAGTATGCGGTGGCGCAGTCCCGCAGCCTCATCCAAATCCCCGAAGGCATGGATTGCGATGATGCGGCGGCCATACCCTTGCAAGGTGCCACCGCCTACCACGTCATCGCCACCTCGGGGCAGCTAAAAGAAGGCGAGTCGATCCTCGTACACGCGGCGGCCGGAGGCGTTGGGCTGCTCGCCGTTCAGATGGCGAAGCTCCTCGGGGCCACGAAGGTCATCGCAACCGCGAGCAGCACCGAGAAGCTGAACATCGCGGAGTCTCACGGAGCGGACGTCCTCATAAATTACACGGAGGAGGACTGGCCGGAGAGGGTGCGCGAGGCGACCGACGGGAAGGGAGCGGATGTTATCCTAGAGATGGTCGGCGGAGACTTTCCACAGAAGAACCTGAAGTGTCTCAACGTTTTCGGGCGAATGGTCGTCTTCGGGGCGGCGAGCGGGGATAGAGGAAGTCTCGTGCCGGTGGAGCTAATGAGGAAAAACCACGTCGTAGCGGGGTTCTATTTGCCCCGGCTCATGTCTCGCCCCAAACTCTTCGCTTCCTCACTGGAAGAGATACTCGGTTGGATCTCCTCAGGAGAACTGAGGCTCAACATCGGCGCCCGATACCCGCTCGAAGAGGCTCGAGAAGCTCACGAGGCGCTTCAGGGCCGCAAGACGACTGGCAAGATAGTCCTCAACCCGTAGCGGGAACCTGAGAGGTGACGCTTCGCCATCGTAGACACGAGCCTTTGAGCTACCTGGAAGCGGGCAACGGAAACGTCCCGGTTCTGCTTGTCCATGGCAACTTCGCGGGCAAGCTATGGTGGCGGGAGCTACTAAAGGACCCCCTTCCGCAGACGCGCCTCATCGCCCCTGATCTCCCCGGCTTCGGCGAGAGTCCCGGCGGACGTGCTTTCGCCCCCACTATCCCCTCCTACGCTCGCGCTCTCGCCCGCTTTCTGGACGCTTTAGGCCTCGACCGGGCCGTTCTCGTAGGACACTCTTTCGGGGCGGCGGTCGCGACTCAGCTTGCCCTCTCCGACCCCGTCCGCTTCCCCGGCATGTTTCTCATCAGCCCCGCTCCGCCCAACGGCCTCGACACTCCTGAGTATCTCTATCCTCTCCTTGAGAGCTACCGCTACGACCGCTTCGGTCTCCGCCAGGCCCTGCGCCACACCATGCAAACCAGAATGCCCCCTTACCTAGACGACCTCGTAGAAGAGGCCCGAAACATGCACCCCGTGAACTTCTCCGGCAACGCCCGCCTGCTCTCCGAATGGAACGTTGTCGACAAGCTCCACCGCTACCGAAACCATGTACTCGTCGCCTCCGGAAACCGCGACGATCTAGTATCCTTATCCTCCGCCAAAGCTACCGCCCGCGCCTTTTCCCTTGGTGCCTACGCGAACCTTGGCCCTGTCGGTCACAGCCCGCAGATAGAGGCGCCTCACCTCGTCCGTGACCTCCTCTCGCACCTCCTTACAGCGATCAATGGTCGACTCCCAAACTCCGGTTCTAACAGTCGACGCGACGACAGGTAGCAAGGCGCTCGCTGAGCCTCCTCCTGCTCTCCTCTCGGGGGAATAGAACCTATTCACCCGGTGCCGACGGTTACAGGAGGATTTCAAGAACCAGGCCCCGCTCTTCTGGACAAATGACTCATCAACTAAAATTTTCTCCCGAGCGCATGTCGCTATCCCCAGCACGTAGGCTCGGCAATACGGTTTGTCGTTACCCACGCCTGCAACGCGCTCGTAGGCTGCATCTCATGATTCTTCTCGTGATCTAAGCGTGACTCTGACCTTCAGACAAGCGCCCAGCAGTCACCCCTCATCCGAACGTCTACCCAGGGTGTTGTATGAGAAGCTCTCTGGCTCGCAACTCTCTGTCGGTAACGGCACGAAAAAGCGGCGAGGTGGGAAGATCTCACCTCGCCGCTCCTTCACCGGTGGCCGGTTCTGATCACCGGGGACTGGCTAGTCTTAGATCACTGAGCTGGCCGGACCGCCGGCAACGTAGATCGTCTCGCCGCTGATGTACGAAGCCTCGTCGGAGACGAGGAAAGCGACGACGTTGGCGATGTCCTCAGGCCTACCGAAGCGCCTGAGCGGTATGTTCTTGGCGAACCGCTCCTTCATGTCCTCCATCGACATGCCTACGCGCTCGGCGGCCTCCTTGGTCATCTCCGTCTCGATCCAACCCGGCGCGATCGCGTTGACCGTGATGTTGAAACGGCCCAACTCTAGCGAGAGCGTCCGCGCCATCGCCTGCAGTCCCGCCTTGGCCGCGGAGTAGTTAACCTGCCCCTTGTTTCCGAGAGCGACGATCGAGGAGGTCATGATGATCTTGCCGTACTCCTGCTCGATCATGTACTTCTGCGCCGCCTGCGTGCACAGGAAGCTACCCTTCAGGTGAACGTCGAGGACCTTGTCCCAGTCGTCTTCGCTCATCTTAAAGAGAAGGTTGTCCCTGAGAAGCCCGGCGTTGTTGACGAGGATGTCGATCCGCCCGAAGTGATTAGCGACCTCCTCGAACGCCGCCCCGACCTGCTTGGAGCTTGATACGTCGCACGCGACGGCTATCGCCTCCGACCCGACGTCGTTGACGGCGTGTACCGTATCCTGCCCAGCCTCAGCCGAGAGGTCTAGCACGGCGATCCTGGCTCCTTCTTGCGCCATCTTGATCGCCTCTGCCGCACCGATGCCTCTCCCGGCACCTGTCACAACTGCTATGCGTCCGTCGAGCCTACCCATGCGTGACCGCCTTTCTCTCTAACGCAACCGGACCTCACTCTACGCAGGCTCGGTTCACACTTCTGTAACAAGCCCGAGATTATATACAAAGGGAACCTATGTGTGCAACGCAGCTAAGGAGCGAGTCTTTGTCGGAGGTCCTTAAAAAGGCCTACCTCTGCAAAAGAAGGAGAGAGGTAGGCCTGCGAGTCTCTTAGCGTTTGGGGTTGTTACGTCCTCATGTAAACGCCACCGTTGATGTCGAGGGTAGCGCCGGTCATATACTCATTCTCGACACAGAAACGGACGGCCTGGGCTATGTCTTCCGGTTGGCCGAAGCGGCCCATCGGGATCGTCTTCATAATCTTCTCCTGCGCCTCCTCAGGGATTGCCCCAGTCATATCCGTCTCTATAAATCCCGGGCAGACGGCGTTGACGGTGATGTTGCTCTTGGCGAGCTCGAGTGCGGCGGACTTGGTGAAGCCGAGCAGGCCGGCTTTGGCGGCCGCGTAGTTAGCCTGGCCCATGTTGCCCGCCTCGCCTACGAAGGAGCTCATGTTGACGATCGAGCCGTTCCCATGCTCCGTCATGTGCGGTAACGCCGCGTGTACCGTGTAGAAGCAGCCGTTCAGGTCCAGCTCGATAACCTTCTGCCAGTCCTCGACCTCCAGCTTGTCCATCGTCTTATCAACGTTTATGCCAGCGTTGTTGACGAGGATGTCTATGCGGCCAAACTGCTCGATAGTCTGGTCTATAAGCCTCTGGGCGTCGTTCGGGTCGCCGACGTCCGCTTGTATCGCTACCGCCTCACCGCCACCGCCTGTTTGGTTGATCTTCTCTGCTAACTCCTCGGCGGGCTCCTGGCTGCCGGAGTAGTTGACTACAACCTTCGCGCCGCCGCGACCCAACTCCTCGGCTATCGCGTTGCCTATACCACGGCTTGCACCCGTTACTACCGCAACCGCACCCTTAAGGTTCAATACAGTCTCCTTTTCTTGTCTTTTTTAACCTGAGCGCAGTCTATTGCCGTACCCGGCCAGGATCAAACTATGTGCAAAACGCACCGTTAAACCTTAAGCTGGCTTCCTCGCGGTTTCGATAAATTTCTTCGGTGCACGGGCTCAAACCAGCCTGAAACGTTACAATCCACAAAGATAGAGTCTATCTACCTTGATAGTTGCGTATATACATGTACACTGCATATAGAAGCTAGGGAAGCGGGTGAACGATCAAAGAGGAGCGTAAGCGCGGAGTCGAAGTCCGGCCCCGCAACTGGCTAGTACCGGTGATACTGCTCGCACTACGAGAATGGAACTCGTATGGGTACGAGCTTATAGAGCGTACTGCGGCCTTTGGGTTCGAGGCGATGAACCCCGGTACGTTGTATAGGACGCTGCGGCAGATGGAGAAGGACGGCGTGGTTAGCTCCAAGTGGGAGACCTCCAAGGGGGGGCCGGCCCGCAGGATCTACACGATCACCGACGCGGGCGAGGCTTACCTGGACTTCTGGGCTGAGGCGCTTGAGCAGTACCGGCGCAACATGGACACCTTCTTTAGCATGTACACCGGTCGCTCGATGCAGTCCATCAAAGAAGAAGAGAACGGGGAGAAGTAACCTTCCTCCGAGTGTGCTCGATGCAGGGGTAGTATTAACGTCTTCTTGGTACGGCAAGCGTTCGGATAGGCCCTTCCCCCGCAGCTCCAGAGGTGTTGCCTCGGGATTATTACCTTATCTGTAAAGCATATGCGTATGATAAGCTGTTCCTCTGAGGGAGTTAGAGAAGGGGTGTGAGAACATGGACGAGAACCAGCAGAGGCAGGTCGACGAGGCGGCCGAGAAGTTCGCCCAGGTTATCGCTAATTCTTACAGGGCGGTCGCCGAGCGGGGCGTTTCGGCCCAGCAGTTGAACGCCGAACTCACACAGAGCTTCTTTAACGGGGTGATCGACAACCTGCGCGCTCAGGCTGAAGGTAGCAAAGATCTCGCTCGGGAGCTGGCGAATCAGCAGCAGAGACAGAGGGAGGCGACGCAGGAAATGGCGCAGGCGTCTGTAGGCGCATACATGGAGTTTCTCAACTCTATGTTCTCCTACTATCAGGGGAGCGTGCAGCAGGCTCGCCGGGACGTCCGGCGGTAGGGAGCTTCAGCGGCTGCAATTTGAGGGTACGTAATGAGTAGATTGGGTACCATAAGCTTCGTGAGCCGCGTCGAGACGTGGCGCTAGGAGGAGTATTCGTTGGCTAACGGGCCGCAGAACCCCGCCGAGGCGGGCATGAGGGCGATGCAAGAAGCGGTGGGTGGGGCTGTCGCCGCTCAACAACGGAGCGTTAGTCTGGCTCAAGAGTGGTCACAGAGCGTGATCGAGTCTTACAAAGGCCAGGCGGAGAGTTATCGGGCGCTCACGGACGCGATGAGCTTGTCCATGACAGCCTTGGAGCGCACGCTCCAGAGTCAGGAAGAGACCAACCGCGCGCTCAAGGAGAGCCTGGATGCATACAGGAACGTCGTCGAGACCGCTAGCCAGACGCAGGAGCGGAACATGCAACTTGTTCAGAGCTACTTCAACGACGTAGTCGAGACGCTCCAGGGCCAACTCGAGAGCAGCCGTTCCCTACTTCTAGAGCCAGCCGCTAGACAGCAGGAGTTCTTCCAGAATGTTACTGAGGAGTGGATCGACGCCTATAAGAAGCTCTTGAGCGCCCCGCTAGGTTTCTACAACAGGGCCAGCGCAGAGAGCGGCGGAGGTGAGGCTGACAAGTAGCAGCGGCGGCAGGGTATTTGTACCTTTAGGTTCTTTGTTTTAGGATTCTTGCAGGCGAACAGACACAAAGAGGAGGAGCATGAGCTTCGGCAACGGCAACGGCAACGGCGAGATAGTGATCTCTACACCGCTTAGGACTGCTATCGGGACCTTCGGTGGGGCCCTCAAGGACGTCCCGGCGACGGATCTTGGAGCGACGGTCACCAAGGAGGTCATCTCCCAGGCGGGTATCGATGGTGAGAACGTAGACCAGGTGATAGTCGGTAATATCCTGTCGGCAGGGCAGGGTATGAACCCTGGGCGTCAGGTGGGCATAAAGGGCGGTATCCCGGTGGGTAAGCCCGGCTTGACCCTGAACAGGATGTGCGGATCCGGTTTGCAGGCTATAGTCTCGGCTGCGCAGGAGATAGCTCTCGGAGACGCCGACGTCGTCCTGGCGGGCGGCATCGAGAATATGGACCGTGCCCCTTTCCTGCTCAACAAGGGTAGGTACGGATACCGCATGGGGATGCCGAGCGCCGAGATATATGATCACATGGTCTTCGACGGGCTCTGGGACGTCTTCAACGATTACCACATGGGCGTTACGGCGGAGAACGTCGCCGAGCAGTACGGCATCACCCGCGAGGAGAGCGACGAGTACGCCGCCCGCAGCCACCAGCGGGCCTCCAAGTCCAATGAGGAAGAGTACTTTACCGGCCAGATCGTCCCCGTGGAGATCAAGCAGAAGAAGGAGACGGTGGAGTTCACCAAGGACGAGCACGTCCGCGACGGCGCGACCGCTGAGGGCCTCGCCAAGCTCCCGACGATCTTCAAGAAGGAAGGCGGGACCGTCACGGCCGCCAACGCCGCCGGGGTAAACGACGGTGCTGCGATGATGCTAGTCTCCAGCGCGGCGAAGGCCGAGGAACTGGGTCTTCCGGTCTCCGGCAGGCTCGTCTCCGCTGCAGTAGCTGGGGTGGACCCGTCGATTATGGGTACGGGTATGATTCCCGCCTCGCGGATGGCGCTCAAGAAGGCCGGCCTCTCGGTTGATGACCTCGATGTCGTCGAGGCCAACGAGGCCTTCGCCTCTATAGCCATCGCTGTCGGGCGGGATCTTCAGGTGCCGGAGGAGAAACTCAACCCGCGGGGCGGCGCGGTCGCCCTGGGCCACCCGGTTGGGGCTACCGGCGCAGTGCTAACCGTGAAGGTTTTGCATGAGCTTCAGCGCATCAACGGACAGTACGGTCTAGTTACCCTCTGCATCGGCGGCGGTATGGGCATAGCCGCAATCTTCGAGCGCGTCTCGTAGAGAGAGAAGAGCGAAATACCCCTAACCGGAATGGATAGGGGAAGGAGAAGGGGGACGGCTCTGTAGCCGTCCCCCTTTGCACGCAGACCGGAGCTTCTGAGGTCCGTTAACTTTCGTCGGCGTCCTCGGGGGATAGCTTTATGGAGAAGCGCTTAACGCCGCTCTCCAACCGGACGCGCTCGGGAAGATCGAGGTTCCGCAACAAACGGATCATATCCCTGTTCTGAGGCATGACCAACGCCTCAAAGTCCTTTATGCCCCTCTCGCGGGCTGCCTCGATCAAGGCTCGGGTGAGTCCGATGCCCAACCCACGACCCTGAAACCGGTCCTCGACAAGGGCAGCGTACTCGGCCTGGTCTGTACCGATCTCCCGATCATAGCGTACGACTGCTACGATCTCCTCCTCGTCTTCCGGGTCGAGCGCGACGAGCGCGTACCGGTTGACGCCGTCCACCTCGGCGAAATGACTCGCTTTCCTGTCGGAGAGCTCCTTCATTGGGCCGAAGTAACGTAGTTGGATGGTACGTTCGCTCAAGCGACCGACGAGCCGTTGCAACGCCGGGGCGTCTTGAGAACTTATCTCGCGCACCGAGGCATACGTGCCATCAGCCAGAACTAACGTTTGTTTCTCTGCTTGGAGATTACTCTCACTATGCATGGCGTCCTCCCTCGGCTCGTCGGACGATGCTATTCCACCATATACTCGAAACGGGGTCCAAAAGAGCTCCGCATACGCTCTGGCGACGATGTCCTGCTGTCGCCCGGCCCTCTTTGTGAGAACCCGCCCGGTCTCGAAAAGGTCCTCCACGAACGTCACGTTCGCCTTCAGGGTGCTGGCGTAATCCTTTGACAACTTCCTATACTGGTAGAGAGCGGCGTCGGCCGGACTCTCCATTAACAACGCTGGATCAACGGCGCTCGTTTTGTATCTATGTGTAAACTGCATACGTCAGAGTTTACCCGCGCCAGTAGACGGTGCAAACGCCAACAGGTGTATATTCGGTAACAAAACCGCAACACTTTTAAAGGTGGAACATTGTTGGATGCTCCGGTGCGCGGGGGTAGAGGCGTCTCAGGCGTTGCTCTTTGGGGGGTTGAACATCCCGGACTTGACCAGTTCGAGGAACTGGTTCTGGGAGATCTCAAAGTACTCAGCAAACTGTTCGGGGCTCATCATGCCGGTCATAGCGCTCTGGAGGGCGCTGCGAGTGGATTGCAAGAGCTCCAGGGCGTGGCGGTGGTCCTCTTCAAGGGAGCCGGTCCAGGCGGCCTTGGCCTCCCAAGTGGCCTCCTCAAACGTCTTGCCCTCCAGGATCAGGGCGGCCAGCTCGACCGCGCGGTAGGTTGGGGTGGTGAGGCGGCGCTCGGTGGGGGAGAGCAGCCCGGCGGTGGTATTGAGGCTGACGACGTAGCGCAGGAGACTCGCTATCCTCTTGCATTCCTCGGACGTCGCGCTGAGCCTCGCGTTTTCGTTCTCTGCCTTCTTCTGTGTCACCAATCCTCTTTCTACTGGCGTGCCCCGATATGGATTGTATAAGCGGCGTCAAGCGTCTTTCAACGCGTTATCTGACCTCCTACTCGGTCATCTCTTCAGCTCGTTCGGCGCGGCCGTCCTTCTCTGGTTCGGGGTTCTTTGGGGGGCGGGGCGAGAAGGCGCGGTGGCCGGTAATGGACTGGCCCACGATCAGGGTGTTCACGTCGTGGGTTCCCTCATAAGAGTAGACGCCCTCTATGTCAGCCATGTGTTCCATCACGCGGTAGTCGAGCAGGATGCCGTTGCCGCCGAGAACGTCGCGGGCGAGGGCGGCGATCTCCCTAGCCTTAGCGACGTTGTTCATCTTGCACATCGAGACGGTCGCCGGGTCGAGGTTGCCTGCTTCTTTCATGCGGCCGATGTGGATCGAGAGGAGTTGCGAGAGTGAGATCTCGCTGACCATCCGTACGAGCTTCGCCTGCACGAGCTGGAAAGAGGCTATTGGCTGGCCAAACTGCTCCCGTTCCTTCGCGTAGGCGAGCGCGGTTTCGTAGCAGTCCGCCGCCTGCCCGAGCCCGTCCCAGGCTACCCCGTAGCGCGAGTGAGTAAGCACGGAGAGGGTGGAGCCTAGCCCCTTCGCCTCGGGCAGGCGCGCATCGGCTGATACGTGGCAATCCTTCAGGGTGATGTGAGTCTGCCACACAGCGCGTTGGGAGCCCTTGCGGGGTAACACCTGTGCATCGTAGCCTGGGTTGTCGCCCTCGACGAGAAAGCAGCCGATCTTGTTGTCTTCGGTACGCGCCCAAATCACGGCGACGTCCGCGAAGGAGCCGTTACCGATCCACTTCTTCTCTCCGTTGAGGACATAGCCGCCGTCGCGCTCGACTGCGGTCGTCGCTAGAGCTCCGGGATCGCTACCCGCGTCGGGCTCCGTTAGGCCGAAGCAGCCTATCTTCTCGCACTTCGCCATCGGGGGGAGCCATCTCTGTTTTTGCTCCTCGCTGCCCAGGTCGTTGATCGCCGCCATCGCCAGCCCGCTTTGGACGTGCAGGAACGTAGAGAGACTCCCCGCGCCTCGGGCAACCTCCGCGATTCCCAACCCGTAGGCGACCTCACTCCAGCCGCCGCAGCCGTACTCCTTCCCGAACGAGCCACCGATCACCCCGGTTGCGCCCAACCCCGGGAGCAAGTCGAACGGGAACTCCGCCCGATCCCAGTACTCCGCCGCTCTCGGGATTACCTCCCGATCCACGAAGGCGCGGACCCTGTCCCGGGCCTCCCTTTCTTCCTCCGAGAGGAGGCTCTCTACGTTAATGAAGTCTACCGGTCGTGTCTCTCGCCGGGTCGTCTCAGGATTAATGTTCATTTGCCTGTCGCCTTTCCATCCAAGCCGCCGCTATCACAAGTCTCATACGGCGTTCCACTATGGGGCAAACATAAGGTTTGGTAGCGCCCGCGTCAAGATGCCTGGAACAAGGCGAGCGTTAAAACCAACCAAGAACGGGTAATATAGAACGGGTAATATATAAGAAGCAATCAAGAAGCGTTCTTGAGCGAACGAGGAGGAATAAACATGGCGGATTCTGTAGGAGACGGTGGAGGAGCAATGGGCACGCCGACGGCGGGCTCGGCGCCCTTCGAGCCGTTCTTCAAAGCGTGGTCAGAATGGCTCGCGAACAACATGGGCGGCATGACCGCCGTCCCTGGCGCTAGCCTCCCCTGGCTAACGAAGCCTGGCACCTCCACCGGCGAGGAGATAAAGCCTTTGCCGCAAGGGGCTTTGGCCAACGATCCGCTGCTCTCCGCGCTGGACAAGGTAATGAGCGCCGCCAACCCCTTAAGCAACATAGTACCCCTCGACTGGATGGAGATCACCCGGGCGCTCCAGACCATCTGGATGCGCGAGATGTCCAACCCGCAGCGGGCGATGCAGGTGGCGACGGAGTACAACCAGCGTCTCTTCCAGACGACGATGAACGTGTGGACCGATGCCGTGTCCCGCTTCTGGGGCCTGCCGCAACAGGAGGAGGAGGAAGAAGGCAAGCCTGATCCGCGCTTCTCTTCGGAGGCATGGGAGGCCAACCCTTA
The DNA here is from genome assembly GCA_035645375.1 of Rubrobacteraceae bacterium. Classification (GTDB taxonomy): domain Bacteria; phylum Actinomycetota; class Rubrobacteria; order Rubrobacterales; family Rubrobacteraceae; genus Rubrobacter_F. The sequence goes on from DASQMR010000149.1 coordinate 14,406, forward strand.
CTATAGGATGCTCAAGGAGACGTACTTCCTCGCCACGGAGTATCTCCTCAACGAGGCCGACGAGACCGACGGTCAAGGGGATACGGAGGAGCAGACGCGCCTCAAGTTTCACCTCAGGCAATTCGTAGAGGCGATGGCCCCGGTCAACTTTCTCCTTACCAACCCCGACGTGCTCAAGCGCGCCTTTGAGACGGGAGGGACGAGCCTTGTCGAGGGCGCCCGCAACCTTATCTCGGATATAGAAGACGGAAGCCTCAGCATGGTCGACGCCGCTGCCTTCGAGGTGGGTGAGAACCTGGCGACGACGCCGGGCAAGGTAGTCTACCGCAACGAGCTCATGGAGCTTATACAGTACGAGCCGCAGACCGAGCAAGTCTACGAGACGCCGATACTCTTTATGCCGCCCTGGATCAACAAGTACTACATAGTTGATTTGCGGCCCGAGAACAGTTTCATGAAGTACCTCGTCGAGCAGGGCTACCAGGTATTCTTGATCAGTTGGAAGAGCGCCGACGAGTCGATGGCGAGCATCAAGTTCGAGGATTATATGAAGTTGGGGCCATTGGCGGCTGCGGACGTGGCGCGCCAGATCACCGGCGCCGACAAGGTCAACCCGGTTGGGTACTGCATCGGTGGCACGCTACTGGGTACAACCCTGGCCTATCTCGCGGCCGACGAAAGCGACGAGAGAAGAGAGGCCTTCGGCTCTCCTACCTTCCTGACCGCGATGATGGACTTCTCCGACATCGGTGACCAAGCGGTCTTTGTAGATGAGCCCCGGGTAGAGTTCATGGAAATGACGATGAAGGAGCTGGGGTACCTACCTGGCCAGCAGTTGTCGAACATGTTCAACCTCTTACAGCCGACTCAGCTGATCTGGTCGAACGTGGTCACTAATTACCTTATGGGGCAGAAGCCACCCGCCTTCGACATGCTCTACTGGAACAGCGACAGCACGAGTTTGCCTCGCGATGCTCACCAATGGTACCTGCGCAACACGTACGTGGAGAACAACCTCAAGGAGCCGGGCAAGATCGAGTTCGACGGCCGCCGCATAGATCTCACCAAGATCACGGGAGACATCTACTCTATCGGTACCCGCAAGGACCATATCGCGCCCTGGAAGTCGGGCTGGGCGATATGTAGGCTTACCAGCGGAAACATCCGATACGCTCTCGCTGGCGGCGGACACATCGCTGGCGTCGTCAGCCCGCCCGAGAAGTCTAGAGGTTATTGGGTCAGCGACGGTTGTGGACAATACGAGACCGCCGACGAGTGGCTCGAGAACGCTGAGGAGCACCAAGGCACCTGGTGGGACGACTGGACTGCGTGGCTCGCGTCTCGCTCTGGTGAGCAAGTAGACCCGCCTGGGGTTGGCAGTGAGCAGTACTCGCCCATAGAGGATGCCCCCGGCAGCTACGTAAAGAGGAACTAGGCCCAGCGAACCAGACGGAACGACAAAGGGGGGCTTCCAATAGCCCCCCTTTGTCGTTCGTAGCTTCCTAGAGCACCTCTCCCTGTAGGTTGAGACAACGCCTGCAAAACGGGGCGGCCATGCTCGTTGATCCAATTCTCCGCCGATCCTGAGCGTACAGATCACCGGAATGTAAGGTGTCGTGATCGTCTCACGGTACTCTGAGCTTGGCTTGCTCGGCGACGACGAGCAGGCCGCACTCTTATCGTAACAGCTACGATGAGTCCAACCTATACCCCTCTGTCGCTAACCCAGCTTGAGTTCGGGCTACCTCCGATATTCCTTGCAGCTTGCAAGCCTTAGGTTCTGACTCGCACATAACCTCGGGACAAAGCTAAAGCTTCTGCTTCCTACTCCGCCGCTAACTCTTTCTGACTTCGGAACGCTCTACGAGCCAGGAACTGACTTTCGGCCAGAGGTCCTCCTTGGCGTCCCGACCAGTTAGGAGACCGACGTGACCGGCGTCTAGGACGAATAACTCCTTGTCCTCGCTACCTACCAAGCCCATCGTTGCCTCACTCTGAGGAAGGGAGCAGATATGGTCCTGCTTTCCGGCGATATTGAGAAGAGGAACTCTTATGTTCGAGAGATCCACGTTGCGGCCTCGCAGCTCTAGCTCTCTTTTTGCAAGCTTGTTCTGTTGATAGAAGTCACGCATCCACTGCCGGAAAGCTGCGCCTGGGAAGGGCGTTCCGTCGCTGACCCACTTGTTCATTGCCTCCCACGCCTGCATCGGCTTTCCGTCTAGGAGGCGTTCCCACATCGTTGCGTAGGTACCTACGTAATTGGTGACGGGCTTCAGCATCCTCATCCCGCTGTCTACAAACTCGCTCGGGATGTTCCCAAAAGACTCCACAAAGAGGTCCGGGTCCAGGCGATCCTCGCTGGTCCAGAGACCGAGCAGCCCCGTCTCCTTCCGGGAGAAGTCGACGGGTGTGGTGAGTAAGACGAGGTTCTTAAGATTCTCGGGAAAGAGAGAAGCGTACATCGAGGCTATCGTGCCGCCCATGCAGTATCCGAAGAGCGTATACTCGCTCGCACGCGAGGTTCTTAGCATCCTCTTTACCGCCCGCGGAATGTAATCGAAGACGTAGTCCTCGAAGGAGAGGTCCTCATCCTCGTCGCCAGGAACGCCCCAGTCGAGGAGGTAAACATCGAAGCCCTCGCTGGTAAGGTATTCGATAAAGCTGTTGCCGGGCATCAGGTCGAGGATATAGGGCTTGTTGATGAGAGCGTAGATCATGAGGATCGGCACCGGGTGCTTCTTCTCGGCCGAGGGCTGGTAGCGGTAGAGCCTGGCCTTGTTCTTCGCCCAGATTTCCTCTTTGGGAGTCTGGCCCGTGCTAACCCTCGCGCCCTCGGACATGATCCGGGCGCCCTTCACATACTTCTCGAGGGTTTCCTCCAGGTCAGCCGGCAAGTCGCGTCGCCGCTCCGACATCTAGACTTCCTCCCCGTCCTCTGAAGCATCAAAGAACGTCCCTCGGCCGTTCGCCCTGTGAGAGCTCTCTTCGCCTCCGCTGGCCTCAAGCTTATCGAGGGCGTCTAAAATACGGTCCATCTTACCCTCTAGCTGGCCCATGCGTTTCTCCAAGCTGTGCACAGCCGCGGCTGTAGCGGGCTCGGAGTCGCCGTGAATGAACTCTTCGAAGGCCTCCTCGATCCTGTCTACCTTGTTTTCGACTACTACGACGAGCTTTGCAACCCTCGCCACGTCGGAGCGAGTCGGGAGGCGAAGGTTCTTTGAGCCTTCCTCGAAGATACGGCGTAGCTGCTTGTGCGTGCTAGCGTAAGCCTCGAGGAAGCGGCCGGTTGACTCCAAGACCTCGTCTTTCCTTAGATGCTGCTCGGCCACCTCGGACCACCGCTCAGAGTTGGTCCGGTACCAGCGCACAAAGAGTCTAGCGGGATCCTCTGGCGGATCCCCCTCCGAAAGCATCTCCTCGCGTAGCTCCCCTGCCATCTCTTCCCACAACGGGCTCATGCTCTCTGCTATGTTGCCCTGAGTCCCTATGCCTCGATTGATGGTCCCGCTCATGGTCTCGAACCATCGCTCCCACAACTCGCCGAGCTCCTCGGGATTTACCGTCTCCCCATGTGTCCAAGCTTGACCGTTCCCTGAAGCTTCGAACCATCGTCGATATAGACCATAAGGATCCGGGTACCGCTTCTCCTTACCTTCGTCTGAGGATCGCGTTTCTTTGTAGGCCTCAGCATTTTTTGCCACCTCTGATCCTCCTTTCCCGTAACGACCGCAGAAAACTACGCGCGACGCATACGGGTACCGCCAGCTTCCACGCTCACATATTCCCGCCGGGCCGCCTAACCACTCCTTAGTATTTGCCGCGACTCGACAAAGCACTGTCTACCGAACTTTAGTCCTGCCACAATATAGTATCCGAAACCATAAAACAGGTTCGGAAACTCGATGCGCACGTTGCGTGTGGCTGCGCCCAACAAGCTGCCACCCAACCGTACCAAACACTGCTAAGATGCGCCTGGGCGTTGACAATGATACATATATGTGTATAATGCACGTAGTTGGTGAAGGAGAGTTGTAGGAGGGATGTACCGAGAGTAATATGAGGAACAACGCGGTGGTTTAAACGAGAGTACCACCGGGTAGCACCCTAAGAGTAGACAAGAAGTAGTGAGATATTTTCGCTTCGAAAAAAGGAAGGAATAATTTATGGATCAGCAACAGGCGCAGAACATCAATCAGGCCAGCGAGGAGCTAACCGACTCGGCCAGGCAGGCTTTCCAGATGCTCGCCGACAGGACGGTTTCTCTGCAGGAGAGCAACCTACGGCTCACTCAGGACTTCTTCCAGAACTGGATCCAGACCCTCCAGAGCCAGACCGAGGGTAACCGCCAGGCGGCTCAGACGGTTCAGGAGCAGAGCGAGCGCCAGCAGCAGGCTCTGCAGACCCTTACCCAGGAGTCCACAAACGCCTACTCTGAGTTTCTAAACTCAGGTCTGTCGTTCTACCAGGAGACGTTGAGGTCGGCAAGCCAGGTAGCGCAGAACAACATGCAGGCAGCGAGCCAGGCGACCCAGC
>DASQMR010000150.1:0-7665 GCA_035645375.1 Rubrobacteraceae bacterium
TGTTCTAGTAGCCGCTAGATAGGCTTCTAGAGTTACCTATTGTTGTTGTTCGCGCGACCGGATGCCCCGGCCTCACACTCCAGCTGTTGGGTTACGGGGTTGAGGGCAATGACGTTAACGCCACAGACGTTAGCCGCTACAGCGACAGGCACCTGAACCGTCGTGCGGTCAACGTCTACCGCGTCAACAATTGTCACGTTCACGAGGCCTCCGGTTACAACCGGTGCCGCCATAGCTGGCATAGCCCCGTAAGGGCCACCGGAAGCTCGGTTTCCGACAAGAGCTCTTGTCGGAAGTCCATGAATAAAGCCGATTTCACTCAGCGCAGGCCGAGGTCAGTAAACTCGCACGCCTCTGCCTACGAACGCTGGCTTGACTTCGCTCGCTTTTTGAAGGATTATGTGCTTGTCCGCAACATTGCAATACGGGGTTTGGATAGGAGTAAAGTTAATGAAGAAAATTAACGTGTTGGTGGCGATGCTGGCGCTGGCGCTGTTTGCCGCGGTCCCGGCCTTTGCTTATGAGATAGAAGTTGGGGAAGGCAGTGTAACGATTACGGACACCACCACCGTTACGGGCAGCATAGTTCAGAGTTGTGAGGCGAGCGTAACGTTCGGCGATGGGAACGCGAATGCTCAGGAAGTGGTCGACTCCCAGACCACTAATAGCTCGGTCTCGCAGTCGATCTCGCAGAGCGGCTTCAACCCCTCAGCGGGGACAAGCTGCACCCAAGAGATTGCACAGGCTGCGGCCGCTGGTTAGCGGTAGCCCTTGAGATCATAGGATAAGCACCGCGCAGTAGGAGGCGGTAGCTAACCTAAGTTAGTGAGGAGGCGGGGCCCGCAAAGGGCCCCGCCTCCTCTGTCTTTTCTCCTTGAAAGACTGGGTACGAGACCGGCTACTGATGGGCCAGGCTTCCGAAAAGACCACTTAGCGGCAATCCGGTGGGGCAGCACTATACGTAATACGCAGCGAAATTTCCTTATGGACCGGTCCTATTGGAGTGAGTAGTAGGTCGGAGGCAATGCCTGATCGCTTACCCTCTATCCTCAGAACAACCTCCACCGGCGCCCTTTGGACCGTGCATCATTGAGCTCCCTAATCCTTCGGCGTAACTCCTCCGCCCGCTCGCGCTCTCGAGCAGCCTTTTCCTGCTCTCTGTTGGCTCGCTCGCTCTCCTTGTCAGCCCTAGCCCGTTCCTTGTGCAGCTCGGACATCAAGAGCGCCTTCTCATCCTGCCAGGCCACCTCTGCTTCAGAGAGCATTTCCGTACCTAAGCCGTTCAGGGAGCCTTTGGGGATCCTCCACCGACCAGTGCAAGGATCTAGCTCGGCCTCGAGCTCCCCGGAAGCCAACCGCTCTAGGACGCAGCGGTGGGGAACACCTAGGATCTGGGCAACCTTTGATGGGGTGTAGAAGTTCTCTGTCATACAGGTCTCAGCCCCCAAAGAATATTCGCCACCAAGAGCGTCGCTCTATTGGCTCCGAAGGCACTTTCTCCGTCATTGTCTTTGGAGGACGTTTGGGGGGATTCTCGAGACTCCTGTAAGGCTTCTAGCTCAGGGATGCGCTGGACCATCTGCATGATGATCGTGTCTTTACGACGCAGCTCCTCGTCGCGGCTAATGATGATCTCCTTGAGGTAAGCTACCTTACCCCGCAACTCCTCGACCAGCTCAGTGTCTGCGTCATCTTTACGCTTGTAAACGGTCGTACCGAACGTGCGTGACTGTTCGTATGAACGTTCACCTAAGCTTGAACCTAACCGTTTTCCCGACCTTTCCTTAACCTCTCCTTGAACGTTTGGCAACTGGTCGTGGGACAGCAGCACGAACACTTGCCCCTCGTCGTCCTTCTCTTTTTGATACTTGCCCCGGTGCATACGGCCCCGAACAGCCTCGACGGCTATACCTAGGGCCGCAGCTGCCTCCTGAACGGTCATACGAACGGTCGCAGGTATACGCTCTCCGAGATCATGGGAGCGTTCGTCGACCGGTTGCATAACGGCAGGGTAGTAGAGAACGAACGGTCAGCACAGGGCGATCTTAAAAAACCACAAGATGTGGGGTGTAACGATGCTCCGCCCCGGTCTTATAGGGGTATGACCGGGAGCGTCCCCCCCTGGCGCCGAAGCATCTCCGCCCTTTTTTCACGCCTCCTGCTGCCCGAGCCCGAAGAATCTGGCCATGTTCTATGAGGTCGGGACCGTTCGGGTTCTTGTCCAGCCGAAATCTGATTAGCCTCACCTCGCTCTCGCTATCCGCCAGGGTGGACTGCTTGTCTCCCCCATACATCTTGCTCTTCAGCTAGAGGAGATGTAGCGGATGGGCTCTTTCTACCGGCCCGGCGGCCTCGTCTTCGCAAATGAGAGCGGCGGCATCATCAACCCCTCCAGCCTTAGAAATCGTTCTTTTACCCGACTGCACAAACGTGCCGGCCTATCCCCTACTGCACGCTTCCACGACCTCCGACACACTGCTTCTCTCACACAACGTCAACCTCAAGATCGTCTCCGAGATGCTGGGGCACGCCTCCGTAGCCATCACCCTAGACACCTACAGCCACGCACTGCCTACTATGCAAGAAAGCGTTATCCGCGCCCTGGAAGGGGCCCTAAAATAGGAACGACGGGCAACAAAGGAGCCGTGAAGGAGTACATCGGTTCAGCTTGAACACAGTGGCCTTTGCAGGTCCCCCTCTGCGTTGCTGCACGGTTGCTGCACATATGGTACTTCGATCACGGTAGTGCAGGCAGCCCGTTAGACCTGTCGGCGGTGAGCGTTGTTGGTCACGCGTCGGCAAGAAACGGGTGACATCGGCGGTGAGCGAAGGCTCGATAATCGTTTAGGTTGTGCACCAGACGGTGAGTACATCTTGATCAATGCTGCAGATGGCCGACAGAAGTAGCTCAACGTGCGCCGCGATCCAGGCGTCGCAGTCAACGTGTTGGGCCCAGCTAACGCGTGGCGTATGGCTTGGTCCGCGGGCGAGTTAGAAGGCCTGTGATCATATATCGAGTCTCTAAAGAGCGAACTCGCCCCCGGCAACGACAAGTTGCGTCGTAGGGAAGAGGAGCATCGGGAACAAAGCCTTCGCATGGGCCATTTGCTCGTTAACAAGTTCTCAACCAAAGAGCGCGAGAAAAGGATTCCCATTTACTTCGCAGCCTCTTTCACGTCCTTGACGAGGACGCGTCCGCCGGCCCCCGTGCCCTTCAGCTGCGAGAGATCCACGTCCAGTTCCTCGGCTTTCCTCCTGGCAGCCTCCGTGACCTCCACGCCTGCCTCGTCTCTGCCGTGTCGCGATTTCGTAGCGGGATCGTCCGGAACCGGCATACCCGCCGGGATCTCGCGCTGACCATCGGTCCCTTCCGGACCTTGATCCGCTCCCCGGGACGACGAGTTTAAGAGTTCTGGGTTGTAGCCGATTGCCTCCAGGGCCTTGTCTATAGAGCCGAGCATCCTCTCCAGATTCACTTTCAGTTGAACCTGCGCCTCGACACCCTTGACCTCGAGCTTCACTTTCTCCAGGTAAGCGTCCACACCAACGTTAATGTTCAAGAAGCCTGTCAACTCCGCCTTCGCCGAGACCAGCACCCTGAGGTTGTCGACCTCCAAGTTCAGTTCCTCAACGTTCAGCTTCGGCACGTCGAGGAGCACGTCCGGCTCCTCGGTCAGTCGCGCTTCACTGTTCTCCGTCGAATCGTCGCGACTTGGCGTGGTGGACACCCGCTCGTCCTCCTCGGACGAGCCTGTGGCTTTTCGATGCTCAGGCTCTTGCGGCTTCACCTTGCGTCCTCCTTACCAAAACCGCTTTTCCTTCGCGCACCCCTGCTCTCTGTGGTAACCGCTGCTCGCCGAAAGAACGAGGAGGTTCCCAAGCGGTCTAATCTCGCTGCACTTTGGGTAGGAATCCTATCAGAGGCGGCGCAAGGTCGGTAAAGACGCGTTCCAGGGAAATGCGACTGGAGCCAGACCGAGAAGGAGACTTTATGACTGAGAGCGGGCAGCAGCAGCAGCAGCAGCAGCAAACCCCCATACAGCGTATGGGCATTGCCCTGACGGCCATCCGGAAGGTGCAGAACTTGTTGGAGATGAACTACCCGAACCAAACCGACGCTATCCGGCTGCAGCGAGAGGCCGGAGACTTGGTGTGGGGAGAGATACAAAGAATGCAGCAGCAACAGGGCTCCCAGTAGACTCCAATTCATGCGTCGTGGGGGCCGCCCACCATACCTTATATCATGGTCTAGGGCCCGTTGGATGGCGGCCTTCCTCGTTGTGACCGTTTACTTCCTACCGACTGTGAGAGCGGTAGTGAGGCGGTGGTCCAGGCTTTCGTAAGCCTTCCCGGTTGCATGATGCCCAGAAGGTCATAGTATTCCGCCACGTAAGGAAGGAATGCTCCGGGCCTGTTCCCTCGCGGCCCGCGGTCCTTACACGGCCCTCGCTCAAACTTTCCTTCAGGGCACAGGCGAACAAGAACAGTTTGTGATCCCCCCCAGCATCGGGATGTATCCGTGCCAGTAGTTGCCGCCACATATGACGATCTTGCAAGGGTGCCGTTCGGCCGCTGACCTCCTTGTCCATTCGAACCTCCACACTTTTTGGGGCATTCTATGCGGGCGGCGATAACCTCGTAAACCTACTTCTCCCCGGCGCACAACACTTGGGGTATGCGGATGGCGTCGCGTCTAAATGCGGCTCTTCTCTCGGCGGTACTCGCCTCTACCCCTACTGGATTGCGCATGCTAGTTACGGCACTGACCCCTATATACAGTTTCTACAGGGTCCTTCTCTCTACCTCGCCGCCCGCACGTTCCCTACCTTTCTTTGTCTCTCCTGCCTGCTGCGCAGCCGACAGGTTCTCTATCTCTTGGGGGTCGTCCCTGCTAGCCGCGCGGCTGGCCGCGTTCCGGCAGGGTCTTTATCTCCTTGACCCTCCGCTCAAACTCCTCTACGGACTTCGAGTTCTCGAAGGCCCAGGCCAGGTCCTTGATGTTCTGTTCATTCGACCGCACGAAGATGAGTGCCTGCTTCAGCGGCATGTCCTCGAAGGCGGCCACCGCGAGCCCCGTCACGTCCATCGGCTCCGGCACCTCCGCCTTCTGGCACATAGTGTACATCCGAGCCGCCTTGACGAGCCGTTTCTTGTACTCTTGCAGCGTAGCTTTTCCGTTCCCTGCGTTGACCATCTCGCTCTCCTGTAAGGTTGAATAACCTGGCCCGGAACTGGTCATCAAGCCTGGGATTACCCTCGCCCGTATTCACCGGGCGTCTTGATTCCGGGTTCGAAGGAGCTTCGTCCCGAGCGTCTTGAATCCTTCGTCCATAATCTGCTCGAAGGTGTTCCCCAGCTCGTCCTTCGCTAGGCTCACCAGCCTCCCCTGCTCATCCATGTACTCCTCTACTACCGGTAGGTCGGCGACGGCGGCGACCACATCCTCGTCCACAATCTCCCCATTCTCGTTATGGGTGGTCTCGTAGATTAAGCCGGATTCGTCCACGCTGCGCCGGGCCGTCACGCCGGTGGCGTGTGCAGCCTGATCTGCGCGCCCCTCGCTCAGCCTTCTGGACAGTTCGCTTTTCTCGCCCCTCACTCTTACATCCTCCACAGCGATCCGAAGCGCCACCTCGGCGATCTCGGACCTGGAAGGGCGAACCTCCCCCTCCAGCCGAAGCTCCCGCCGGAGCCTCTCCAGTTCGGCGCCGAGCTGTTTGGAAAGGTTGAAAGTGATGCCCACCCGCTCCAGCTTCTCGTCCCAGGAGACGACGGCGCCGGTCGACCCGCGAGACTCCGAGAACGTTTGTTTCTCGTCGGCGGTTTCGGAACTCTCGTTCAAGATGGTTCCCATAAGGTCTTCCGGCACTTTTCTTCTCTTGCCCATGCTTTCGCCTACTCCCCTGTCGCGAGCCGCTTTGCCAGGCGTTCGTAGTCGGCGGCTCCGTGGCTCCTTTTTGCGTACTCGAAGATATGTTGGCCGAAACCCGGCGCTTCCGAAAGCTTCGAGTTGTAACGCACGGTCGGCCAGACGGTGTTGGGAAAGTGGCGCTCCAGCTGATCCAGGATCTCGGCGCTTTTCTTAACCCGACCGTCGTAGAAGGTAGGGATTATGCCCCGTATGAGCAGACTCTCCCGGTAGCGTTGCACCTCCCTCACGCGGCTCAGGAAGTCGCCTATCCCTTGCAGCGCCAGCACCTCCATTGAGACTGGGATGAGGATCTCGTCGACGTAGAAGAGGCAGTTGACGTTGAGAACGTCCCACGAGGGTGCCGCGTCAAGCAGTACGAATTCGTAGCCCCGAAGATGTTCCAGGGCTTCGCTCAACACCAGCTCGGAGCGCATATCCCTCCTGGAAATCATGCGCTTCACTCCGGAGAGCTCCCCTCCGCCAGCGATCACGAACAGGTTCTCGCGAGCTTCTATCTGCACGTCTTCGAGACCGGCGTCACCCTGCACGAGTTCGGCCAATCCCTCACCCGCCTGGACGCCCAGGCTCTTGGTCACTTGCCCTTGAGTGTCGCAATCCACGAGGAGGGTCCGGTAGCCTGCCAGCGCCAGCGCCGCGCCCACGTTCACGCAGGTCGTGGTCTTTGCGACCCCTCCCTTCGCGTTGGTGAAAGCTACCTTTCTCAACCGCATCCCGCATGTACGCTTGGATTATTTCGGGTCGCGCCCGGCTTCCCGTAACCATGCAGGCTTGATTTCCGGGTTTTCAACGACGCACCACCGTGAAGCTCCATCTCTTTCTGGCCGTACCACTGACTGAGCTGTCCCTGGTTATCCGAGGACTCGGCCTCGGCCTCTATCTTCACCTCGTGGGTGCCGGGAGAAAGCGCGCCGCCGACATAATAGCCCAGGCGACCGCTGGCCTGATCGTAGCGGAACCTGGTCTTCTCGGATCCGTCAAAGTACAGTCTTGTGTCCTGTTTGGACAGGCTGCTCCCTTGATCTCTCACCGTCGCCCGGACGGTGGGACGGGAGCTGGCGACTCTACCGGTGGGACCCACGCCGGTTATGGAGATACCACCCGTGCGATAGCTTTTGGTCTGACTGGCGCCGGAACCCTTCGTCCTCGTGAGCCTGACCGAGGACCAACGCCGCGGGTTCCGGCTGTTCCTCTCCCGTCTTCTAGGCACAAGATCCCTTCCTTATGTGGTCGCTGACGATGCGGATCCTCCAGAACATCATAACTTCCTCGCCGCGCGAATAGAAGCCGCGAACGTGAGCCGGAACCCGACACGGCGCGCATCCGGACCGTATCCTCTCCTCCGATACCCGTTACTTTACGACGAAGCTCCAGCTCTTCCTGACATTTTTGCTCCCTTCGGCGGCGCCGGCCTCTGTCTCGACCGTGTGGGCGCCCGAGGAGAGCTTGCGGGGAGTGAAACTCAAGCTGCCGGTGGTCCGGCGAGTCTCGGACTACCTAGCTATCTCTACATCTCGTAGCCGGACGCTGGCGTCGCAGTACGTGACGAGCGCAGCTCGCGTACTTTTCACCAGAGCCGATAGAGCTGACCAACGATCAGTTCTACCGGCTCTCCTTGAAGGGGAAGTTATCTTCCGCTTAGTTTATCCTTACTGGTTTGCGGCACTCGTCACGTCCCTGACGGTGATCCGCCCCTCGGCTCCGGAGCCCTGCACCTGGGAGAGGTCCACGCCCAG
>DASQMR010000151.1:0-1501 GCA_035645375.1 Rubrobacteraceae bacterium
CTAGGGCACCTTCGATATTATTGGCGGCGTTCTGTACATACCGCTCTTCACTTGTGCTGCGAGGCTCCAGCTCCAAGATGAGGGCACCGCCGTGTCTATGAACAACCCCGTCGAAACTAGATCTCTGATCGTTGCGGAGCCCTACACGAACGGGATTAACAACAGCAACGTTCTTGAGACCCAACGCCTCACGGAGATGCTCCGTGCACTCATCATCCACGAATTGCATCAGAGGCTGCTGGAGCAGGTTTTGAGCATCGACACCAAGGACATCGAGCGCGTTGACACTAACCTGGGTGATAGCCAGATCCGATTCTCTTAGATTAAATAGTACCCCATGAGGTTGTATGGTTCCGGGTACGTGTATAGGTTCCCGCTCACATGCTGTTAGGTCCACGGCCCCGGCTACCGGTTCTCCGTCAGCCACTCTGCACGCCCTCCTCCGAAGAGCCAGTAGTCCAGCGAGGCGAACGTCTCGCACGCAGATGTGACGAGCTGCTCGTACTCGATTCTCCCGTGCTTGGAGCAGTGAAAGCTTAGCGTCTCCCGAAAAGATTTCCACATCGGCCCAACGTCGTCCCCGTAGCTGCGGAAGAATGCGCACCCTCTATCCTCGTCAAGGGCAAGGTTTTTCTTCAGGTGCCGACCAATAATCTGACCGCCTAGGGTTGCCCCTTCTAGCACGTATAAACAGCCGAGGGCCTCGGTGATGCTATTGACCTGGGGCAGACGCTTGCACTGTGGCAACCGGCTGAGTTGAGGCTGGGTCACCTTCAGCCAGAGCAGGTCCCGTGCCAGGAGAGGAGTTTTTTGCCGCCGACCAAGATCGACTGGTAGATTGTGCCAGCCAGGGAGCACGGCGATCCGCTCCTCAAGAGGCTTGTAGAATCCGAATAGCTTCTGGAGCAAGGCTATATAGGTATGGATAGATGTAGTGCCCAGCAGAGGGGCCATCTTGCGTTCCAGCGCATCGTGGTAAATTCTGGTCCCCTGCTTTAAAGTGAGCAAACAGTCCACTTTCTTTACCGAAGATGCCTAATATCAGTCGGCGAGGAAAGGTCGAGCTCCTCTCCGAGCCTTGCCACCTGGCTACTCCTGAACTCTCGGATAAGTTTCGCTATTTGCTGCTGCCGCTGCTTTAGGATCATTGTTCGTTCTTGCTATCTCGTATTCTAGATCGATCTTGATTCGAAACACGCAAACCTCTTCACTACCTGCTCTCAACGGTAACAGGAGCCGCATACTGACACAAGGGACGAATGGGAACCAATGTCAGGGGCCTCCGAGCTTGTATGGAGCAAGCAGAGTCGGGTCTTGGCTCCTCGCCCGTGAGAGAAATGCCCAGTACGCTCCGTTCGGTCCTATACGTTACGACCGCATGGACACTTCGCCGGATACCCTCTCTGAGGGGGAAGCGCGGTTTTCGCGGCTTCTTGTCGCGGCAAAACGGCGTTTCTGGGTGCCTTCGAGCACCAAAAAGGCGGAAAGAGGTGTCTATAGA
>DASQMR010000152.1:0-15746 GCA_035645375.1 Rubrobacteraceae bacterium
CGCTAAGATGTCTTCTTGGAATGACGGAAGCGAGAATGTTTTTGCTTCTTGCTATGACATACCTATCACCTGCGTTGCATTTGTTGAATCTGCTCTAAGAGCATAGATTTACTCTCAACCTCTGGGGAATCGGAGAGAAAGAGAGGAGGATTAGATGAGCCACCAATACGTCGTAGTAGGACTTGGATTGTTTGGTCTTTCAATGCTAGAGAACCTTCTTCAGATGGGCCACGATGTGATGGCGATCGATAATGATAGAGAGCGAATCCAGCAGATAACGCACGAAGGACTCGATGCTCATTTGGTAACCGCTGATCCTACCGAGGGTAACGTCTTGTCTGGGTTAGGGGCGGAGAATTTCGATGGGGCGGTGGTGGCTACGGGTAGCCTAGAGGCGAATATCTTCGTAACAATGATGCTCAAGGACCTCGGAGTACCGATGGTTATGGCTCGCGCGGACACTGAAGAGCAGGTGCGCATCTTGGAGCAGATGGGAGCGGACAGCGTGGTGCAACCAGAGAAGGAGTTTGGCGCGGTGGCGTCTCGCCGACTGGTGTATCCGAAGACGCTTGACTACCTGGAGCTTGGAGATGGAGAAGCGGTAATTGAGGTGGAGGTGCCAGACGAGTGGGTCGGGAAGAGCATTTCTGAACTGCACCTTTATCGAGAGAGGGGACTAACTGTACTGGCGCACAAGTCGAGGGGACGAAGCGGGAACGTTCCAAAAGGAGATCAGACCCTTCAAGAAGAGGATGTGTTAGTGGTTGCGGGGGCGAAGGAAGACCTCGATAAGGCTGAATTTTTCCAGCACTAGCTATTTTTTCTATTCACAGGATGGTCCCGGTCCTAGCCCTATTCACCGGATTGCCGCTAAGGGGTTTTCTCGGAAAGTCATATCCACCATCCTGCATACCAGGGCGCTCAAGTCCTCTTCACTACAGAGTGAAGGCGACGTGAAGACTAGTACTCAACACTACATTATGTAGGCCTGAATAAAGATCTAGCAGGGAACACAAGTTTCCCTTCAGACGCGTCAAGTTCGCCCCTGCCGCTGAGAGACGTAGAGGTAAGCGGTGGGGGGCGCGGTTCGGTATCTGAATCACGTAGGCGTCGAACCTCGGGGGCTCCTTCAGTTCGACCTCGTTCACACCTAGAGCGACTACGCGACAGGGTATGTCGTTTCGGGAGCAGATGCGAGACCTAACCACTGCTCATAGGGCTAGAAAGTCGTCCCGGGACGACTATTGCTCACAATATACTTCTCAAATGCAATGCGGCCCCAAGCTTCTCTTCTCCGACACGCTGGCCCAAGAGCCGGAGATCGAGCTGCCACTGGCGTAGTGTGGGAAACTATCGTTGAGGGAGGGGCGGGTGTGGAGTCAAACAAATATCTGGCCGTAGAAGCTGAGAGGAGGACCAACGTATGCAGCAGAGCGTCGAGAATCAGGAGGCGAGACCCCCGGTGCCTCCGTTTAACGAGGAGACCGCGAGGCAGAAGGTCAAGGCGGCCCAGGACGGCTGGAACACCCGCGACCCAGAGAAGGTGGCGCTCGCATACACGGAGGACTCGAAATGGCGCAACCGCGACGAGTTCTTCGAAGGGCGTGAGGAGATTGTCGCGTTCCTCAAGCGCAAGTGGGAGCGCGAATTGGACTACAGGCTCGAGAAGAACCTCTGGTGCTTTACTGAGAACCGGATCGCGGTCAGGTTCGAGTACGAGAGCCGGGATGCCGAGGGGCAATGGTGGCGCAGCCACGGCAACGAGCTGTGGGAGTTCGACGAGAACGGCCTGATGAAGCGGCGCGATGCCTCGATCAACGACTACAAGATAGACGAGTCCGAGCGCAAATTTTATTGGGAGAGGTAAAACCAGTCACTAAGATAAAGCCCGATTCTTCTTGGCGACCGCGTTAGCGGATGAAGGTTAGTATTGAAGTCGAGTCTCAAGCCGCAATGCTTTTGCAGACGATAGGGCGATTCGTAGCACCTGATCTAGTCGACATGCTCCTTATAGGCGCGTACTCTTGCTCGTTGGCGTCTTCTTAGCTTCGCCTGTACACCATGATTAGGGGGCGTTTAGTGAACCATATGCGAGAATATACAGGCTTCTTAGCAGTCGGATGAATCAAGAAAACCTGGCGGATAGATGTAAACAAACAGCGCTAGAGTACTAAACCTTTTTATGCTCGTATATGGGAGAAGGTAGCGTATTGCGTCGGAGGTGGCTCGTGAGTGATCGTCGAGGCAGAGATCGGGACACAGAGAAGCGCGAGGAAGAGCATCGAAGACAAGCAGAGACGGATCGCCGGGGCCGGGAGCTTAAGGAAGCCTGGCGACAGCGTCGCCCGCAGAAGGACAAGGCGCCACGAAGAGGGGAGAACAGCTGAGGCGCGAGAAGAAGGCGCCTCACCTTGTCGCTGTCGGGGCAAGCTAAAGTGAGTTCATGGCCTACTGCTCTACTACGCGACCGGAACGTGGTGGGCAACCGTGACACGAGGTTTAGCTAGAGCTGGAGGATCTCAACAAGAGCGGCCCTGAGAGATCGTAGGATTCAAAGGGTCTGTATTCCCGGAGCGGGTACCGGTCCTGGTAGCGTAGAATGTCCGATATCTGATAGGGAGGTAGCAAGTATGCAAGAACGACATACGTCAATGATACAAGAGCTACATAGGGCGGAGGACGTTCGGGAGAGGCTGCAAGGTTTAGAGGAGGTCGCGAGATCCTACCCAGCCGACCACGACATGAGACAGCGCCTTGAGTCTATGAATATCGGTCACATTCTAGAGATGGTGGAGAATGATATAAATACCCTTCGGGATGCTCTCCTTCATCCCGGTGGCAGCTAGTAAGGCCAAGCGTGGTGCTCCCCGGGAGTTGCCGAGTAGAGGTGCAAGATAGACGAGTCTAAGCGCGAGTGCCGCGAGGAGCGGTAGGTCTTCGGTTGTTGCTCTGTTAGACTAAAACGGTATTTAGCAGTCCGTTCGGGATCGCCGCACTCGCCCTACGTAGCACGGCGCCAAGCGTGGACTAGGAGAAGAGTTTGGTAGATCATTTAGTGCTTTTCACGGTAAAAGAAGACGCGCGCGCGGAGGACGTCGAAGATTTGCTCGCGAGCCTCAAAGGGTTGAAGAAGGGGATACCTAACGTCGTCGATCTCTCTGTCGGCGCGAACTTTAGCGAACGATCCCAGGGATATACTCACGGTCTCTTTGTAAGGTTACAGACCGTGGATGATTTGCGGACGTACATAGGTCACCCTGAACATCAGGCCGTGGTCGAGAAGCTTGATGCGCTGACCGAAGGACGCCTTGTCGTAGACTACGAACACGAACTCTAGGTGGACAACACCTCGCAAACTCCCGAGTACAAAAGCATCAAGCCGGAGGAGCTAAAGGGGAAGCTCAACCGGGGTGAGAGCCTGGTTCTACTCGACGTGCGGGAGCCGTGGGAATTTAGCCTGGCAAGGATAGAAGGGGCGAAGCTCGTGCCGATCTCGGAGGTCTTCGAGCGCATCCTTGAGCTCGATGCTTCAGCCGAGACAGCCGTGATCTGTCACCATGGAGTCCGCAGCGCCTTCGTAACCCGTCTACTCGACCGCTCTGGCTTCGCCGCCGCCTACAATCTCGAAGGCGGTCTCGATGCATACTCATCTGTAGACAACTCCGTACCTCGCTACTAGGTCTGACTCTACGTTCTGTTTAGCGGGAGGCGATACGGGGGAAGTAGGCTGACGTTAAGCAACCGTACGTTGTTGTCCTACAAAGACGCCATTAGGCGACTAGAAAACAGAGGAGGTCTCAATATGGCCAAGCTCTCCACCACTGCCTGGGTAGCCCACGAGTTAGGACTCGCCGCGTCCTTCGGAGGGGTGCTCTTCGGCAAGGTCGCCCTCAACCCGAACCTCGACGTCCTACAGTCCAAGACTGACCGGGGCAAGCTACTCAACACGGCCTGGAACCGCTACAACGTGGTCAACGCTGTCTCCCTAGGTACGACTATATTGACCTGGCTAGCCGGGCGCGGCGCGATCCGGGGCGACGTCATAGATGAAGACACCCGAGGCCTCGTCCTCGCCAAGGACGCTCTGCTCGCGACCGCCGCCGGGACCGGCCTCGCAAGTATGCTAAGCGGGCTTAGCCTGACCCGTCAGGCGCCGGAGGGCGCGACCCCGATCGATTCCGGTACGACCCCCGCTCCAGAGATGTCCGACGAGGCGGCGAGACTCCTGCGGAGGGTAAACATACTCGGCAACGTGAACCTCGCCGTCCTCGGCAGCATTATCGCCGTCTCGACTATACTCTCAATGAAGGCTGGCGAATCCACGCGCTGGGCTGCCGTCTCTCGTCTACTGCCGTAAGCGCCGAACCGACAAAACGAAGTTCAGGCGAGCGTCGGGGGGATCAACCTTCCCCCGGCGTTCTCACGTTGCCTGAGCGAGTCGAAAGCCGACTGCGGAGGCTACGTAAGCTCTTGCTAACCTCCTTGGAGGATTGTCTCTGTTCGGCGGTAGAGGTCCGCCGCTAATCCCTCGGGCCTAACGGAGCGTGCGGCGAGTATGTTCGCGGCCTCTACGGCCGTAGTGTCACCGGATATCTCGAAGGTCAGGACGACGGGCTCAAAATCGTCTTCGAGGCCGAGCTCCTCTTCAAGGATGCGCTCGACTTCGCCCACGGTGCGGCCGGTTCTGGAGGAGATTTCGCGTGCTACGGCCTTGGGGTGAAACGTTTGACAGACGGCTATGCCGCCCCCCATGCGTCGCTCCCACCACCATTCAGCCGCAACCCCGGTGAAGTTTTCCTGTACGAGCACGGTCGCCTTATCAGCTAGTAGCTGATCGAGTCGTTCGGTCATGATCTGATGGTACAACAGCTGCTGCGACTCCTAAGTAGCAGGTTAGGAGCCGAGATTACCCGCGTTCGAAGGGTTCGAGAGACAAGTATTCACCTGTACAAGCTAAACCGGTGCACCGGGTAAACTCTCTGTAAACTGGAGATGCTCGATAGAGGGAGACGCCGTTGTTCGAGAATTTGGTCGTTCGGGGTGCCCAGAGGCAGGAGACGGCGTGACGGGAAAGTCTGCTTTCGTACACGATGCGGCGCTGGAGGCTTACGGGTTCGGTGCTGACCATCCGTTCAACCCTATAAGGCTGCGGATGACTATAGAGTTGTGCGAATCTCTGGGGCTGCTTGAAGAGAAGGCGTTCGTCTCGCCCGAGCCGGCGACGGACGATGATCTAAGAACCGTACATTACCTAAACTACATCAGACGGGTGCAGGACGCCAGCCGGGGAGCAGGGGAGCTTATAGAGCTCTTGGACCATGGGCTCGGCACGCAGGATAACCCGATCTTCCCGGATCTCCACCTCGCCTGCTCTCACGTGGTCGGGGGCGTGTTGCGAGCATCGCGGATGGTCATGGGGGGCGAGGTAGATCACGCCCTGTGTATCTCCGGCGGCCTCCATCATGCCATGCGCTCCAAGGCGAGCGGCTTCTGTATCTACAACGATGCTGGGGTCGCCATCGCGCGCCTTAAAGAGGAGTACCCGGGGATAAAGATCGCTTACATAGATACGGATGTCCACCACGGCGACGGGGTGCAGTGGATGTTCTACGACGACCCGAGCGTGCTCACCGTCTCGATGCACGAGTCGGGGCGCTACCTCTTCCCGGGGACCGGCGCTGTCAGAGAGCGAGGCCAGAGAAAGGGGTATGGGTACTCCGTCAACGTGCCGCTTGAGCCGTTTACCTTCGACGACTCGTTTATAGAAGCTTTCGAGGCGGTAGTGCCGGAGGTCCTACGGGCCTTTGGGCCGGACCTGATACTCTCTCAGAACGGTTGCGACGCGCATGTGTTGGACCCTCTGGCTCATCTGTCGGTGACGACCCGCGTCTACGAGCACGTACCGCGTCGTGTCCACGAGCTCGCCCACGAGCTCTGCGGCGGCCGCTGGGTCGCCACCGGGGGCGGCGGCTACGACATCTGGCGTGTAGTGCCTCGGGCGTGGTCGGCGCTATGGGCCACCGTCTCTCACCAGGATCTGCCAGACGAGATGCCCGAGGACTGGCTGGAGAAGTGGGGAGAAGAGAGCCCCGTAAAGCTTCCGTCCTCTACTCGCGACGACGAGACGGACCACACGCCTATCGACCGGGCCCCGCTGATTGGGCAGCGAAACCGCCGAACTGTCGAGAATCTCCTGGAGAAGGCGCTACCGCTCATCCGGTAGAGCAGACGGTGTTCCAAAAGACCTGCGCGAACGTCTTACGTCGAGTCTCCGGGACGTCTCGTGAAGCGTGAAGCAGGCTCGCCGATGGGGGCTTTCAGAGAGTAGGCTATGATCTCAAGCATGGTTACGCTAGCTCGCGGCTCCCGCCTGGGACGCTTTCGGGTCTTTCGCACCCTATACGCAGCCGGTACGGAGGGGGTGAAAATTCGGCCGCGGCGTTTCCCTCCTACAAAGCTCTTCCCCAGGCTGTTATCTTGTAGGGACCCTGGAAAGTTTCGGAACTAGCGTGGAGGCTCTTAAACACAGATGTTCGCGGTAGGAGAATCAACAGAGACCGTCCCGAAGAGGCGGACGGAGCGGGAGTTTACAACTGAACCGCCCTATAAGGTCATCTTGCACAACGACGACTACACCCCGATGGAACACGTCATCAAAGTGCTCCGCAAGGTCATACCGCGGATGAACATGCGGCGTGCAGTCTCCATTATGCTCGAAGCCCACACCAAGGGTAAGGCTGTCGTAACAAAGTGTCACAAGGAGCTAGCCGAGCTTTATCAGGAGGGCTTGAGATCCGAGGGTCTCGTCGCCACCATAGAGCCCGACTGATCTAGATGTTAACTCTCAGTAGGCTCTTATCCGGGTTTTGTTTTCGAGGCAGTTGAATAGCGGTTATCGGAAAGCAACGCCTGCGGGCGACCGGATTCAGTCTTCCTCTTGCGCTGACTGACCTATCTTGCCGGGGGGATGCAGTTCGATAAAGGTCTGGGAGACCTCCGGTACCTCCTTGCGCATCGCTCTGGTTATACGTTCGAGAAGCTCTTCGATCTGGTCTGTATCGAGGCCGTCCACCACGTGTATCTCGGCGTTCACCAGCACTGCGTTGGGTTCGAGGTGCATGGTGAGCAGACGCAGCACCTCTGTTACCTCCTCAAAGGAGGTCATCACGTTGCGCAGACGTTCCTCGTCCTCGGGGGGCGCCGCTTCCCCCAGAAGTAGCGCGCGCGAGTCGCGGCCGAGCTCCCAGGCGACGAACGCGAGGACCCCGCCGATGCCTATGGAGGCGATACCGTCGTAGATTCCGTTACCGGTCAACTGGGTGGCATAGAGACCCGAGGCTGCGATGAGGAGTCCCAAGAGTGCTGCAGCATCCTCATAGAGCGGTACCTTCATCGTTGTGTTGCGCGTAACTTTGAAGTGCTCCCAGAACGAACGGCTCTCTGCCTACGCCGCACTCCGAAGCTCGCGGCTGCTGACGACCAGCGCGCCGCTCTCGAAGACGAACGCCGCCCCGAGTACTATGTAGCCTGCCAGGAAAGAGCCGTGCTCCTCAGAACCTTCGGTAATCTTCGAGATACCCTCGTAGACCGAGAAGACCGCACCGGCGACAAAGAGCCCGACGGCGACGATCAGAGACCAGAAAAACCTGTCCTTGCCGTGGCCGTAGGGATGATCCCGATCCGGCGCGGTCTTCGAGAGCGGGAGGCTGATGAGCAAGAACACCTGGTTGACCGTATCGGCCACCGAGTGCGCTCCCTCCGCCAGTAGCGCCGCGCTGCCGGAGGCGATCCCCGCCACGAACTTGGAGACTGCGATCAAAAGGTTGGCGATGAGCGCCGCGTAGACCGATCTCTTCGTACCCTTCTCCTCGTTGCTTGATCCCCCCGTGCGGGACACGCTTCCTCCTTCCCTGGTCTCTAGCAGACCCGCGCATTATTCAACATAAGAGGAGCCCAGGGAGAAGGAGGGGGAGTAGGCGGTGTTCTAGCCCCCGATCTGACTCATAGTGCGGTTCCGCGACCTCTCGGGAAGGGTGAGACCGGCGGCCGGCTTTATTCGGGCCGTCTGCCACAGTACTTCGTGAATTGCGGGTATCGGGTCGGGACTGCGGATAGCATCCTTTACGGGAACGTCGAGGTCGGTGAGGAGGCAGGGATGGATTTTGCCGTCCGCCGTGAGCCTCAGACGCGAACACCTTGCGCAGAAAGGCTCGCTTACGGGCGTTATGACCCCGAACGTCCCCGGAGCCCCCTCGAACTTGAACTCGTTGGCGGGCGCGGCCGGGTCGTCGGGCTGTATCTCGATGAGATCCCCGAGTTCCTTCTGGGCGCGCTCTAGTATCTCCCTACCCGAGATGAAGAGCGAGCGGAAGTGGGAGCCGTCAGTATCTCCGTTCAGCGGCATCATCTCGATAAAGCGGACGTGCATCGGGTACTTCAGCGTGAGCTTCGCCATCTCGACTATCTCGTCGTCGTTCACCCCGCGCATCGCTACCGCGTTGACCTTGACGGGCGAGAGAGGGGTTTCGAGGGCCGCCATGATCGCGTCCCATACCTTCTGGAAGTGGTTGCGGCGCGTAATGAACGCGAACTTCTCAGGCTGCAAGGTATCTAGGGAGATGTTGATCCGATCCAACCCTGCCTCAACGAGCCCGTCGAGGTTCTCCTTGAGCAAGAAGCCGTTCGTCGTCATGGTCACGTCGCTGAAGCCCAGAGCCTTTAGCTGCTCGACGAACCACACGACCCCCCGGCGCACGAGCGGCTCGCCGCCGGTGACCCGAACCTTCGTTACGCCGAGCTGCAGACAGGCTTCGGCGAACGTAAGCATCTCCTCTAAAGTGAGAATGTGGCTCTTGTCCTGAAATTTTATGTCCTCGGGCATGCAGTACTGGCAACGGAAATTGCAACGGTCCGTCACCGAGATGCGAAGATAGTCCATTTTGCGATCGAAGCTGTCAGTTAGCTGCGTCATGCTCACCTTTGTCCGCTTCCCGAGTATCTATTGTACCCCTTTAACCGGGCTGTAGTCGGCACGTTGCCGCCCAGCTTAAAAGGTACAATGCCCTACGATGTATTCGGTATCGATAGGCTCCGGTCGCGTCAGTGAGCGCGCAGGTTCGCCCTCAATCCCGCGTCGGGGCCCGGCTCCGAGTACTCACGGGGCGAGGCTGAAGGGATCTGCTAGCAACGGCGGGTCGAAGGACCCGATCGGAGACCAGAGCTGACACTCCCCACTTCTTTGATAGTGCTGCTGCCGCTGGCGCTAGCCCTGATCTCGGCCCCGGTGGCCATGCTCGCCGGCGCTTATAGGCCGCGTCTTGCCGCGCCGGTGGGAGCGGTCTTCGCCGCGCTTGCCTTCTCGGCAGTCGCCTTTGCGTGGTGGCGAGGCGGAGGGAGCGTGGACGTCGCGTGGGCGCCGACCTGGGATTTGCGCTTCCATGTTACCCTCGACGGGCTAGCCGCCCTCTACGCCTTGCTCGCGACGGGGGTGGGCTTCTTGGTTCTCGTATACTCCTCGCGCTACCTGCCTCTTCACCTCCAACATCAGGATCGGCCGGAGTCCGAGGGGACGAGGTTCTACGGTCACATGCTCCTCTTTATGGGGGCGATGGTAGGGCTCGCGATGGCTCAGGACCTTATACTGCTGTTCTTGTTCTGGGACCTCACTGCGATAGCATCCTATTATCTCATCGCCTTCGACCGTCACGATGCGAATGTCCGAGCCTCGGCCCTGATGGCGCTCCTTGTCACCGGCGTGACCGCGGTGCTGTTACTGATCGGCGCCCTAATACTGTACTCAGCCCACGGGACCTTCTCGGTCCCCGAGCTGGCTGAACGCGTGAAGCCAGGCGCGCTACTCACTGCCGCTGGCCTCCTCATCGCCATCGCGGCCCTCGCCAAGAGCGCCCAAGTCCCCCTCCATTTCTGGCTGCCGCGGGCGATGGCCGCGCCCACCCCCGTATCGGCCTACCTCCACTCAGCTGCGATGGTCGCCGCCGGGGTTCTGCTGCTTGGCCGGGTATACCCGCTCCTTCAGGAGAGCGAGTTACTCCTCGACGTACTGCTAGTCGTGGGGTTGCTCTCGATGGCGGTCGGAGGCGTTCTGGCCCTGACTCGGGACGTACTCAAACAACTTTTGGCCTACTCCACGATCTCCCAGTACGGTTATGTAGTCTTTCTGTATGGCCTCGGCGGGGAGTACGGTGCGGCGGGCGCGGCGTTCTACGTGATAGCGCACGCTCTCGCCAAGTGTGCCCTCTTCCTGACCGCCGGCGCGGTGACCGAGGAGACAGGCGAGGATCGCCTGAGTCGGCTCGGAGGTTTGAGGAAACCCCTGCCGCTCCTGGCTGCGGCGAGCGGCGTCGCTACGGCTGGCCTCGCGGCGTTCCCCCTCACCATAGGTTTCTTCAAAGACGAGCTCCTCTTCGGGGCGGCGCTCGAGAGAGGACCCTTCTTCGCCGGAGCCGCCGTTCTCGGGGCGGCGCTAACGCTTGCCTATGCCTGGCGCTTCTGGGCCGGTATCTTTCTGGGAGAGACGCGCGACGGGGCGAGCAATCCTCCGGCGGCTTTCGTCTTGCCTGTAGTCGCTTTAGGCGGGCTCGTGCTCCTCGGCGGCTTGTGGGTTGAGCCTTTCGCCCGCCTGGCCGAGGCAGCGGGCGAGGTTATCTACAGCGCTCCCGCGTCCATCGAGCCGGCGTATCATCTCGATTTCCGGTCCGAGAACCTTCTGGCGCTCGCAACCTTTGCCCTCGGAGCGCTCTTGATCTTGTCGCGCCCGGCGTGGGTTAGGGCGGCACGCGGGGTCGCATGGGTCGGAGATAAAGTGGGGCCAGAGAGGCTGTACGAGTCCAGCATCGCGGGGCTCAACCGCTTTTCGGACAAGATCCACCGGGTGGAGGTGCGCGATTTGAGGAGTAGGGTCGCGGCCATACTCCTGCCGTCTGGGGTGCTGGTCGGCTTGGGAATCCTTGCGACCCCGACCGACGGGGTGTATCGGATTGGAGGGATTGGCTGGCAGGATGTACCGCTCCTGCTCGCGCTTTTGGCGGTCGCCGCCGCCGCGCTCGCGAGCACCTTCACCCGGCGCCACGTCACGCTCGCACTGGTCCTCTCCAGTGCGGGCTACGTGCTGGCGGCGCTCTATGCCTTCTTCGGGGCGCCAGACGTGGCGCTGGTCGCGGTCCTGATAGAAACCCTCGTCACGCTGCTCTTTATCGCGACCTTGAAACTGATCCCTTACAAGGTTCTCCGTCGTCAGGCCGAACTACCGTTACAACGAACACGGCGTAAGGTGTACATCTCGGTAGTCGCTGGCGCCTTCGCCTTCGCTGTGGCCTGGGGGACACTCTCCCAGCCGGCGGCCGAGAGTAGCACGGCGCAAGAGCTCATCGCTTTTGCCCCCGAAGCTCACGCCAAAGACATCGTAACCGTGATACTGGCAGATTTCCGGGGACTTGACACTCTAGGCGAGA
Organism: Rubrobacteraceae bacterium; assembly: GCA_035645375.1. GTDB lineage: Bacteria > Actinomycetota > Rubrobacteria > Rubrobacterales > Rubrobacteraceae > Rubrobacter_F. Next base: position 11,472 of record DASQMR010000152.1, read on the forward strand.
TAACGGTCGTGGCACTGGTCCTGCTCGGGGTAATCACGCTTCTTAGAGGAGGAAGGCTGCGATGAGCGCCCCGGTGAACAACACCACGAGCGTCCTGACGCAGACGGTGGCGAAGGTCTTGCTGCTCCCCACGTTCGTTACCGCCTTTGCCATCCTCGTCAAGGGTTACGCTGAACCCGGCGACGGGTTCTCCGCCGGCGTAGTGGCCTCTTTGGGGGTCCTGCTTCAGTACCTGGTCTTCGGACGGAAGGAGGCTGAGAGGCTCGTGACCGCGCATAACGCTCCGACCATAGCTGGCGCCGGGCTACTCCTGTCTCTCTCCGTCGCGGCGGTGCCGCTCTTTCTGGGAGAGCCGGTTTTGACCCACTTCCCGCGCCCCGGGGAGGACGTAATCTATCTGGGAACGCTGGAGATCATAACTCCGGTCCTTTTCGACCTCGGCATCTTCTTGCTCGTCTTCGGGTTCGCGGTCGGGACCATAAGCGCGTTCGCCCGCACCATCTCCGATCAGCTGGAGTACGCGGGGCCGGACGCCGAGCAGCTGGAGGAAGACGTGTGATCTTAGGCGTTTCCGTCGTGATCGCCGTGGTTTTCGGCTCGGGGGCCTTTTTGGTGTTGCAGCGCGACCTGTTGAGGGTGGTCATCGGGATCGTCCTCGTCTCCAACTCGGCCATCCTGTTCATCATGGCCGCTGGGCTCTCGCGGGGGACCGCTCCCATCTACCCGATAGGCGAGGGAGCGGTAAGCGACCCACTTGTCCAGGCGATGGCCCTGACCGCGCTGGTGATCGGCTCGAGTGTCGCCGCCCTCCTCCTGGCCGTGGTCTACCGACTCTACGCCTCGCATGGCTCGGTGGACATCGAGGAGATCTTTAGGATGGAAATACGCGAGGCCGAGGAGTTGGAGCGCGTGAACGAGACAGAGCCGGACATTGAAGAGGAAGAGGAAGCCGACGAGAAGGAGCTGGAGAAAGGGGAGCCACGATGACGACGCTCTTGATCCTCCCGGCGGGGATAGCGTGGCTGCTTGCGGCCGTTATAGCGCCCCTGGACGGCCGGAGATCCCTCTGGGCCTGGCTCGCCGCGGCCGGACTCGGAGCGAGCCTCCTGGCGGCCATCTTGCTGCTCGTGAGGGTGCTCAGCGAAGGCCCGGTCGAGGTTGTCGCGGGAGGCTGGCCGGAGGGGGTCGGGATCAGGCTGCGCGCGGATGTATTGGGCGCCTCCTTCGCCGCCGTCTCGCTCGCGGTGATCCTGGTCTCCCTGGTCCATGAGGTCCTACTCGGAGTACGCTCTCGGACCTTCCCGGCTCTAGTCCTCTTTTTGGCCGCCGGGCTCTCGGGACTCTTTTTGACCGGAGACATCTTTAACTTCTACGTCTTTTTCGAAATCTCGATGACCGCCTCTTACATCCTCACCGGCTACCGAGAGCAGAACTCCCAGGTACGGGCCGCGTTCATCTTTGCCGTGGTGAACCTCTTGGGTTCGGTCATGTTCCTCAGTGGGATCGCCGGGCTGTACCACGTCACGGGGTCACTCGACATGGAGGTGGTGGCCGGGCGCATCGAGGAGGTCGAGCTGACCTCGATCATCCCGATAGCGACGGTGATCTTCGTGGCGTTCTCGCTCAAGCTCGGGCTCTTCCCGTTTCACTTTTGGTTGCCGGCTGTCTACGTGGGGAGCCACTCCTCGGTCGCCGCGATCCTGAGCGGGGCGGTGGCGAACATCGGAAGCTACGGCCTCCTCCGCTTCGGCGCCGACGTGTTGCCCGATGCGCTCAACTTCGGCGCCCCGGTAGTCCTCGTCCTCGGCGTCGCCAGCATCGTCTACGGTGCCGTGCAGGCCCTAAGCCGCCACGACACCAGCGAGGTGATGGCCTACTCGACCATAGGCCAGGTCGGCTACATCCTCGTGGCCTTGGCGGTTGGCGGCCCGGTCGGGTACGCAGCGGCGGTCGTGTACGCGATCGTGAACTCGCTGAACAAGGCGCTGGTCTTTCTTGCTGCGCAGCTGCGTGGGCCGCTGGTGGGGGCGGCGTTCGCCGTGGGGGCATTTAGCATCGCCGGCGTCCCGCCCGCGGTTGGCTTCATCGGCAAGATAGCGCTCTTCCAGACGAGCATCGAGGCCGGCGGAATTGTCGAGGCAGTGGCGCTCATCGCCCTGATCTTCGCCGGCAGCGCCCTCTCTTTTATATACGCCTTCCAGATCTACCAACGGGTCTTTCTGTCTGGGGAGGATGGGAACAACAGGATGCCCAGCCTCCGGTCGGTGCGTATCTTGGCGATTTCGCTCGCCGCCTTCGTCCTGGCTGTCGGGCTGTGGCCGGAGCCACTCCTGGTGCTGGGCAAGGAGTCGGCCGCCCTACTCTCGGAGGGCGTCCAGTGAAGCGTGCGCTCCTCTCACTCCTCCTCTTGATCCTCGTATACGCCCTGGTCCTGGCGAGTTTCGCACCCTGGGACCTCGCTTTGGGAGCCGCTTTGTCGGGATCGCTGCTCTTACTCGCCCGCAGGTCTATCTTTGGCGGGAACTTCGCGCCGCTGCCGGGCCTCCTCGGGCGGATTCTGGCCCTCGGGCCGTTTGCGGCCGCCGTCTTTAGAGATGCTGTGGCCGGCACTCGCCAGGTCACGCTCGTCGTACTGCACCTGCGGCCGCTTGAGAGACCTGGGATTGTCGCCGTACCGATAGGGGAGCGGACGAGCGTCGGGGTTGCGGTCTCAGCGTTGGTCACCACGATCTCGCCGGGAGAGTTTCTGGTTGACGTGGACTGGAAGAGGCGGGTGATGCTGGTTCACTCCATAAACGCCGCCACTCCGGAGGAGGTCCGCCGCTCGCACGAGGACTTTTACCAGAGGTACCAGAGAAAGGTCTTCCCGTGAAGAAATCTACCGTGAGACAGCCTATCAAGAAGGAGGCGCGTTGATGCACGAGATAGTCTTTTACCTGGCCTTTGTGTGGATGACCGGGTTGCTCGGTGTGAGCGTGGCGTCGGTCATCCGGCTCCCGACGACGGCGGGGCGCATACTCGCGCTCGACACGCTAACCCTGATCCTGGTCGCCCTCCTGGTGCTCTACGCTGCTGCGCTCCGCTCCCCCTACTATCTGGACGCGGCACTCATCCTCGCCTTGCTAGCTTTTATAGGCACTGTGGCGGCGTCCCGCTACCACGGCGAAAGGAAGATCTTCTGATGGAGAACATCGTCGTGTTGCTCGGTGTCCTGGCTCCGTGGCTGGCCGATGTTCTGGTTATCCTGGGCGTGTTCGGTATGACGGTCGGAGTCTACGGGATTGTCAGGATGCCGGACATCTACAATAGGCTTCACGCGGCGAGCAAGGTGGTCTTCCTCGGGGTGCTATCGCTGCTTATCGCCTCGACGGTGACGAACGATGCAAGGATCATCTCCCGCGTCGTCTTGATCGGGGCATTCCTAATCTTAACCACCCCGGTCTCGGCCCATGTTATAGCGAGGGCCGCCTTCCTCAGAGGCCAGAAAATGGAGACTCCAAACCCTGTGGACGAGTCCGGCCGCGGTCTCGCTTCCAGCGCTACCGGTAGGGCTGGGAAGCCCAGGTGAAAAACGCCTAGCCTTCCGTAGTCGCCAAGGTCGCTACACTCCCGGCCAGAGCGCTCCATGAGAGGTTCTCGACGCTGTTCTTGCGTACCAGCTCTCGGCAGGACCGCTGTTCTCCGTGGGGGAGAGAGAGGTAACCGGTGAGGGCGTGAGCAAGGTTCTCGGAGAAGTCTGCAGGTTCCGTCAGGCTCACCCGTGTGTCAAAGGGAAGATCACGACCAACGAGGCCGCCCGCCTCTCTCAGGCCCGAGTGGTCTGCGACGAAGGGCGGCACTCCGCTCGCGGCGAACTCCGCGGCCACGAGACCGAAGGTCTCGGGGAAGATCGAGGGTACCACCGCGACGTCGGTGGCCGGTAGCAGCCGTGAGAGCTCAGCGTGATACAGCGGCCCGACGAACTCGATGTCTTCAGCCATCCCTCTGGCATCACCGAGAAGCTCGTCGGTCAACTCGAAGTGCTCTAGCGGTGAGGCCAGGTCACCCTCCAAAAGACGACCGTTCTTCATAATCGTCTCGACGAGCCCATAGTTGCCATCGGAGAGAGCTTCGGTAAGGGCTTCGAGACCTTCGCGGAAGGTGCCGTAGCCGATCACGAGCAGCCGCGCCCCCGACGCCTTGCGCGCCTGAGCGAAGGCCGAGAGGAGGCAGTGAAAGCCTTTTGAGTGGATGAGTTTGCCGACGTAGACGACGACCGGGGCCTCGCCATCGAGA
>DASQMR010000153.1:0-11984 GCA_035645375.1 Rubrobacteraceae bacterium
GCTGTTCAGGGTTTTCGAGCGGTTGCACAGAGTGGATGAATTCGAAGGTACTGGCATAGGCCTTGCGATGGAGGGACGCATCGTGCGGCGGCACGGGGGGGAAGGTGTGGGGCGAAGGCGAGGTGGGGTATGGTGCCACGTTCTGCTTCACACTGTGAGTGAAGCTAAGCGATGAGCCTCACGCCCCGCACCTCAAGACCCTCGAAGAGATCGAGCGCGGTGGCGTCCCCGGTCTTCCGCGCCACGCTCACTTCGGGCGGTGGCATCGTAAGGCTGAAGGTCGCAGCCTCAAAAGAGCGGGGTGCGCTGGTACACGAAGGGGGCCGAGACCCCACAAAAGTGGCTCTGAACCCCTTGTTTCGACGGAGCGACTCGTTCACCCGCGCGCCTTCCACCGGCGCCAGGCGAACCATATTGTCCCTCCGGCTATAAGGGCCAGAACCGCAAACTCGACGATCTGAGCGTGCTGCTTTATGAGGGTGTAATTGGTGCCCAAGGCCCACCCTAGGATTATGAACGTCCCGTTCCACAGGACGGTGCCTACTATGGTATAGAACATAAAAGCCCCATATATCGGCATGCGCTTGACGCCTGCCGGTATCGAGACTAAGGCGCTTATCCCTGGAATCAGATGACCGATCAGAACCGCCTTGCCGCCGTGCCGCTCAAACATGCTGCTCGCCTTGTCCAGGTCTGACTCGTCAACGAGCACAAATCGGCCGTATTTTCCGACGAACCGGCGCAGACGCTCCTCGCCGAGCCAAAGGCCCGGGAGATAAAGACCTACCGAACCGGCCACCCCTCCTATGGTCGACGCAACCAACACTAACCAGAATGAGAAGCGCCCCTCTCCAACTAGAAAACCGGCGAGAGGCAGAACCACTTGCGTCGGGACTAGCAGGTGCAGATACGCCAGCGCCGTCAAGACGCCCACGCCGACGTAGCCGAAGGAGTAGACGGCATCCGTTATCCACCGCACGAACTCGGCGAGCAGCTCGCTCACCGCGCCTACCCTACTTCCCCTCTCGCAGTACAGCCATCGCAGTGTTCACCTTCATCCGCCGGTTATCCAGACTATCCGCTCGCCGACCCGCTAGTCACTGGCTGCTCTTGGCCTTGGTCGACAGCCCGGCTTCTACCCAATCCTCTTTGCCCCCTTTGTAATCTATTACGTTCTCGTAGCCCATATGCGCCAGTTCCCGGGCGGCCTTCTCCGAGAACGGTCAGTCGGGCTTCGAGCAGTAGACTACTATGTCCGCATCCGTGTCTGGTAGCAACTCGGGGGCAGACTCTTCCTTACCGCGTCGGGTGGCAGGTTCAAGACGCCGGATAAGTGGGTGTGCCGGTACTGCTCCTCAGGCAATATCTCGACCAGTAAGAAATTATCCTCCCGATCGAGCTTGGACTCGAGTTCCTCTCAGCTAATAGTCGCCGCCATCCGCACCCCCTCCTTCTCTCGTCGATGGTCAGGCCTCCCCTCATTCTTTGCCGCGTGCGCTCTGAGTCAAACCGCTCGAGCCGGGGTCCTGACCGGGGCTCCGGCCCAAAGAATAGGTCGAGGCTAGGGTCGGGCTACCTCTGTTCCCTCTACCCCCACCGGACATTACCTCCGCAAAGGAACCCCTAGCCCCGCTTGGCCGCAGGCTGGCGACGACCAGCCCTCGATGGTACGGGGGAGGTCTCAGAGAGAGCGTGCCCTTTGCTGGTGAAGACTTGTCGAGGCGCCCCAGACGCTGGGGGTGTTACTATCGCCCGAAATAGGTAGGAGGTGCAGCGCATAGGGACGGTTTTCACGCGCATCATCGAGGGGGAGATGCCAGCCCTCTTTGTCTGGCGCGACCGTTCGTGCGTGGCCTTCCTGAACATCACCCCCCTCGCCCCGGGGCACACGCTCGTCGTCCCCAAAGAAGAGACCGACCAAAGGCGGACCTGAGAAGCTGGGTACCAGCCTTTGTACTTAAGCTAGCAGATTTCTCACCGCCGACTAATAACCCACCAACGACCGAGACTACCGTAACCCCTAAGATGACGCTCTGATGCGCGGGGGTGGCGGTAATGGTTATAAAAGCCGTTAGCCGTACATCTAGCTACGCGGCGCGTCCCCGGCTATCTCGGCAAACGACGCAGGCCTATCTTCGGAGAGCTCTATAGCTCTCGCCGTCTGTGTTACCTCTTCCCAATTCCTCTGAATCCACTTCCTGACGAGATCTTGCGCGGAATGAATGGCGCCGTCCTCATCGTTGTCCCACGGTACGTAGCCAGCGTAGAACAGGTTCGCCTCGACGACCTGGCGCACCTGGAGCTTCTCTTCCGGCGTTCCGTCTGTCTTTACTAGTGCGTAGACCGAGGCGGCGGCTAGCAACAACTCCCGCTCCCTGTGGCGCGCAAGCTTACGTACATAGGACGCTCGGTAGTAAGCAACCTCCCCGTCCTCGGTTCTCCAGGCCAGCTTCTCGTCAACCATCATAGCTCTGAAACTCAGAGGATGTGAGAGATAGAAAAAGGCTAGAGTTACTACCCATGGCCTTCTTTCTTCTCCCCCTCATCGTCACCCACCAAGCTCGATGTAACGTCGTTGTAGCGCCAGGACGAATCCGTAGCATGAGTAGCCTCGTCTTTTAGGTGCTGATCCGCCTGGCTTTGAGAATCGTGGTGCCAGGGGTGGATCTCATCGTCTTGCAGATTCTCTTCTCGACGTTGGATATCCTGTATTAAGGTGGCATAATCGGCACCACACCGGCATGAGGCTCCTCTACTGGTACCGGCAATGGTGAGCTTCTCGCCGCACTCGCATTCAATGGTCATCTTCTCTGGATGCCACTTGTAGCTCCTGCCGAAAGGAACCTCGTACGTCTCGTAGTGTGCCTCTGTGTCTTTGGCAACCCTCATCATTCACCCACTTCTTCCCGCCGCCTAAACGTGCCCAAGTAAAGGTCTGGTATAGACGTCATCGCTACTATTACTAGGCTGCAGACTGCACAAACTGCTCACGAGCGACATCTCGTTTGGGCAGGTTATGCTTCCTCTTGTCGAGTCTGTCTGCGCTTCTTAGTCCGCTTCGGCGCAAGCTCGTCCTGCCACCGTTTGGCCTCCTCATCGCGGTATGGTCCGTCTCGCAGCCCTTCAAGCTGTTGGCCAGCCTCGGTTTCTAGAACAGCCTTTAGCGCGTCTTGAAGCGGTTCCCCGGTCCAAGACGCGCGGACTCCAGCCTGACGCGCCAGGACCTCGAAGGCCATGTTGCCCACCTGTTGCTTCTCTTGCATATACATTCCCTTTCCCCAGAGTAGCATCAGATAGCAAAAGATATTCGGGCCAGCGAAGCCACTCCTGGTAAGAGTCAGCGATCACCAGCCCGTGCAACAACCTCTGGTCGTGTCACAACGCCAGTGGCTGCGGCTAGTTGTCAACCTTTCTCTGCATCGTTCCTTACCTCCCGCTCGAGGTACAACGTCAACATAGACATTGTAGCACTCATTACTATAACTACAAGCGTGCACCTAGAGACGACGTATTGTCCGGTCTTATTTACCGAGCTGCCAAGAGGACTTCAGGCTGTTAAAAACTCCCCGTTACTGCTTCCGGTCCTACATTTTGGGGTTTAAGATGTCTGTTTTGAGCCTCCAAAGCCCGCTTTGGAGACTCTAGATAGGTTGCGCCTTGATGAAGCGAGTCGATCCATCAGGGCGCAACCTTCGTTCACGGGATGCGTAAACAAGAGTGAGAGGCTATAACGCACAACGTAACCACAGGAGGTAAAGCAAAAATGCGTGATCCTAGACTAGCAGCGATCCTAAGCCTACTAATTCCCGGAGTCGGCCAACTCTACAACGGTCGCATCCTGGCGGGAATCCTGTGGCTTGTTATTACGCCGGGCCTCTGGATAGGCACAGGCGGACTGCTCGGTTGGATCTGCCACGTGATCGCAGCCTACACTGCGTACACTTACGCTCGCGACCATCGCGTGCGCCATCCTGCGCGCACTTGAGGTTCGTTCGGCCGAAGCACCTCTAACTGCGAGTTGAAACATTCGGACGGTATCAGGGCGACACCGAAGCCTGTCTTAACTCAACAACTTGCGGCCACGAACCTGCAAAGAGAAGAATGCTCGGCGGGTAACTGGAACGCTCGCTCGTTCTAAGAAGAATCCGGTGCCCATCCAAAGGGAAAGGGGAAAGGAGGAGTAGGGCATCGGACAACACCTATATGCTAAACGCATATCTCTGTACGTCAAGGGGCGTGCCTGAGCTAGCGAACCAGCCGGTCGCGCAGCTCTCTCGCCAAGCGCCCGGCGGCGCGCGGGACGCGGCGGATCCACCCTTTCAGTTTGCTCTCGGGAGCGGAATCTAGCCTTACTCCTCTGGCCCCGTGAGTTTCGTGCGCACCAAGGAGGAAGGCGACGATGTCTGTGTTGACCTCCTCGGCTTTCTCGATAAAGACCAGATGACCTGCGTCCTCGAAGACGCGCAACTCTGCACCTGAGACGGCCTCGGCCAGAGCATAGGCGTTCGCTACGGGCACGTAACGGTCGTCGGAGCCGTGAACCACGAGGGTCGGGGCGCTGATATGCTGAACCCGGCGTGAGGCGTCGAAGTTGGCACCTGCCCTAGCCTGGCTAAGATAGGAGGAGAGTGACGGCGACAAGGCGAGACGCGTCGTCACGATCCGGTCGAACTCCTCAGGGTGCCCGGCCCGATAGGCGGCTGAGGTTGCCATCTTCAGTCCTCGGTGCGCGGCCCCCTCGGGACTGAAGGAGCCGAACCCGAACATCGTCGCGAGCGCCCTTGGAGACATCCGCTGCACCCCGCGGCCGCCGTAACTCGTGCTGACCAGCACCAACCGGTCCACAAGATCCGGCCTGGTTAGAGCCAGCTCCTGGGCCACGAAGCCGCCCAACGAAGCTCCCAGGACATGCGCCCGGTCCGCGCTGAGGCGGTCAAGCAGCGCAGCAGCGTCTCGGGCTAGCTCTGCGACGCCGTGCTTCGGGTCGCGTGGGCTGCGGGGGTCGAAGGTTATAGTGCGAAAGCGACGCGAGAGCGTAGGGACCTGCTTGAACCAGCCCCAGCGCCCGAAGCCAAGCCCGGGGATCAGCAACAACGTGGGGCCGCCTCCGTGAACCTCGTATTCAATCGCCGAGCCATCTTTGGTTATCATCTTGGGCACGGCACAGATTCTACCGCGCCTTACCCGTGAGGCGCTGCATGGCGCTGCTTGCAGGGAGGGCAAGGTGAGAGCAGATCACTCCCACGCTTGGCTTGCGCGTAAGTAGTGAGGACGGTAGACGCTACCTTATGGATCCTGCTCCCGCTCGGGTATTAGCAGGCTTCCGGTCACGCTAACGCTCTCGATCGTACCGTGGCTCGCGTGGTCTGGAGAGATCAACCTTCCCTTTAGCTCCGTATGGCTAGTCGATCCCTCGCGCGCTCCTCCAGCTGTTTGGGGTGAAATATCAATCTCTATCTACCGGCCACGGGTCGTTGGCGAGGTTGAATCGTCGCCCGAGAATGGCGGTCTCAAGCGAGCTTACAGCATTGTTCTGCTAGTCGTCGAGTAACTGGTGGAGGCACGTCGCCTAGCCGGTCTTGGTGACCGCTTCGGAAAGTATCGAGAGGCCTTCCTCCAGCTCGTCGTCAGTGATCGAGAGCGGCATGAGGGTTCGAATCACGTTCCCGTGAGGTCCGGCCGTCAGGAGCATCAAGCCCTCTCCAAGAGCATTCTCCGCCACTCTTGCGGCGCGCGCTCTATCGGGCGTGCGGCTCTCAGGATCCTTCACAAGCTCCATAGCGGCCATCGGTCCCAGGCCTCGCACGTCGCCTATCACTCCTGGGTGTCTCTCCTGCATCTTGCGCAGAGCATCCGCCACGCGCTCCCCTATAGCACTCGCCCGCGCCAAGAGATTATCTTCCTCGAAGGCCTTGAGGACGGCCAGGGCTGCGGCGCAGGCTACCGGGTTACCGCCGAAGGTGCCGCCGAGGCCGCCTGGCTCCACCGAGTCCATAACTTCTGCCCGCCCTATTACCGCCGAGAGCGGTAAGCCTCCAGCCAGGCTCTTTGAGGTCGTCAAGAGGTCGGGCGCCACCCCGGAGTGCTCGATCGCGAACATTCTGCCCGTCCGCCCGAATCCAGTCTGGATCTCATCGACGATTAGCAATATGCCATGCTCGTCGCACAGCTCTCTCAGCTGCCGCAGGTAGAAGTCCGGGAAAGGCACGAAGCCGCCCTCTCCCGAGACAGGCTCCAAGATGACAGCCGCTAGGTCCTCCGCCTCCACCTCGCCTGCTAACGTCTCCCGAACCAGATCAAAGCATCGCCCCTCGCATCCCTCAGAGCAGGGCTCGCCCTTGGGACAGCGGTAGGAATACGGCGCGGGCACATGATAAACCTCTGGAGCGAACGGACCGAAGCCCTCTTTAAAAGAGCCGGGCTTGCTGGTCAGCGTCATCGTGAGCAGAGTACGACCATGCAAACCGTTTCCGAAGGCTAGCACCGCCTCGCGGCCCGTGTGGGCACGCGCGATCTTGACCGCGTTCTCAACCGCCTCCGAGCCGGAGTTGGCAAAGATAGTCTTCTTTTCGCACTCGCCGGGAACCAGCACGTTCAACTTCTCGGCCAGTTCGACGTAGGGTTCGTACGGTACTGCTTGAAAGGCGGTATGGATAAAATCCTTTACTTGTTCGCTTACCGCCTCGACCACACGGGGGTGGGTATGTCCGACGTTCATCGCGCCGATACCCCCGGCGAAGTCAATAAAGGTGTTGCCGTCTACGTCCGTAAGGAGCGCTCCACGCGCCTCTTTGACGAAAACAGGGATAGCATTGGCCCAACCCCGGGGTACCGCGCGCCTCTTACGTTCCATCAATGCCCTGCTCTTCGGTCCCGGTATCTCCGTCCTGATCCTTGTAGAACCCAGCACGTTAGAGCCCTTCCTCCCTACGATTCTCACCTTGTCTAAGGTGAGCAGTATACATACAGTTCGCAGTGGTTCGTTCTGTCGACAGCGGCTCTCACAGCTATCAGGCTATGGTACGTGACCAAGCGTTCGTGTTTCATCGTCACGTCTCGAGAGTCCATATATCAGTACGTCCGAGATTTGATATGCGGGCAGTATGCTGTAGAAGCAACGTTACTCGGTGCCAGAGGACCCTGGCCACTCGGTTCTCGGGGAATCATGGAGGCTTCTTTAGATGGCTAGGCTCCATCGCTAAGCTTGCCTGTGGAGAAAGGATATTGAAGTACGCAGCTCAACACCGCACAAAGGCGAACGGACAAACGGCGCTGCGGTAAATACCGCACTCTCCTGGAGATCTATACTATCCGTTCCTTATGCCCGCCCCCGTAGCGCTTCAATAAGTGCCGGGCTAAGTCTCCCGCTCTTTGAGCTTCTCGGCGACCTCACGCTTCTCAGAGTTCTCGTCTGGCTCCTCAGACTTCTCCAAACGGGAGGAGAAATCCCCCTTCTTCCCACTCTGAGGCAGCTCGTCACCCGCCTTGGCGTCCGTTTCGTTTCTCTTGCGCTCCTCAATATCGCTCCAACGATTTATTCCCACGCCTTCTCCTTTCGGATATGCATCTCGATCAGATACGGTTGATCTAGCATACCACCGCTTTTGTGTATACCCACCGTCAGGCTAGCCCAGACGCCGGTTACACGCCTATCTTTCCTCGAAGGTTTCCTCGAAGGTCACCACCGCATCGCGCTACCTTTAGAGATGGCTTGATGCGTCTCATCGTGCGTCTCCTGTAACCCCTGTCAGATTTCTTCCTCGTGGTCAGCACCCAACCGCAAGGAGCGAGTAGCGTGCTGTTTACATACCTTTCGAGAAGTCTACGCAGTCAGGCTAAGGGTAGCCTTAGGCTTGCCAAGGAGCACAGCCGCCAAGACCGACGAAGGTTCGGAGGTCGTGTGATCTTCTTGCAGGCCCTAATTTTAGAGAAGCGGTTTCGGAGCCTAGTAGATGCCGAGCGGGTGAGCCGTTTTTCGTGGTAGCTCTCGTCAGCGAATCGCATCAGCTACTCGCGCGAGGTTGTCGAGCTGGTACAACGTCTCGCTCTCGGGTAGTGTAGGTAGGCTGAGCAAGACACGCTCCACGCCCAGCCGACCATATGCTTCCAGGTCTTCCAGCGCGCTGGATGCGCCAAATACAGTTACCGGCACCTCTCTACCGGCGACTTTTTGAAGTTCGGTTAACATCGGCTCCAGCACGTCCGGCGGAAGCCCGTTAGCAAGCCAAGCATTGCCGAGCTCCACGATCCTGTCGAAAGCCCGTCTCCCGCCTCCGACGTAGATCGGCGGGTGCGGCCTTTGTAACGGTTTGGGCCATAGCCCGATCGGATCGAAGTCTACGTACTGCCCATGGAACTGTGCCTCATCTTCAGTCCAGATCTCTATCATTGCCCGGATACGCTCGTCCATCAACTTCCCGCGGGTGCGCGGGTCGGTACCATGATTCTCCATCTCCTCGCGATTCCAGCCTACGCCAACACCGAAGATCACCCGTCCTCCAGACACGAGATCCAGGCTCGCGACTTCCTTGGCCGTAATGATCGGATCCCGCTCGACCATCAGGGCTACCCCCGTACCGAGCAGCAGGTGTTCGGTTGCGGCCGCCGCCGCGGTAAGGGTGATGAAGGGGTCCAAGGTACGATAGTACTTCCGGGGCAGCTCTCCGCCCCTGGGGTACGGAGACTTTCGGCTGAGGGGGATGTGGGTATGCTCGGCGATGAACAAAGATTCGAAGCCGCGCTCTTCGATCGCTCTAGCCAATGCTCCCGGCGAGATTCCTTCGTCGGTAACGAACGTCGAGATACCAAACTTCATACCTTTATTGAACCATACCGAGAGTAGCAAAGGCGATCATCGGAGGCTCACGCGAAGGAGCCAGGATATCGTCCCGGCCCCTTCTTACGCTCAAGTTCGAAAGGCAGAGTCTAACTCGGCTGCGTATCGTACTGGAACCCGGGATAATGCCCTGGACCAGCGTAGCCGTCCCATCCCCAGCTAGCCCAGTCTATGTATCAAGCTTGTTCCCAGGGTGAACAGGAAACCGTCTGCCCGGGAACTGGGTCGTTGTTGCCCGCCTGGGGGCTCGGTTCGCAACCACTGACTAAGCTACATCCTAAAACGTTACCGACCGACTCTCGTTCTTCCAATCGTAACGCCCCATCTTCTCGCCGCATCACGCGCAAAAGCGTAAGCCTTGAGGCTCGTGCTTCCTCCCTGAAACCGAAGAGATCCTAGGATCGGCGTCTAACTTGTGTTCCTTCGCTCGCCGCTGTCGTTTCGCCGGAAGCCGGTTCTTGTTCGTTGGGGGACCACCTCACGTATGCGCTCCCGTAATCTTCAGTGGTTGACCATTCCCTGATTACCTTGCCGCCATCGTCAAGGATCTGCACTCGTAGCTCCTTGGTGTTCCCGGCGATCTTCCAAGCCTCGGCCCAAGCGTAGTCTCCAGAACCGGGGTCGGTACGGACCACAACCTCGTAGTCCTTGGGGACGACCCCTTCGACCGAGCGGCTGGAGAGGAGGTTACCGTAGTTAAGACCGAACGACTCGCCTGCAGCGCCCTTCACGCGCACGGTCACCTTCTTCGGGTTCCCCCCTGAAGTGTCCCCGTACAAAACCGAGGGATCAGTCCGCGGCTCAACCCTGTCAGGCCTCGTGTCTTCCTGAGTCTGCTCTGGAGCCGTTCCTTGATCTTGGCCCTGGGATGCCAGCAACGCGGCGTAGCTGATCACCCCGTAGCACACCGCCACCCCAATCAGAAGCCCAAGAATCTCGCGCCAACCTATACCCAATCCTCGCCGTCCCATTCATCGCGGGTGAACCCTCCGGCCAGATTGTATCGCGCTTCGCGCCTCGTCCCGCCAAACATACCCAGCAATACCCTCCGGAGGTTCGGCCCTTCTCCTATCGAAACGTGAAGAAGGCAAAGGATAACCCTTTGAGGAATGATATGCTGCTCCCGCTCGCTCTGTAGCGCTTTCTACGGACCGAGCTAGGAACTGTTGCGGCCCTCCCAGAAAGTTAGCCCCTTCTTCGGCGAGTTGAGGTTTTCGCAGACCTTACCCGGTCGGTGACTGTTAAGTAGATAAAGAGAAGCCTGATGCCCGTCCAAATGTAGGGAAAGGGAAAGGAGGAGTCGAGCACCAGGTTAATAGCTATATTCTAAACGCACGTATGTGCGGTTGTCAAGTGCCTGCTTTCTTAGTGATTGCGAGAGAGCTTGGGAGCGTCGAAGGGCACGGGGTAATTCGGATGCTGCCGGAGCGTTTACTCTGTTATTCAGGGTCCTAGAATTTCCTCTTAATATCTCGAAGACAAGGACAAGTACTTGAGAAACCTCAAGTGGCTGATGATCGCTTCCAAGCTGGGGGGATTGGGCTACGGAGGAGGGATCGCTCTAGGAGGTCTGAGGAACAACTACCCTGAAGCGTACGAGGCATCTGAGGAGGTGTTAAGGGGAAGTGACGAGTAAGAAAGGAGGCTACTCTAATCCGGCCTTGCGTTAAGAGTCGGTTTTGAACTAGAAGTGGTAGTTCTGAACCAATAGCCCTAGCTGCCAACTTGCACCTAAGTGAGTGTATACAGCACTGCTATTTACAGCACTGCTCTTGTGCTATATACTGCAAAGTTAAGCCATTGGGAAGGGTGAGGATGCACAATAGACCGCTATGGTTAATAGTCAAGCAGGGTTGCAGTGGGCTGGAAGTATTTACCATCGGTAGGCATATGTTACCGGTGTTTAGTTTTAGAGAAGTAGTCGAGACATTCCTACACTTTAGGGATGCCGCTGAGAGTTGGCATGCGAGAGAGACCACATGTGGGGAACTCGTCTCTATACTCTACGGTCCATGCAGGGAGGTCGAAGACGTTTCCCTTAATCCGTTGCCAGAGACAGTCGAGCTTGTGAGCTTCAGCCGTAAGGCTTTCGTCGAGGCTCTACTTGGGAGCGAGATACCATCCGTCGTTGAAGAGTCGGAGTTGCTAGGCGCAGCTTCCTAAGCCGAACCCTTCTATGTTGGCTGTTGGTAAGCCGCCTCCAGGGCTAATAGATACTCCTTACGGGCATCTTTGACGTTCTGAGCAAATAGGAGATCACTATCTGGGTCCGCCCCAATGCCGAAATTACCCTGCATCTTTTTAGCTGCCAGATACCCTTTGTCTGCCTCAGCTACCCGCCAGATGTCCTTCGGGTTTACTTCGCTTCCAAACGCAGTAAGCGTGTGCCTACCCGACCGCTTCAGCAGCCGGACTCCATCTCCTACCTCTTCAAGGCTATATCCTTCTGGTAGTTCCACTTGATCCTCCCTTACAAAGGTATTTATTTAGTAACCAGTATATCATTTAACGGCAACGACTATACAAGGAGACCAAGCAGGAGGAGTCCCTGGGAAAGTGTAAACAGTTCCCTTACCTGAGCGACTCATGGAGGAGCAGGAGGGTTAGGCTTTTAGGAAGAAGTTCTGAGGTCGTGTATTTGTTTATTTATCTCACTTAGCATGGTGGCAATCTGCGTGTCGATCTGCCCACCCTCAGGACTCCCAATGTCTCTGGCGTGACCCCTAGCCTCTTCCAGCAGTAGCCTTATGTTCTCAAGGTGTGAGAGCCGTTCTTGTATCTCTTGTTGATTGTCTTCCACTTTACCCTCCGAACATTCTAGACCTTACGATCATATGGCTTTATAACAAAGCCTGTCAGCTACTCTAAGTACCTTGGGATTATTCATTAGCCTAGAGTACGAGGGTAGGTTGCTCTTAACTACACGACTCTGTTTTTTTATTTACGTGGTGAAACTAGCACGTTGAAGTAGTGTGCCGCTCACCTAGTCTCATCAGAAGTGACGTGCAACCTCTCTACTCATGCCAGCCGCTTACTACCACCGCCATACCTCTCCGAATTCGCCGTCCACCGCCGTACGATGTCCATATCCGTTGTACGCTGTTGTGGGGTGTCCTGCTCTAGAAGTTTCACATCTTCAGGCGTATGA